>DGGX01000034.1:5059-10468 GCA_002392385.1 Lachnospiraceae bacterium UBA3863
TAACGATAACAGGTCGGACCGTTATCAGCTGTGTGATTAGAAGCCAATAATCACGCGGCGGATAACGATGCCGGGGCAGACCGTTAACAGCTGTGTGAAAAGAAGCTAATAATCACACACCGGATAACGATAGCAGGCCAGACCGTTATCAGCTGTGTGAAAAGAAGCTATAAATCACACACTCGATAACGATAACAGGTCGGACCGTTATAAGCTGTGTGAAAAGAAGCTAATAATCACACACCGGATAACGATACCAGGCCGGACCGTTATCAGCTGTGTGAAAAGAAGCTAATAATCACACACCGGATAACGATGCCGGGGCAGACCGTTATCAGCTGTGTGATTAGAAGCGAAAAATCACCGCGGCAACAACGATGGCATAGCAGCCTGTTATCACCGCGGCGGGTATCATGTCAGATATTCTCTCAGCCTCTGCGCGTCCTTCTTCGGGCAGAGGACCTGCACGAGGCAGCCTTCAGCCGTGTATTCTTCGGACTCGATCACGGAGGAGGCCCGCAGGCTCTGCAGGAGGCCGACCTTGTCATAGGGGAAGAGGAAGCGGCAGCTGACGCGTCCGCCGCGCAGGGCGTCGTCGATCAGGTCCAGGAGCAGGTTCAAGCCCAGCTGTTTCTTGGCGGACAGGTAGAGGACGTCCCGGCGGCCTTCCGGCACGAAGGGGATGGATGCAGGGAAGGGCTCCGCTGTCTCCGCATCCACTAGATCGGCCTTGTTGTAGAGGTAGATGCGGGGGATGTCGCCGGCGCCGATCTCAAGGAGGGTGTCGTCTGTGACCTTCCGGTGCATTTCATGGTCGGGATCGGAGCAGTCGATGACTTCCAGGAGCAGGTCCGCGCCGCAGACTTCTTCGAGGGTGGAGCGGAAGGCCTGCACGAGATCATGCGGCAGCTGCGAGACGAAACCAACCGTGTCCGCCAGCAGGAAGGGCATGCGGCCGGGCAGGTCCAGGCGGCGGACGGATGTGTCCAGGGTGGCGAAGAGCATGTCCTTCTCGAAGACGAGCTTGTTTTCAAGGGCAGGATCGACCGGCCGCCCGGCGGCCTGGCCAACGGATCGTTCAGAGGCTCGCCCAGTGGCCTGGCCAGCAGCCCGCCCGGCGAACTTACCAGAGCCAGCCGCCTCACCAGAAGCCAAACCAGACGCTGCCCCTGCACTTCCCGCCGCATTCATCTTCAGCAGAGCATTCAGCAGGGTCGACTTGCCGGCGTTGGTGTAGCCGACCAGGGCGATGCGGGGGAGGCCGGAGCGGGAGCGGCGGGTGCGCTGGACGTCGCGCTCGCGGTCGACGGATTCGAGTTCGCGGCGGAGCTGGGCGATGCGGTGCTCGATGTGGCGGCGGTCCAGTTCCAGCTGCTGCTCGCCGGCGCCCTTGTTGGACAGGCGGCCGCTGCCGCCGCCCTGGCGGGAGAGCTTATGGCCGAGGCCGATCAGGCGGGGCAGCATGTATTTGAGCTGGGCGCTCTCCACCTGGAGTCTGGCCTCCCGGGTCCGCGCCCTGCGGGAGAAGATCTGCAGGATCAGGCCGGTGCGATCGAGGACTTCGGTGTCGAGGATCTTTTCGAGGTTGCGGGTCTGCAGGGGGGAGAGGGCCTCGTTGAAGATGACCAGATCGGCGTCGCCGATCTCGATCTCGTCTTTCAGTTCCTGGACTTTGCCGCTGCCGATATAAGTGGCGTGAGTGACGGCCGGGGCGTTCTGGACCATGGACCACACGGCTTCCAGGTCCACCGCCTCAGCGAGGGCCTTGAGTTCGCGCATGGAGCGGTCATATTCTTCCGGCTTCTGCGAGGTGTTGAGCCCGATCAGGATGCAGCGCGCAGCGCGCTCGTTTCCGGTCGCATAGGCGCCGCGCCCCGACGGCGTCTGTATTTCGTGAAATTGTTCCGGCATGCAATACCTCCGTACATTCATAGATTCATTGCCCTCATTGTATCGGACCCGGGGCGTGGGTTCAATAGACGTGAGGTTTACAAAAAGCTGAAAAACGATTGACGCAGACCCTGAAACTCCTCAAAATATAAGAGATACAGGTTTATGAAAACGCAAGGAGACTGTACATGTACCGACTGACCTCCCGTCTCATCGTCTACCGCAATATCGACCGGGACAGTATTCTGCAGAAGATCGCCGAGATCTGCCGCGAGGCGGAGCCCCTGCTGCCCGGTGCGCAGCTTCCGGCTTCTGGCAGAGCCTCCGTGACGCCGGACCGGGAAGCGCTGGCCGCCCGTGTGCTGGACCAGGTGCACAGGCTGCTGGATGTGGCTACGGAGTACGGCTTCAACCGCAACCTGTGGCAGGATTATCTGGCTTTTCTCCTGGCGACGACGGAGACGCCCTTCACCCTGGTGGCGGAGAAACGCGGCGCCGTGGAGGGGGCGGTGAACACCTTCGTGAAGAGCGATCTGTGGATCTTCCGCCGGCTCTTCGACTATGATTTTGCCCCTCTGGGGGAGGCCCTGGGAGTGGATTGTTTCCGCACGATCACGGATTATCACGCGGTGGCCAAGACGGAGCGTTTCTATAATAAGAGCGTCAGCGAGAAGGTGCGGCTCCTGAGCGACCGGATCGCGGCGGTGCCGGTGCCGGCGGCAGACGCCGATGCCGCGGCCGTGGAAGCTGTCACGGACACCCTTTATGGTATCGTCACGGATTTCTACCGGGACTACGGCGTGGGAACGCTGGGGCTCAATAAGGCCTTCCGGCTGGGCAGAAGGGCCGTTTCCGCGGCACCCGGGCAGGGCCTTGCGCCCTCGCCGGCCTCTACCTACGGGGCCTTCAAGGAGAGTTTGCGGGACACCCTGCTGATCCCCATAACGGCCACCAGCGACGTGGTCCTGGACGACCTGATCGGCTATGAGCCCCAGAAGGAGAAGCTGGTGGCCAATACGGAGGCCTTCGTCAGCGGCCGGCCCGCCAACAATGTCCTCCTCTACGGAGATGCCGGCACGGGTAAGTCCACCAGCATCAAGGCGATCCTCAACCAGTACTATGACCGGGGCCTGCGCATGATCGAGATCTACAAGCATGAGCTGGAGCACCTGCAGACGGTCATCAACTACGTCAAGAACCGCAATTATCGCTTCATCATTTACATGGACGACCTGTCCTTCGAGGATCACGAGACGGAATATAAGTATCTGAAGGCCGTGATCGAGGGCGGTCTGGAGATGCGGCCGGAGAATGTGCTGATCTATGCCACCAGCAACCGCCGTCACCTGATCCGGGAGAACTGGAGCGACCGGAGCGACCGCAGCGACGACGAGATGCACCGGAGCGACACCGTCCAGGAGAAGACATCCCTGGCGGCCCGTTTTGGCGTGACCATCGGCTATCTGAAGCCCTCAGCCCAGGAATACCGCCGCATAGTGAAGGAACTGGCCCGAAGATACCCCCAGATCAGGCTGACGGAGGAGGAGCTCCTGCAGAAGGCCAATGCCTGGGAGGTCAGAAACGGCAGCACCTCCGGACGGACGGCACAGCAGTTCATCGATTACCTGGCCGGACTGGAAACACAAGAGTGAGAGAGGAGAAGCATGAGTCCTGAACAGACAAGGCTTTATGCACTGAATGAGAACACCATCAAGGCGGCTACGGAGGCCATTCTGGGCGACTACGGCAAGCAGCGCGACATCGACAACGTGATCGTCTCCACCCAGCCGGACAGCGAAGTGATCATTGAACTGACCGGCAAGCTGCTGACCATCCTCTTCCCCGGCTATTTCAGGGAGAAAATGTACCGCAGCTACAACAACGACAGCCGGATCGCCCTCCTGATCGAGGACGTGATCTATCATCTGCAGAAGCAGATCGCCATCGCCCTGGCCTTCCGGCCGGATATGGCTGAGGCGGATGAGAACCAGCGCCGGATCGCGGCGGAGGACATCACCATCCGCTTCATGCTGCGGATCCCCGCCGTGCGCGAGCTGGTCAACACTGACCTGGAGGCAGGCTTTGAGGGAGATCCCGCCGCCTACAACAAGCAGGAGGTGGTCCTGTGCTACCCCGGCTTCCTGGCGGTCACGGTGAACCGGCTGGCCCACGAGCTCTTCCTGCTCAAGGTGCCGCTGATCCCCAGGATCATGACGGAATATGCTCACAGCCGGACCGGTATCGATATCCATCCCGGCGCCACCATCGGCAAGTATTTCTTCATGGACCACGGGACCGGTATCGTGATCGGCGAGACCTCCATCATCGGTGAGCACGTGAAGGTCTACCAGGGCGTGACCATCGGCGCCCTGTCCACCAGAGGCGGCCAGCGCCTGCGGGGCAACAAGCGTCACCCCACCATCGAGGACGATGTCACTATCTATGCGGGTGCCTCTATCCTGGGCGGCGAGACGGTGATCGGCAAGGGCAGCGTGATCGGTTCGAACGTTTTCATCACCAGCAGTGTGGCCCCGGGCACCAGCGTCAGCGTCAAGACCCAGGAGCTGATGATCCGCAAGGGCGATGCCCCCTGGGTGAGCTACAATACGAATCTGTAAAAAATGCTCTATACATTCCATGAACAGGATCTGTAAAGAAGACCTGGATGGACAGGAGAAGGTATATATAGGAGGACAATCATGAATCCGGTACAGACATCCATCACAGAACTCGCGGCCTATGCCCTGCGCACGGGGCTGATCGAAAGGGAAGACCTGCTCTACAGTATCAACAGCCTTCTGCGGCTGTTGAAGCTGGACGCTTATGAGGGATCCGAAGAGGAGGCAGAGAAGTATGCGGCTTCCTTCACGGAACGGGAACTGGAATCGGGAGAGCGGCTGGAGCGGATCCTGTCAGTCCTGATCGACGATGCCGCCGCCAGAGGTCTGTTGGACGGCGACAGCATCGTGCAGCGCGATCTGTTCGACACCAGTCTGATGGGGGCCCTCACGCCCCGGCCCTCAGAGGTCATCCGGCATTTCCGCCGGATCTATGAAGAGGAGGACCCGGGAAGGGCGACCCAGTGGTACTACAGCTTCTCCCGCAATACGGACTACATCCGGCGCTATCGGATCGCCCGGGACCTCAAGTGGAAGGCCCGCACGGACTACGGCGACCTGGACATCACCATCAACCTGTCCAAGCCGGAAAAGGATCCCCGGGACATCGCCGCCGCCCGCAATGCGAAGCAGGCCGGCTACCCCAGGTGCATGCTGTGCGTGGAAAACCCCGGCTACGCGGGGCGCATCGGCTTTCCCGCGCGGCAGAATCACCGCGTCATCCCCATTTCGCTGGACGGAAAGCCCTGGTACTTCCAGTATTCTCCGTACCTGTACTACAACGAGCACTGCATCGTGTTCAACCACGAGCACATCCCCATGAAGATCGACCGGGGCACCTTCGAGCGGCTGTTCGACTTCGTGGAGCTGTTCCCGCACTACTTCCTGGGCTCCAACGCCG
>DGGX01000010.1:0-8912 GCA_002392385.1 Lachnospiraceae bacterium UBA3863
GGCAGAAGTTGATGCCGTTGAAGAGATCATGTGAGCCATACACGTAAACACGGCCGTCCACGATGTGGGGCTCGGCATCCGGTACATACTCCCAACTGGGGAGATAAGGATTGAGTGCATTTTTCTGCGTCATACCCGCCTCCTGTACTCTTTGTGCAAAAACAACAATAAGCCGACAATAATTATTTCTAATTTATCACATTCTCTCTTACTGTTCCCGGTCCTGTCGTGAACTGTACTTTTTCCTGCGCAAATTGCCCAATGATCAGACAGTCTCCGTCAGACTTCCGGCAGCCATCCTTCTTCGATGCATCTGCGCAGATCCCAGGGATCCTTCCACCGCTGGTCGGGCATATCGGAGAGGTCCTTCCGGAGCTGGTAGTTCCAGTAATACCAACCGGCGGTCTCCTCCCAGACGCTGAGCTCGATCTCCGCCACCTCGTTATAGCGGCGGCGCTTCTCCGCCCTGTAGGCCTCCTCGCTGAGCCCGTCCCTGGGCGTATCGAAGGCATAGGCGGCGCACAGGCACCATTCGCCCACGATGGCCGGCGTATACTTCTGGACCATCTTCAGGCGCAGACGGTCCGCCGCGATATAAGCCTTGTAGAGCCAGGGCTTGTGGATATGGGCGATATTCTCCATGGCAAAGATATAGATGTGCACGTCCAGGTAGACATTCTCCATTCCGTTCTTCACGAAGAAGTCCTTCCAGGCGGTCATGCGGAAGCCGTCGTGGAAGACCACGGCCTTGTCCGCGGGCAGATACTTGCGGATCCGCCGGTAGGCCTCCTTATAGAAAGTCTTGAGGAAGGAGGTGGGCACGGGGCCTGACCCTCTGGCCTCCTCCTTGTTGCGGGCCTTGCCGGTGGAAGGAGCCGTGATATAGGTCAGGAAATTGATGGGCTCGTTCAGGACCTCGATCCCGAAGAGGCCCCGGCGGTCGGCATAGCGCTGGGCCAGCCTCTCCAGCACGGTATAGGCAAAGGCCACCTCCTGGGGATCCTTGCACCACCTGCAGACGCCGGTGATCCCGCCGTTGTCATAGCCGTTCTGACTGCCCGGGACCGTGTGCAGGTCGATGAGGATGGTCATGTCGTGGGCCTCCGCCCAGTCAAAGGCCCTGTCCAGATACTCGATGCAGCCGGCGTAGGGCGGCCTGTCCCCGAAAATAAAAAAAGGCACAGGAATGCGGACATGGTCGATCCCGTGGGAGGCCAGATAGGCAAAATCCTCCTCCGTCACATAGGTATCCCTGTGTTCCTTCATCCTGCGGTCCAGTTCTTCTCTGTCTGTGAAGTCCTTCCAGCTTTCCGGCCGGTTGAGCCAGATCTCATCCTCCGCGTCCGTGCCGGCGAAAATATGCGGGCTCATCCAGTGTTCCAGTACCAGCCAGTTGCCCAGATTGGCGCCGTGAAACGCCTTCGATCCTTCCCTGCTCATCTCAATCCCTCCTGTGTATATTTTACCTCCGTGTCGGCGACATGTGCTCCGACAGTTCCATTTTAACGCAGAAAAGGACCCCTGTACACCTGTACAGGAGTCCTCTCCTACTTCCCCTATCAAAAGATGCCGGTGGCCGGACTCGAACCGGCACGGGTCTCCCCGCCGCATTTTGAGTGCGGTACGTCTACCAATTCCATCACACCGGCCTGCCGGTGCACAGGCT
The DNA here is from genome assembly GCA_002392385.1 of Lachnospiraceae bacterium UBA3863. Taxonomy (GTDB): domain Bacteria; phylum Bacillota; class Clostridia; order Lachnospirales; family Lachnospiraceae; genus CAG-791. Next base: position 1,667 of record DGGX01000010.1, read on the forward strand.
GCTCCCGCGCACCGGATTGATTATACCCTCTGCGGCCTGCTCCTGTAAAGAGGCAGCCCGAAAACAGGCGCCGGGGACGGCTGTTCTCCGGGTCCCCGCGATGGCAGGTCCATTCAGTTCATTCGCTTCATTCCTGGGCGGCCGCCTTCTCCGCGGCGTCCATGTTCTCCAGGATCTTCTTGATGCTGATATAGCGGACGCAGACGGTGAAGAGCTCCGCCGCCACCTTCAGGTCATTGAGGGGCGGGTAGCTGGGGGCAATGCGTATATTGTTGTCCAGCGGATCCTTGCCGTAGGGCCAGGTGGCGCCGGCCTTGGTCAGGATGACGCCGGCCTTGCGGGCCTTGTCCACGATGCGTCTGGCCGTGCCGGGCATGCCCTCGAAGCTGATGAAATAACCGCCGTGGGGTTTGGTCCACTCCGCGATGCCGAGACCGCCCAGATTCTGCTCGAAGATCTCCTCCACCGCCTCAAATTTGGGCCGGAGGATATCGGCATGTTTTCTCATGTGCTCGACCATGCCGCTGATGTCGCCGAAGAAGCGGACGTGCCGCAGCTGGTTCACCTTGTCGTGGCCGATAGTCTGCACGGACAGCTGACGGCGGATGTCCTCCAGGTTGTTGGGGGAGGTGGCCAGGGCGCTGATGCCGGAGCCCGGGAAGGTGATCTTGGACGTGGAGGCGAATTTGTAGACCAGGTCCGGATGGCCGGCCCGCTTGCACTCCGCCAGGATCTCGATCACGTGGTCCTGCGGGTCATCATAGAGATGATGAATGGTATAGGCGTTGTCCCAGAAGATCCTGAAATCCCTGGCCGCGGGCTTCAGCCTCGCGAACCGGCGCACGGTCTCGTCCGAGTAGGTGTAGCCCTGGGGGTTGGAATATTTGGGCACACACCATATGCCCTTGATGGACTCGTCCTCAGCGACCAGCCGCTCCACCATATCCATATCCGGACCTTCCGGGGACATGGGGACGGGGATCATCTCGATCCCGAAATACTCCGTGATGGCAAAATGGCGGTCATAGCCGGGAGACGGACACAGGAACTTCACCTTGTCCAGCTTGCACCAGGGGGTGTTTCCCAACACACCGTGGGTCATGGCGCGGGAGACCGTGTCATACATGATATTAAGGGAGGAATTGCCGTAGATGATGAGGTTGTTGGGATTGTTCTCCATCATGTCCCCCATCAGCTCCTTGACTTCCGATATGCCGTCCAGCACACCGTAGTTGCGGCAGTCCGTGCCGTCCTCACAGGACAGGTCCGCCTCTGAATTGAGGGCGTCCATCAGTCCCATGGAGAGATCCAGCTGTTCCCTGCAGGGCTTGCCCCTGGCCATATTCAGATTCAGGTCCATGGCCTGGTATTTCTTGTATGCAGCCGTCATCCGGGCGAATTCCTCCTGGAGCTCTGCCCTGGTCATTTCTGTGTAGGCCTTCATCGGCACCTCTCTTTCGTATACAAGCATACAATCACTGCTCCCTATCATACACGATAATGCCCCCGGGCACAAGTACGACCCTATCTCTTTGATTCTACGCTTGCGGGAGGGTCCTCCTGCCTGTAAGCTAGAGTAGAGACGGGACTGCGTTCATGCAGGATGCGCGATTCCGTCAAAAAGGGGGGACTGATATATTATGAATAAACTTCCTTCAGACGACAGGATCATCCGGGAGCTCTGTTTCCGCCTGCTGCCGGCCCAGATCATGCTGGCGGCCGTGAACGCGGTCAACGGCCTGGTCAGCGGTATTTTTGCCACTAATTTCGTGGGACAGGACGCCATGAGCGCCGTGGGTCTCTATTCCCCCCTGTCCCTGGTCATCGGTGCCGTCAGCGCGCTCCTGCTCGGGGGCTCTCAGATACTGAGCGCCGAGTACAAGGGCAGCAACAGCACAGACCGTTTCCGGGATATCTTTATGCTGGACATGGAGCTGTCTGTCCTGATCTCCGCAGTCCTGACCCTTGCCCTCTTTCTGGGCGGGGCACTGCGTCTGGGCAGGCTCTTCACCGCGGATGTGCCCGTGCAGTCCAGTCTCAACATCTATCTCATGGGCATGGCCCTGAGCGTCCTGCCCCAGGTCCTGGGCCAGCAGCTGTCCGGCTATCTCTCCCTGGAGAACCGGGCCCACCTCACCCTGGCGGCCAGTATCGCCTATGTCGTCATCAATCTCCTTCTAAACTGGGTCTTCATCGTCTGCATGCACATGCAGGTCCTGGGCCTGGCCCTGTCCTCCTCGCTGGGACTCTGGGCATACTGCCTGATCCAGGCCGTCTGGTTCCTCCGGCCCGACGCGGATGTCCGCTTCAGTCTCCAGGGCATAAAGCCGGGGGACGTGGCGGAGCTCTTCCGGATCGGCATCCCCGGCGCCCTGTCCTACGCCTACCTGTCCTTCCGCGGCCTGGCAGTCAACGCCATGCTCACCCGCTGGGTGGGGAGCGACGGCCTGTCCGCCTTCACGGCCTGCAACTCCCTGATGAATATCTTCTGGACCATCCCCACCGGCATGCTGGCGGTCTCCCGCATGCTGATGAGCGTCAGCATAGGCGAGGAGGACCGGCATTCCCTGCAGGATGTCATGCGCAACGTCTTCCGGCGCTACATCCCCCTCATGTGCGGCGTCTGCGTCCTGATCATCGTCTGCGCCCGGCCCTTCACCCGTCTCTTCTATCAGGATGTCTCCGCCCCCGTTTTCTCCATGACGGAATGGGGCTTCCGTTTCCTGCCCTTCTGCATGCCCACGGGGATCGTGGTCATGCACTTCATCTGTTACGGGCAGGCCTCCGGCAAGAACCTTTTCGTGCACATCCTGGTCTTCCTAGACTCCGTCGTGACGGTCACGGCCTTCACGGCTCTCCTGATCCCCTTCATCGGCATGAACAGTGTCTACATCGCCAATGTCATGAACGGTATCGTATCCTGTCTGTTCATTCTGGGCCACGCGGTGCTCATGAACAGGCGCCTGCCGGTCAATATGGCGGAGCTCATGGTGATCCCGCCCTCCTTCGGTGTCCCGGAGGATGCCCTTATGGACCTCTCCGTGCGGACTATGGAAGAGGTCACCACGGTGGCCGCGGCCGTCCAGTCCTTCTATGAGGGCAGCGGCGTCGACCGGCGCCGGTCCATGCTGGCGGGCCTGGCCCTGGAGGAGATGGCCGGCAATGTGGTGGACCATGGTTTTTCCAAGGACAGCCGGCCCCATTCCGTGGATATCCGGGCGGTGCACAAGGACGACTCCCTGATCCTCCGGATCCGGGACGACTGCAGGCCCTTCGATCCTGACGAAAGACGGGCCATGACGGACCCGGCCGACAAGGCCTCCAACATCGGTATCCGGATGGTCTATGCCATGGCGGAGTCCGTTCGCTATCAGAATCTTCTGGGTCTGAACGTTCTCACGATCCGTATCTGACGGTCTCTGGTCCTCTTATTCTCCCATAAGCATCCGGAGGAAAGCGGCCGCATTCTCAGGATGCAGTGTCTCAGCGGCCACCGCCGCGGCCGGGTGCATGACATCGATCTCCCTGGCCTGGGTCACCACGGCCAGTCTCTGCCGGTACTGGGGATCCGTGAAGTGGAAGGAGGTGTCCATCTCTATGACCGCTCCTTCCGGCGCGCCGAGTCTCTCCCGCAGCGCCGCGCGTGTTCTTCTCTCACATAATCGTTCATCTCTTCCCTCCGCCGTCTCTGCGGCAGTCCTGCGCCACGGTTATCAGCATTATAGCCCCGCTGCCGCCCCAGTACAAGGAAACCCTCTTATGGACGCCCACCCTGTCAGGCATTATAATATTTTCCGAAAGTAAGCCGGCAGCGCCCCGACAGGGCAGATAGGATCATATGGCAACAGACAGAAGGACACTGAAGGATCATCTATACAGGAACAGATTCACCGCGGCGGCTGTCCTGACTGCCGCCGTCATCGTTGTGATCACCTATGCGGTGCGGGGGATCCGCCCCTTCGGGGAGAACATGATCCTGCGGGTGGACCTCTTCCACCAGTACGCGCCTTACATTGAAGAGATGCGCAGCCGCATCCTGTCGGGACAGAGTCTTCTCTACAGCTGGGAGGGAGGCCTGGGCAAGGACCACCTGGCCCAGATGGCCTACTACACCACCAGCCCTCTCAATATCCTGGCCTTCTTCCTGCCTCCCCAGGCCCTGCCGGAGCTCGTCGCCTTCCTGATCCTTCTCAAGATCAGTCTGGCGGCCGGGACCTTCTCCGTCTATCTGCGCGGCCATTTCCGCGTCAACGACCTGTCGGTCACCTTTTTCTCCCTGCTCTACGCCTTCTGCGCCTACGTGACCTGCTACTACTGGAACATCATGTGGATGGACACGGTGGTCCTCTTCCCCCTGGTGGTCCTGGGTGCGGAAGAGCTCATGGAGAAGGACCGGCGTGCGCTCTACTATGGCGCTCTGACCCTGACCATGATCGTCAACTTCTATCTGGCGGTCCTGGTCTGCATCCTGATCACCCTTTACTGGCTGGTACGGCTCTTCTCCCTCTATTCCTGGAAGGAGGACCGGGCCCGGATGATCACCGTCACCGTCCGTTTCATGGTGCTCTCCGTCCTCTCCGCCATGACCTCCCTTTTCATCCTGGGACCTGTGGCCACGGCGCTGAGCGAAACAGAGGTCAGCGACTCCGCCTTCCCCGGCATGAAGGTCTATACCAATGCCCTCCAGTTCATTCCCGACCATTTCCTGGGGGCCCGGCCGGCTGTCCTGGCCCGCAACGAGGATCTGCCCAACATCTACTGCGGCGTCCTGACCCTGGTCCTGGCGCCCGCCTGGTACGCTGACCGGCAGGTCCGGACCCGGGAGAAGGTCCTCTACAGCCTCCTCCTGGTCTTCATGCTGCTGGCCTGCTGTATCCAGCCCCTGGACTATCTCATCCACGGCATGCATTTCCCCGCCAACCTGCCCCACCGGTTCGCCTTCATCTACAGCTTCATCCTCCTCTATATGGGCTTTGGCGGCCTTCTGGCCGTGCGCCGCGGCCGCGTCTCCGCCGTCGTGCCCGTCTGCGCCTGCCTGGTCTATGTCCCGGGGATCCTGCTGAGTGAGTTTGGCCTCATCCGTCTGTCCGAGGATATCGACCGGGTCCTGTCCGGCACGGACATTATACTCAACCTTGTCCTGATGGCCGTCTATCTCCTGCTCCTGGCCGCCGTGGCATACGCTGTCCGGTCCCGGGACACAGCCGGCCAGGACCGCCCCTTCGGGGCGGCCGCGCGGCGGCTCCTCCTGCCCCTTCTGCTGGTCCCGGTCCTCTTTGAATGCCAGTTTTCCTTCATCACCAATCTGGACGACGTGGGGGACCGTGTGCCCTACACCGCCTACATGGACAGCACCGCGGAGGCCCTGGAGGCCATGGAGGAGGCGGAGGACGGCGCCTTCTTCCGGGCGGAATTCCGGCGTTTTGTCTCCATCAATGATTCCTCCCTCTATCATTACAATGGCTTCTCCCAGTTCTCCTCTCTCCAGCCCGGCGGGATCTCCGCCCTCATGGAGGATCTGGGCATCGCGGCCACCGGCAACAGCTTCCGCTATTACGATCCCACGCCCCTGATCGACGCCCTCTTCGACGTCCGCTACATCCTGAACCGGGATGTGGAGCACCCCAAGGCGGACAGGTACAGCTTCTTCGGAGAGTTCGGCAACGTCCTTGTCTACCGCAATGACCGCGCCCTGCCCCTGGCCTTCATGACAGCCCCCGCTATGGCTGACTGGGATCCAGAGGACAGCGATCCCTTCTCCGTGCAGAACGACCTGCTGCGCCGGGCGGCCGGCCTGGAAAGGGATATGTTCACCATGATCGACGAGGAAGAGCTCTACACGGAGAACATCGATCTCACAGACATACGCTCTTCCAATGATTTCGACTACGAGCTCATGTTCCCCCGGAGTCTGACGGACATCCCCTCCGTCCACGCCAACTATGTCTCCGACCGTCATCAGTACGTCTATCTCTATGTGGATGCCCCCAACGCGGGCCGTTTCATCTACGCCAACAGCTCTGTCCGGGAGGACAGAGAGCTCTCTGCGGGACGCAGCCTGATCGATGTGGGATGGATGGAAGAAGGGGAACCTCTGGAGGTGGAATTCGCCCTCACGGACAGAGGGCAGTTTGAAAAGACCTACCGCCGCACGGGCAGTGTGCGGCTGCTCTGCGCCGCCTACGACGACGCGGCCTTTGAAGAGGGCTATGAGATCCTGTCTCAGGAACCCATGCAGATCACTTCCTTTGAAGACACCCGCGTAGAGGGCAGGGTCACGGCCTCTCAGGACGGCATCCTGATGACCTCCATTCCTCTCGCGGGCGGCTGGGAAGTAAGTCTTGACGGTGAGCGGACAGACATCCTGCCGCTGGGCGGCGGCCTGATCGGGATCCGGGTGCCCGCCGGCGCTCACACCGTCGTCTTCACCTGGCGCAGCAGGGTCCTGCTGCCCTGCCTGATCCTCTCCGCCGCCGGACTCATCCTTGCAGTCCTTTATATCCGGCGGCCACGGCTCCGCTCAAAGCGGAAACAGGCAGGATCATAAAGGTGAAGATACCTGCGCAGAGCTCTGTCTGCGTGCCGTCCTCCCGGACGCCGGAGACAGAGACGTCCAGATAGATCAGACTCTTGCCTCTCTTGCGGATCGTCGCCTCGGCGATGATCCGCTTTATTCCAATACCGGGACGAAAATAGCGCAGTGTGCCGTCCACGGTGGTCACCGCCTCTCCTGTGCTGCTGGCCGCGCCGCCCGAGGCCGCGTCGGCCGCCGTGTAGAGCAGACCGCCGTTCAGGGACCCCACGGGATTCAGCATCCAGGGAGCCGTCTCCCCCTCCACCCGGGCATACCCCTCCCGGATCTCGGTGGTCACAAGATGCAGATGCCCCGCAAAGGCATTGGTCCTGTTCCTGTGCTCCCGGATCGCCTCCATATCGATATTCTTTCCTGCCATTTCAAAATCACTCCGTACATTCCCCGGAGACCTTAAGGAAACGCCGGCACTTCATTTTTCCAAGCCTCTGGCGCAGGAAAAATGATAGTACCGCTGCGTTTCCGATTGAGCGAGAGCGCGTCTCCGGGGAATGTTTTATGCAATAATCCAGTTATCTGACGATCCGGCCTCTTTTACCTTGTGATCACATCCACCGGCACATTGAAGATCTTGGCGACCTTGAGGATGGTGTCGATGTGTCTGCCGGTGGCGGCGGCCATGTGGTGGGTCGGGCCGGCCTCGCTCCAGCGGTT
>DGGX01000010.1:8980-9151 GCA_002392385.1 Lachnospiraceae bacterium UBA3863
TGAAGCGGGTGCGCATGTTGGTGTCACCGAAGGTGAAGATCGGGCCCTCCTCGTTGACGCCCTCGGCGACCACGAACTTGAAGTGGCCGTCGCGGTCCTGGGTGATGCCCAGGTAGGTGACAGGGCCCGCCTCGGGATAGAACTGGGTGAGGTAGCCGCCGCCGGTCTTGC
>DGGX01000010.1:9223-9546 GCA_002392385.1 Lachnospiraceae bacterium UBA3863
CGGGGACGATCTTCATGGTGGGCTTTTTGGCCCTGGAGATGTCGGCGTCACCGGAGCCGGAGTGACCGATGATGCAGATGTCCTCGTTGAAATCGATGGAATACATCTCGCTGAGCTGGCCCATGCCGGAGATGGTCTTAAGGATGGACATGGCCATGGCGACCTTGATGTCGCCTTCGACGGCGCAGGCGGTGCCCTGCTTGATCAGCATGGAGAAGGCGGGGATCAGCATGGAGTCCAGCTTGCCGGCCACGCCCTGGGCAAAGCCGTCATAGTGGCTGGCAACGAAGCCCAGCTTCTCGTCCTTGACCCACTGCTCGAAG
>DGGX01000028.1:0-7041 GCA_002392385.1 Lachnospiraceae bacterium UBA3863
GGCGATCCCGAGACCCAGGTGGTGCTGCCCAGGATGGAGACAGACATCGTGGATGTCATGGAGGCCTGCATCGACGGGACCCTGGACCAGATCGATCTGAAGTTCGCCGACAACGCGGCGGTATGTGTGGTCATTGCTTCCGGCGGCTATCCCCTGGCCTATGAAAAGGGCAAGGTGATCGAGGGCCTGGAGAACTTTGAAGGCCGGGACGACTGCTTCTGCTTCCATGCGGGCACCGCGCTCAATGAGCAGGGACAGGTCGTGACAAGCGGAGGCCGTGTGCTGGGCGTCACCGCCCTGGGCAGTGACCTGAAGACGGCCAGAGCCGCGGCTTATAAAGCGGCGGAGTGGGTCCGTTTCGACGGGCAGTACATGCGCAGCGATATAGGAAAAGCGATCGATGAGACCGCCGATGAATCCGCAGTGGGTTGAGGAGGCAGGAAGATGAAGAAGGGTAGGATGAACGGAAAACGAAGTGCTCTGCGGGCAATGGCTGCCGCACTGAGCCTGGGCATGTTCCTGAGCTTATCTGCGCCGGCTGTCACCGTACAGGCTGAGAATGTCAATGACGACGGCGTCAATGTCCGGAGCGAGCCGTCCAGCAAGGGCGGTGTCATCGGCCTGCTGTACAAGAGCGACAAGTTTACCGTCATCGGAGAGAAGACTGACAAGGATGGCAATGTCTGGGTGCAGATCCGTCTGAAGGATGACCGCACAGGCTATGTCAGCGCACAGTTTGTCGACGGCTATAAGACCGAGGCCGAGCGCAAGGCCGAGGAAGAAAAGAAGAAGAAAGAAGAAGAGAAGAAGAAGGCCGAAGAGGAAGCCAAGAAGAAGGAAGAAGAGGAAAAGAAGAAAAAGGAAGAAGAGGAGAAGGCGGCGGCAGAGGCGTCCCGCAAGGCCGAGGAGGAAGCTGCCGCAGAGGAATCCCGTAAGGCAGCGGAGGAAGCGGCCGCTGAGGAGGCTTCCAGGAAAGCCGCTGAGGAGGCTGCCGCGGAGGAATCCCGCAAGGCGGCTGAAGAAGCGGCAGCGCTGACAAGCACGGAATCCACTACCACCACCACGACCCTGGCCCCGGCCACCGGCGCGGACGCAGCTCTCACAGGGGACGAGGCCAAACACGCCGACAGCCCCTGGACGGATCCCAACGCCTCCTACAATCTTCAGTTCGATACGGATGAAGACGGCGTAGGCAACTGGTATGTCTACAACTACGACACAGGGACCCGCCTCAAGCTGGCTGACCTGCAGAAGATGAACGAGCTGGAGGCCCAGGCCACGGCCGGCAGCCGCAGCGCCTCCGTCTGGAGAGTGATCGCCATCGTTCTCGGCATCCTGCTGATCGCCCTGGCCGCTTTCCTCCTGCTGATCATCCGGAGAAATACCCGCGGCAGAGGGCCCAGCCGCAGGGAGAAGGCCAGAGAGCGGATCGCCCAGAGCCGCCGCGGCAGCAGACGCAGAAGCTATGACGATGATCTGGAGGGCTTCGAGGAGGAGCCTGCCGATTACGCCGACGAGGAGGACGATATCTATCCCTCCGGCGGTCATACGGACGCGGATGAAGCCTATGATGAGGCCTATGACGATTATCCCGAGGAAGAGGACGGCTACTACGAGGAAGAATACGAGGAGTACGCCGGAGACGGGGAAGAGGCCTATAACGACGGGGAATACGCGGAGGAGTATCCTGAGGAAGGTTACGAAGAAGGATACACCGACGAAGCCTACACCGACGAGGACTATGCCGACGGGACCTACGAAGAGGAGCCTGCCGCTGAGCCTGAGGACTATGAGACAGCCGCTGCCGCCGATGAACCTGTCGATGAAGTGACAGACGCGGAGGAACCGGAGGAGGCCGAAGAGGCGCCGGTCCGCAAGCGGGAGCCCAGGACTTCCGCCAAGGGACGCAGGAAGAAGAAAGCCGCTGCCGCCGGAGGCTTCATGGGTTTTGTCCGAGGGATCTTCGGCGCCCGTGACGACGAGGAGGAAGAAGCGGAAGAGGAATCCTTCTTCGATGAAGAGGAGGAGGAACCGGAAGAGGACAAGGCCAACGCCGGGGATCTTCCTGAAGACATGCCGGAAGACTATGAAGAGGACGTTCCTGAGGACGACGCCGGCGACGATGCCCTGATCGACGACATGGAGGTCGGAGAGGCAGAGGACTATTCCTACGAAGAGGATCCGGAGGGAGCCGGTGATGAGCACGCCGCCGGGAACCGGCGCGGGGCCCGCGTACACCTGTCCCTCAAGGAGATCCTCCGCAGCGTGGACGCCCAGTCTGAAGACGACCTCTATGAGGACAATGATCTCTACGCCCAGGAGGAGGCAGAGGAACCGGTCGGAGAGCCGGAAGAAAACAAGAAGCGTTTTGACGCTGCCGACTTCTCCGAGGATGAAGAGGACGACCTGGACTATCAGTTCCTTCACTGACACCCATACTTGACAAAAAATGCTATCTGTTATAACATCCGTATAACAGATAGCATTTTGCTCCCCGGGGCATGGCCTCAGGGGAGCCTGTGTGCTTGGAAAGGAAAGATATGATGCTGATACAGATCGATTTCAGCAGTGACGAGGCCATCTACCAGCAGCTCTGCAACCAGATCAAGCTGGGGATCGCCACCGCACGCTATGTGGACGGAGAGGTGCTGCCTTCCGTGCGTCAGCTCGCGGAGGACATCGGCATCAATATGCACACGGTCAACAAGGCCTATACGGTCCTCCGGCAGGAAGGCTATGTCAAGGTCGACCGCCGCCGGGGCGCCTTCATCTGCGTGGAGACAGACAGGGACGCCGCCGTGAGGCGCACAGCCAAGGAACTGCGTGTCCTGCTGGCCGATGCCAGATGCCACGGTCTGAACAGGGAGGATCTGCATACCCTGGTGGACCGGATCTATGATGAATATGATGCAGCGACGGAAGGAAACGGATGAAAAAACAATACACAGAGATCGCGAAACACGCCATTGAACTGGCCAAGGCAGCCTCCCGGAAGAACCGGCAGAACTACATCGGGTCGGAGCATCTCCTGCAGGGACTGATCGAAGAGACAAGAGGCGTGGCCTCGCAGATCCTCACAGACAATCAGATCACCGTGCAGAGGCTGACGGAAATGATCCGGCAGCTGGCCATTGAGTCCGGCAATCTTGCCCTGCTCGACCATGAGGGCTTCTCCCCCCGCTGCCAGAAGATCATGAACATGGCCGCCGCCCAGGCGGAGAGATATCATTCCGAGAGGATCGGGACGGAGCACCTGCTCCTGGCCATCATCGCGGAGGGGCAGAGCGTTGCCTGCAAGCTCATCGACGCCATGGGCGTTCACCCGGCCAAGCTCTACTATGAGATCCTTGCGGCCATCGGAGAGGATCCCGCCGCCCACAGGGAGGATCTGTCGGGCACGGAGGAGCAGCAGGGCATCCTGCAGCAGTACAGCCGCGATCTCACCGCCCTGGCGGCGGAAGGCCGGCTGGACCCGGTCATAGGCCGGCAGGAGGAGATCCTCAGGATCACCAGGATCCTGAGCCGGCGGACCAAGAACAACCCCTGCCTGGTGGGAGAGCCGGGCGTCGGCAAGACAGCCATCGTGGAAGGACTGGCCCAGAGGATCGTGCGGGGACAGGTGCCGCCCACCCTGCGGGACTGCCGTCTCCTGACCCTGGATCTGTCCGGGATCGTGGCAGGCACCAAGTACCGGGGAGAATTCGAGGAGAGGATCAAGAGGATCATTTCCGAGGTGATCAGCGCCGGCAATATCATCCTCTTCGTGGATGAGGTTCACACCCTGATCGGTGCCGGCGGCGCGGAGGGCTCCATCGACGCCTCCAACATCCTCAAGCCCTCTCTGGCCAGGGGTGAACTGCGTCTGATCGGCGCCACCACCATCAGTGAGTACCGTAAATATATCGAGAAGGACGCCGCCCTTGAGCGCAGGTTCCAGCAGGTGCAGGTGGAGGAACCCACCGCGGACCAGACCCTGCAGATCCTGGAAGGGATCGCCCACACCTATGAGAAGCACCACGGCGTCACGATCCTTCCGGAGGCCATGAAGGCCGCCGTGGATCTGTCGGCCCGTTATATCAACGACCGCCGTCTGCCCGACAAGGCCATCGACGTCATCGACGAGGCCTGCGCGGCCGTGCGCCTCAGGGCCATGGAGCAGGACAGAGATCCCGTTCTGGCCCTGGACCAGGAGATCCGCGAGGCGGACGAACGGCTGGCGGAGGCGCTCCGGCAGGGAGACATCGAGGCGGCAAGGAAGAGCAGAGACGAACAGGTCCGTCTCAGACGGCGCAGGAAGAATGCCGAGAACCGTCAGGAACGCCGCAGGGACAGGATGCCCGCCGAGGTCCGCGAGGAGGACGTGGCCGACGTGATCTCCGTCTGGACCCATGTCCCGGTCACCCGCCTGACAGAGCGGGAGAGCACCAGACTCCTCCACCTGGAGGACGAGCTGCATAAGCGCGTGATCGGCCAGGAGGAGGCCGTGAAGGCTGTGGCCAGAGCGATCCGGCGCGGCAGGACAGGCCTGCAGGATCCCAGACGGCCCATCGGTTCCTTCCTCTTCCTGGGACCCACCGGCGTGGGCAAGACCGAGCTGAGCAAGGCCCTGGCGGAGGTGATCTTCGGCTCGGACCAGGATCTGATCCGGGTGGACATGTCCGAATATATGGAGCAGTACGCTGTATCCAAGATCATCGGCAGCGCCCCGGGCTACGTGGGCTATGAGGAGGGCGGCCAGCTGTCCGAGAAGGTCCGCAGCCACCCCTACAGCGTCATTCTTTTTGACGAGATCGAGAAGGCCCACCACGATGTCTTCAATGTGCTCCTCCAGATCCTGGACGAGGGCCACATCACGGATTCCCGGGGCAATAAGGTGAATTTCAAGAACACCATCGTCATCATGACCTCCAATATCGGCGCCATGAAGATCACCCAGCCCAAGTCCCTGGGATTCGCGGACAAGCCGTCCAGGCAGCAGAGCTATGAGAAGATGAAGGAAGGCGTCATGGAGGAGGTCCGCAGGATCTTCCGGCCGGAATTCATCAACCGGATCGACGAGATCCAGGTCTTCCATATGCTCTCCGAAGAGGAGATGTACGCCATCTGCGGCCTCCTCTGCGAGGACCTGGTCCGCAGGATGCGGGAGCAGATGAATGTCACTCTCCGCATCTCACCGGCACTGAAGCATCATATCGTAGACAAATACGGTGATGAGAAGATGGGAGCCAGACCGCTCAAGAGAGCTATCCAGAAGGTCATCGAGGATCCGCTGGCTGAGCAGCTTCTCTCCATGGAGCCCCAGCCGGGAGACAGCATAACGGCCGGATTCCGGGGCGGCGAAGTGACATTTACCAGAAGGAGACCGGATGGCCACAAATCGGAAAAAGACAGCGTTCTTCTGCCAGTCGTGCGGGTTTGAATCCGCCAAATGGACCGGCCAGTGCCCCTCCTGCAGGGCATGGAATACCATGGTCGAGGAACCGGTCAGGATCTCCGCGCCCGCAGGACGCGGTGCTTCCCGCGTGGGGAGAGCATCGGGCATGGCGGGCGGCGCTTCCCGCCCGGTGAGACTGTCCGAGGTAGAGGATGCCCGTGAGAACCGCATGCTGACCGGCTTTCCGGAGCTGGACCGCGTGACGGGCGGCGGCATCGTGGAGGGATCCCTGGTCCTGGTGGGCGGAGACCCCGGCATCGGCAAGTCGACTCTCCTCCTGCAGGTGGCCGGCAACATAGCCTCGTCGGGCAGGGAAGTGCTCTATATTTCCGGCGAGGAGTCCCTGCGGCAGATCAAGATGCGGGCTGTCCGCCTGAGCAAGGACGCGGAGACCCTGCGTTTTCTCTGCGAGACGGACTTGGAGGAGATCGAACAGATCCTCCTGTCCCGTCATACGGATCTCGTGATCATCGACTCCATCCAGACCATGTTCCTCAGCTCTGTCCAGTCCGCCCCCGGCAGCGTCACCCAGGTCCGGGAGACCACAGGCGTCCTCCTGCGGCTGGCCAAGGAGAACGGCATCACCTTCTTCATCGTGGGACATGTGACCAAAGAGGGCACGGTGGCGGGTCCCCGGGTGCTGGAGCACATGGTGGACGCGGTCCTGTATTTCGAGGGAGACCGCTACGCCTCCTACCGGATCCTCCGGTGCGTGAAGAACCGTTTCGGCTCCACCAATGAGATCGGCATCTTCGAGATGCGGAGGGAAGGACTGGTGGAGGTGGACAATCCCTCCGAGTTCATGCTGAGCGGGAGGCCGTTGGGCACCAGCGGGTCTGTCGTCACCTGCTCCATGGAGGGGACGAGGCCCATGCTGACGGAGGTGCAGGCCCTGGTCTGCAGGACCAGCTACAACTACCCCAGACGGCAGGCCACAGGGACGGACGGGGGCCGGGTCAGTGTCCTCATGGCGGTGCTGGAGAAGCGTCTGGGCATACCCCTGTCCCAGTTCGACGCCTACATCAATCTGGCCGGCGGTATCCGGCAGACGGAGCCCGCCCTGGACCTGGGCATCGTGCTGGCCATCCTGTCCAGCTATCGGAATATGCCTCTGGACGACGGCATGATCGCCTTCGGCGAGGTGGGCCTCAGCGGCGAGATCCGCAGCGTCAGCATGGCGGAGCAGCGCGTGCAGGAGGCGGCCAAGCTGGGATTTACCTCCTGTCTGCTTCCCAAGAGCAGTATGGGCAGGCTCAAGGCGCCGGAGGGAATGCGTCTCATCGGCGTGTCCGGCATCGCGGAGGCGGCGGCTTACCTGGGCGAGTGAAATTACGGTCTTGCGTCATCATACAGCGCATGCTATAATTGGAAAGCTGTGTGAATCAGCGGAAACAGATCATCATACAGGACGTCACGATCCCAGAGGACCCAGGTCCCGGACGTCCAGGTAAGGAGGACAAGATGAAAGAAGGAATTCACCCTAAGTACTACCAGGCAACCGTCACCTGCAACTGCGGCAACACGTTCGTGACCGGTTCCACGACCCCTGAGATCCACGTGGAAGTCTGCTCCAAGTGCCACTCTTTCTACACCGGCACACAGAAGAC
>DGGX01000028.1:7113-7313 GCA_002392385.1 Lachnospiraceae bacterium UBA3863
GTATCGACCGCTTCAATAAGAAGTACGGTTTCACCAACAACTGATCGACAGGCAGTACAGCAGATGACAAGGCAGGGAATTCTCTGCCTTGTTTTCTTTTACAGAATTCTTTATTAGAATGAAGAAGGGAGCATCGGTGGCAGAAAAGGAGTGCAGACTTGTATATTCGGGGATCGGCGGCCAGGCGGTGCTGGAAGGCG
>DGGX01000028.1:7366-11160 GCA_002392385.1 Lachnospiraceae bacterium UBA3863
CGGTGCTGGAAGGCGTGATGATGCGGAGCGGCCCCGCCTACGCGGTGGCCCTGCGGCGCCAGGACGGGACCATCACGGCCCACAGGCAGAAATACGAAGGTCTGCTGGCAGACTCTGTCCTGCGGCGCATCCCCCTCGTGCGGGGGTCTCTGGTATTTATTGATTCCCTCCGTCTGGGCCTTCGGTGTACCAATGAGTCCGCGGACGCCTACATGGATGAGGAGGAGGACGGCAGCGCCGGCCAGGAGGACAAGGGCAAGGAGAGCGGGCTGCTCACAGGCCTGATCATGGTCGTCGCCTTTGCCCTGGCCATCTGCCTCTTCATGCTGTTTCCCTATTTCCTGTCCGCGAGACTGGAGAGGCTCATCGGAAGCCATCTCATAGCCGTGATCCTGGAGGGCCTGATCCGCATCGCCATCTTTATCGGCTATGTGGCCGCCATCAGCCTGATGGAGGATATCGGCAGACTCTACCAGTACCACGGGGCAGAGCACAAGTGCATCAACTGCCTGGAATCGGGCAGGCCCCTCACGCCTGAAAATGTGCGGGAGAGCTCCCGCTTCCATAAACGCTGCGGGAGCAGCTTTCTCATGTTCGTGGTCCTGGTCAGTATCGTGGTCTGCTTCTTTATCAGGACGGAGAATCCCTTCCTGCGGGTCCTGCTGCGGCTGGCCCTGCTGCCGCTGATCGCCGGCATCTCCTATGAGCTGATCCGTCTGGCGGGCACCTATGAGAATTCCTTCCTGGGCCTGCTTTCCGCCCCCGGCATCTGGCTGCAGCACATCACCACCCGGGAGCCGGACGACAAGATGATCGAAGTCGGCATCGCGTCGGTGGAGGCGGTCTTTGACTGGCGCACCTGGCTGAGTGAGAACTACGGGTATGCCCGGGAGGAACTGCCGGAGAATACCATCGAATACAGCCTGACAGAGGATTGAATATAGCATGGAGTACAGAGAAGCCTACGCGCGCGGCTGTGAGGCCCTGCGGGATATACTGCCCGAGAAGCGGGAGAGAGAGCTGGAAGCCAGACTGCTCCTGGAATATGTCTGCGGCACGGGTCTGGAATGCCTTCTGGCGGAGCCGGACAGAGAAGTCACAGAGGCGGAATGGGACAGGTACAGGGCCGTCCTGGTGGACAGGCGCAGGCATATACCCCTGGCCTATCTGACAGAGGAGACATACTTCATGGGCCTGCCCTTTAAGGTATCGCCCGCGGTCCTCATCCCCCGTCAGGACACAGAGACCCTGGTCGAGCTGGCCATGCCACAGATGACCGGCGGGAGCCGGGTCCTGGATCTCTGCACGGGGAGCGGCTGCATCCTGCTCAGCCTCCTGCATTATTCCATAGACTGCACCGGAGTGGGAACGGACCTGTCGGCGGATGCCCTGCAGATCGCCCGGCACAATGCCGGGGCCCTGGAACTGGCTGATAAGGCTGAATTCTATGAGGGGGACCTTTTCGGCGCCCTGCCGGAGGGGACGGAGCCTTTTGACCTGATCGTCTCCAACCCGCCCTATATCGCCACCGATGTCATCGGGACACTGCAGCCGGAGGTGGCGGAGGCAGAGCCGCGCATGGCCCTGGACGGGGGCCCTGACGGGCTGGACCTGGTCCGCAGGATCGCAGACCAGGCCCCGGCTTATCTGGTGCCCGGCGGGACCATCCTGGTGGAGATCGGCAATGACCAGGGAGAGGCTGCGCGGGCCATCTTTGAGGAGAGAGGATATTACGAGGCGGAGGTCCATAAGGATCTCTGCGGCAACGACAGAGTGGTGAGTGCGGTCCGGAGCTTCCGGATGGCCTGACGGGAGGACAGATGCTGGACAGACTGGAGGCGCTTCTCTACAGGAGTGAGGATATAGCCAGGGAGCTCATGAGCCCTGACATCGGTCAGGATCCGAAGAGACTCCGCACGCTGATGAAGGAACAGAGCG
Organism: Lachnospiraceae bacterium UBA3863; assembly: GCA_002392385.1. Classification (GTDB taxonomy): domain Bacteria; phylum Bacillota; class Clostridia; order Lachnospirales; family Lachnospiraceae; genus CAG-791. The sequence continues at coordinate 9,305 of DGGX01000028.1, forward strand.
AGCTGGCGCCGCTGACCGACACGTACAGGGACTACAAGAAGGCCCTGCAGGACAGGGACAACGCCGCCGAGCTCCTCACCGAGGAGAAAGACGAGGAGATGCGGGAACTGGCCAGGGAGGAGCTCTCGGAGGCCTCGGAACAGGTGCAGGCCCTGGAACAGCGGCTGAAGCTGCTCCTGGTCCCCAAGGACCCCGACGATGAGCGCGACGTCATCGTGGAGATCCGGGCAGGCGCCGGCGGAGACGAGGCGGCGCTTTTTGCTGCGGAGATCTACAGGATGTATGTCCGCTACGCCGAGACCCGCCGCTGGAAGGTGGAGACGCTGGACTACGAGGAGATCGGCATCGGCGGGATGAAATATATCAACTTCTCCGTCAGCGGCCGGGGCGCCTACGGGCGGCTCAAATACGAGAGCGGCGTCCACAGGGTACAGCGCGTCCCCGTGACGGAGTCGGGGGGCAGGATCCACACTTCCACCGTCACCGTAGCGGTCATGCCCGAAGTGGACGAGGACATCCGGATCGAGATCCCTGACAAGGACGTCCGCATCGATGTCATGCGTGCATCGGGGAACGGCGGACAGTGCGTCAATACGACGGATTCCGCCGTGCGTCTGACCCACTATCCTACGGGGATCGTGATCTACAGCCAGACTGAGAAGTCCCAGCTCCAGAACAGGGAGAAGGCCTGGAAACTGCTTCGCTCCAAGCTCTACGACCTGGAACTGCAGAAGCGGCACGACGAGGAGGCGGATCTCAGGCGCTCGCAGATCGGTACGGGGGACCGCAGCGAGAAGATCCGGACCTACAATTTCCCCCAGAGCCGCGTGACCGACCACAGGATCAAACTGACCCTCCACAGTCTCGCGGACGTCCTGGACGGCAGCCTGGACGGGATCATCGACGCGCTCACCGCGGCGGATCAGGCAGCCAAGCTTCTCAGGATGGAAGAGGAAAGACATTGAGCCGGAGAGTGCTATGAGAGCATTATTGATGAGAAGGATACATCCATCTGTTTCCGCGACCGCGGCGAGGATTAGCCTGTGTTTTCTGCTGACTTCCTCAGCGTATCTCGCGTGGACCTATCACTGCATGGATCTGTTCCCTTCACGTGCGGCTGAAGCTGTCACACTCATAGCCGGCTACCTGTTTCAGGCTATGGGGATCGGCCTGCACATGATCCTCCTGCGCCGCCGGAAGGAAAGAGCAGGAGAGAACAGACTGCTGCCCCTGTACAGCAGGGCGGTGACTGCCCTGCATCTTGTCTTTCTGTTTCCCGCCGTACTGGGCGGAGCGGTCCCTGCTGTCCTGTTCTTCGGAGCGATGCTGAATCTCTGCTGCGGATGGATCGCGGGAGAGTATCTCTTTGCTCTCACCGATCATGTCCGGGCAGAGGACAGGGCAGTTGCTGTCAGCTGCGGGTACAGTATCGCCATCCTCGGGTCCTGGCTCCTGTCTCTCATCGGACGGCAGACAGGCAGTCCCGTGTCGGTATTGATCATCACCTGCGTTCTCCTGACCGCTGCCCTGCTCCTCCTGATCCGTTCGGAACACGCAGGAATTGCGGACGCGGAGGAGACCGACGGGGAGAGGATCGGCAGCGGATATATCAGAAGGATCCCTCCCGGAACGGATCTGAGGCAGTATCTTGTGACAGCCGGCTGTCTGGTGCTGCTGTTCAGTCTTGTCAACAATATCGGTTTTGGATTTCCTTCCGCGGATCTTCAGAACGGGATCCATCTCGAGTTCACTCGTCTGTTTTATGCGGCCGGCCTGCTCGCTGCAGGTCTGTTGAACGACCGCAGCCGGCGCTCCGGTGCCCTGTGTGCCGTGATCGCCCTGGTCGTGCCCTTTGT
>DGGX01000163.1:0-1022 GCA_002392385.1 Lachnospiraceae bacterium UBA3863
CCGACATGCATGCCGGCGCCGCTGGGATAAGGGAATTCCACCAGTCCGTAGAACTTGGGCTTGTCGCTGTAATCCTCCGCCTTGAAGATCCCCGCCTCTTCCCACTTCTTCTGCCACTTGGGCTCGATCTTTTTAAATTCGTGTTTCATTGTCTGTATAGCTCCTTCAGGCACTCTATGTCCCGCAGCCCGCACATTCTGTGCATTCATGCCGGATTCTCTGTGTATCGTTCCCATTCTAAGTCCGAAGCACAAGGATGTCAACCGCGCAGGGAAGGTTCCCTGGATGGTCCCGCGCGGCCAAAAAGCCCGGGGACACTTCCGTGAAGTGTCCCCGGGCTTGTCTGTCGTTCTGCTGTTGGTCTGTCAGCAGGCATAGTCTGTTCGCTTCCCGGTCTGTATGAAAGTGATCAGGTGCGGGATCAGTCCTCGGCGCCTTCCTCGAGCGCTGCCTGTCTGGCGGCGACTTCCTTGGCCTGGACTTCCGCAGGGACCTGCTCGTAGCTGTCGAAGCTGTAAGCATAATCGCCGCGGCCGCCGGTCATGCTGCGGAGGACGGTGCAGTAGTCAAAGAGCTCGGACTGAGGAACGCGGGCCTCGACGACGGTCTTGCCGTTGCCGATGGGGTTCATGCCCAGCACGATGCCTCTGCGCTTGTTGAGGTCGCCCATGACGTCGCCGGTGTAGGTATCCGGGATGGTGACCTTGAGGTTCACGATGGGCTCGAGCAGGACCGGGTTCGCATCCATGATGCCCTTCTTGAAGCACTGGTTGGCAGCGGTCTTGAAGGCCATTTCAGAGGAGTCGACCGGGTGGTAAGAACCATCATAGAGGACAGCCTTGATGCCGACAACGGGATATGCCGCAAGCGGTCCCTTCTTGACGCCTTCCGCGACGCCCTTTTCAACAGCGGGGAAGAAGTTCCTCGGGACGCTGCCGCCGACGACCTCCTCGCCGAACTCGTAGTGCTCGGCCATGTTGCCGGAGGGGCTGAAGCGCATCTTGACGTGACCGTACTGGCCG
>DGGX01000163.1:1150-5183 GCA_002392385.1 Lachnospiraceae bacterium UBA3863
GGAGCCATGGTCTCGATCTCGACCTTGTACTCGTTGGCCAGCATGCTCTTGACGACCTCGAGCTGCATGTCGCCGATACCGTAGATCAGGGTCTGGCCGTTCTCGGAATCGTTGAGCATGTAGAAGGTAGGATCCTCAGAGGAGATCTTGGTCATTGCCTGGGCGATCTTGTCGATGTCGTTCTTGTTCTTGGCCTTATAGCGGAGGTAGGTATAAGGAGTGGACAGCTGCATCTGCGGATAGCTGATGGGCGTGGATTTGGTGGACAGGGTGTCGCCGGTCCTGGCCTCGCCGAGCTTGGCGACAGCGCCGATATCGCCGGCGTGGAGCTCAGGGATCTCGCTGGTCTGCTTGCCCATCATGGTGTAGAGCTTGCCCAGACGGAGCTCGCTCTCAAGGGTCGTGTCATAGACGGTATCATCTGTCTTGAAGACGCCGCTGCGGACCTTGATCAGGGAATATCTGCCGATGAAGGGATCCACGATGGTCTTGAAGATGAAGGCGCTCTTGGGCTGGGCGTCGTCGAACTTCGCGGTGAAGGCCTCGCCGGTCTTGGTGTTGGTGCCCTCGACGCTCTTGCGGTTGGGGGCGGGCAGATACTTCACGATATCATCGAGCAGGGTGTAGACGCCGCGGACCTGGGTGCTGCTGCCCATCTCGACGGGCACGATGGCATCTTCCAGGATCTGGTCGTGCACAGCCATGCGGATCTCGTCATCCGTAAAGGTGTCGCCATCGAAGTAGCGCTCCATGAACTCTTCGCTGGACTCCGCTATGGCTTCCATCAGGGAATCGCGGTAGCCTTCCATCTCATCCTGGCTGTCGCCGGGAATGTCGCACTCCTTGACTTCCTTGCCGGCCCACTTGAAGGCCTTCTCGCCGATGACGTTCACATAACCGGTCAGGGCGCTGCCTTCGTGGATAGGAAGGATGAAAGGCGCGACCTTCTTGCCGAAGCGCTCCTGCAGAGCCTCCACGACCTGGTTATAGTTGACATTGTCCACATCCATATCGGAGATATAGATCATACGGGGAAGAGAGAACTTCTCGCACAGATCCCAGGCGCGCTCCGTACCGGCCTCGATGCCGGACTTGCCGGACACAACGATGATGGCCGCGTCGGCAACATTGACAGCCTCTTCCACTTCACCGACAAAATCAAAGTAGCCGGGAGTATCCAGGATGTTGATCTTGCAGTCCTTCCACTCGATCGGCAGAAGCGCCGTGCGGATCGAAAATCCTCTCTTCTGCTCCTCCTTGGTGAAGTCGCTGACAGTGTTCTTGTCCTCGACTCTGCCCATACGGGAAGTGACACCCGCCAGGTTGAGCATGGCTTCCGCGAGAGTCGTCTTGCCGGCACTGCCGTGGCCGAGAAGGACGACGTTTCTGATCTTTTCCGTGGTATAAACCTTCATCTCCCAAACCTCCAGTTCATTTATGACTATTGCTTCTCCGCAAATGCGGCAGAATAACGATACACCTTTACTATTCTACTAAATCTGTCGGAATATGACAAGCATGAACTGCTCTTCTATTGCCATACCATACAAGACCCCGCGCCGAAAAAAAAATACTTTTCGGCAAATTGCCGATTTTCTGTCCCCGTGGTATAGTTTTGACGTCACTTATCCATATACTATGCAAACTCGGGATAATAACGAAGAAAGGACCTTTATGATTTCTTCTGCGAATAATTACGCAGTGCCGGAGGAGCTCTCTGTCACCGGGACCGGGCCTGATCAGGAAAGGGGCCTGGTCCTGGGCTTCTGCGGTCTGGGCCTGATCGGGGGCAGCATAGCCCGCGCCGTCCGCAGCCGCTATCCCCGGGCCAGGATCATTGCCTGCGACCCTGACCGCACCTCCCTGGCCGAGGCCTACCACGACGGCGTCGCCGACGTTCTGGCAGACGGTCCGGGGCCTGCCTTCAGCGAATGCGACATTATCTTCCTCTGCGCCCCGGTGGAAAGAAACGCCGACAATCTCATGGCCCTCAGGCCCTGGCTCCGCAAGGACACCATCCTTACGGACGTGGGCAGCGTGAAAACACCCATCCACGACTGCGTCCGCCGGGCCGGGCTCTCCGACCGTTTTATCGGCGGCCATCCCATGACGGGCAGCGAGCGGATCGGCTACCGGAACTCCCGCGCCTCTCTCCTGGAGAACGCCTACTATATCCTGGCGCCGGAGCCCGAATTCCCCGCGGAGGGCGTCCGCAGGATGGAGGCCTTCGTCCGGTCTCTGGGGGCCCTTCCCCTGATCCTGGACGCCGGCAGGCACGATATGGCCACCGCCGCCGTGAGCCACCTGCCCCACGTTCTCTCCGCCTCCCTGGTCCGTCTGGTCAGAGACAGCGACGAGGACGGCCTGCTCAGGATGATCGCCGCGGGCGGCTTTAAGGACATTACCCGGATCACTTCCTCTTCCCCCATCATGTGGGAACAGATCTGCCTCACCAACCGTGACAATATCCACCGGCTTCTCACAGAGCTGACCCGGTCCCTGGGCCGCTTCGACGAGATTCTGCTGCGTGGGGACGGTCCGGCGCTGCGGAGCTGGTTCAACGAGGCCAGGGAATATAGGGAGTCCTTCTCCGATATCGTCTCCGGCCCCATTCTGCGCACCTATATCATCCACGCGGATATCGACGACCGCCCGGGCGTCATCGCCGGCATCGTGAAGATCCTGGCCGCGGAGAACATCAACATCAAGAATATCGGCATCACCCACAACCGGGAATACCAGGAGGGCGTCCTGCGCATAGAGTTCGACGACCAGACGGCTCTGGACCGCGCGCGGATCCTTCTCTCCGACAACGGCTATTCCCTGCACTGACATAAACGCCGTGTCTGATCAGGAGGTTTTTATATGATCACACTGCAGAAAACAGGGCCGCTGCGCGGCCGCATCCGTGTCCCCGGGGACAAGTCCGTCACCCACCGGGCGGTGATCTTCGGTTCTCTGGCCGAGGGCGTCACCGAGATCGTCGGCTATCTGCCCGGCGCCGACTGTCTGGCCACAGCCGACTGCTTCCGGCGGATGGGGGTAGACATCCAGTCCTCCGGCGAGGTCATGACCATAACCGGCAGGGGCCGGGAAGGCCTCCGTCCGGATCCCGCCTGGGTCAGGGACGGCGTTCTCTCCCTCTATACCGGCAACAGCGGGACCACCACCAGGATCCTGAGCGGTGTCCTGGCTCCCCAGCCCTTCTCCTGCGTGATGGCAGGCGATGACAGTCTCAACAGCCGGCCCATGCGGCGGGTCATGCTCCCCCTCACGGAGATGGGCGCCCGGATCCGGAGCCTTGCGGACAACGGCTGTGCCCCACTGCGGATCGACGGCTCTTCCCTGCACGGGATCGACTGGGTCAGTCCGGTGGCCTCCGCCCAGGTCAAGTCGGCCATCCTGATGGCGGGTCTCCAGGCAGAGGGACAGACCTCGGTCACGGAGCCTGTCCTGTCCAGAGATCACACGGAACGTATGCTCCAGGCCTTCGGCGGACAGGTGGACACACAGACAGTCCCCGGCGGCTGCAAGATCACGGTGGCCCCCGGCCAGCGGCTCTGCGGCCAGTCCGTACAGATCCCCGGGGATATCTCCTCCGCTGCCTTCTGGATCGTCGCGGCCTCCATCGTTCCCGGTTCTGAGGTCATCATTCAGAACGTGGGCATCAATCCCACCCGCGCCGGCATCCTCCGGGCTGCGGCCGCCATGGGGGCGGACATCGAGATCCTGGGCGGTGAACCGGACGCGCCGGAGCCCCGGGCCGATCTGCTGGTCCGCAGTGCGCCCCTTCACGGCACGGTCATTGAAGGCGGCATGATCCCCACCCTGATCGACGAGTTGCCTGTCATAGCGGTCATGGCCGCGGCGGCGGAAGGACGTACCATCATCCGCGACGCGGCGGAGCTCAAGGTCAAGGAATCCGACAGGATCGCCGTCGTCACCGAGAACCTGCGGGCCATGGGTGTGGACGTCACTCCCATGGATGACGGTATGGTGATCGAGGGCACCGGCGGCAGAGATCTCCACGGAG
>DGGX01000136.1 GCA_002392385.1 Lachnospiraceae bacterium UBA3863
GCGAAAGGCGTTCAAAAAACCGGAACGGCTTCGTGAGCACGGCAACGATCTACGAGTGCGAGGATTGCAGCGGCTGTCCGTATAAGGAGAAATGCATCCGGGGGAACAACTGCAAGACTCCCATGGATGAACGAAACAAACGGTTCAATGTCTCCAAAGTCATGAAGGAGAAACGTCAGGAAACACTGGAACGGATCACCACGGAATACGGAACGAAGCTGCGGATCAACCGGAGCATACAGGTGGAAGGCAGCTTTGCAGTGATCAAAGAGGACATGGGATTTCGCCAGTATCTGTACCGTGGGAAGAAGAACGTGCTGGCACAGAGTGTGCTGGCAGCCATCGCCCATAACATCAATAAGCTGCATTTCAAGATCCAGGGAGGCCGGACAGGCCAGTTCCTGACAGACCTGAAAACAGCATAATAATTGAATTCTTAAAACAGATTTACCTGAGTGAGGATGTTTCCGGCAGGAAATGTCCTTGAGGAGTATTGTCTTTTTCCAAATATTGGTCGAAAAAATCCTATAAAACAGCGATAATCCGGCTGGAAGCCGGATTATCAGTAGTTAGTTTGGGGCGTCGCATTTTTACAAATGCGACAGCCCCCTCCATAGGGGTTCAAATATGCCCTTAGTGCCGCACTTCTTTAGTGCTGTTCGGAAGGGCTTGTTTGCGATATACTGGCTATATATCAACCGTTGGCACACAGATGGAGGGACAAAATGGACGGAATGAACAATGAGAGACCCACACAGTACTCGCTGACATGGGAAGTGACGGATGACATGACGGCCAAAAGGATCGGCAGCGCCGGCTCGAAGATCCTATCCACGCCCAACATGGTGGCGTTGATGGAAGACAGCGCGCTGGAACTTGCCAAGGCCTACCTGGAGGAAGGACAGACCACGGTCGGCGCCGAGATCCACTGCCGCCATCTGGCTCCGACCCCGGTCGGCATGAAAGTGACCGCCACAGCGACCCTCCGCAGCATCGAGCGCCGGAAGATGTGGTTCGACATCGAGGTCCACGACGAGAAGGGCAAGTGCGGCGAAGGCTCCCACCTCCGCATCATGGTCAATTCCAAGGCCATGAAGGAGAAGGGCGAGGCGAAAGCGCAGTAAAGGCGAAGACGCAGTAAAGGCGAAGGCGCAGTAGATATGAAGAAGATCGGACTGCTCTCAGATACACACGGGCTCCTGCGGCCGGAGACGCTGCAGGCCCTGGAAGGCTGCGAGGCCATCCTCCACGGCGGCGATATCAACCGGCAGGAGATCCTCGACAGGCTCCGCGAGATCGCGCCCTTGTATGTCGTGAGAGGCAACAACGATAAGGAATGGGCGGCAGAGATTCCCTGTTTCCTGGACTTCACTCTTTTCGGGCTACACATTTACATGACCCACAAGAAGAAGGATCTTCCGAAAGACCTCACTGCGTATGACCTTGTGCTGTACGGCCACTCCCACAAGTATGAGCAGACGATCCAGGGAAGGACATTTCTGATCAACCCGGGGAGCTGCGGCCCGCGGAGGTTCCATCAGGAGATCACGCTGGCGATCCTCTGGCTGCGGGAGCAGGAAGACGGAAGCGGCGCAGCGGATACAGAAGGATCCGCCGGGATCGACCGTATCGAGAAGATCCTGATCCCCCACGAAGGCACAGCGCATGTGACGTTGGATAAAATACAGCGCCGGGACATCGAACTGGCCGTCAGGGAGATCCAGAAGGGCCGGTCCGTCGGACAGGTGGCGGCAAGGACCGGCCTCAGCCGGGACCTTGCGGAGCAGGTCTGCCGCATGTACCTGACACATCCCGGCGTGGATGCGGAAGGGATCATGACGAAACTGGGGCTGTAAAGGCGGAGGGCGCCGGCCGGGATTTATACCACCAGTTTAATGACAGATTCAAAAGGCAATGTTATAGTGCTCTATGAGAGAAACAGGGCCACTGGTCCGGAAAGGAAAGGCAATGCTGCAGATACATACATTGAGCACACATGTCATAAATCATATGTATGATCTTCAGGGGATCATTATGCCGTCGGCCGATAAAGTTGAACGGTTTAATGAAGTATGCCTTATAAAAGAGGGACTAAGTGGAAGTCTGGGACCAGGTGTATCATGGCGTACACCGGTATGACCGGATAGACTTATGCAATTATGCTGAGAATGCCGCTTGTCCCAGAAGACAGGCGGCATTTTTATTTAGAAACATAGCTTGCATCGAAGTGTAGTTCAGCCAGCAGAACGTCCGTCTGATACGCGGAAGGTCAGTGGTGCAATTCCACTCACTTCGACTTGGCGGTGGTAGCTCAACTGGTAGAGCGCTGGTACAACAAATCCTGCCCGGAATTTTAACAGCAATTCTGTCTGAACACAGATGTCGTTGGTTCGAATCCAATCCACCGCCCTATGGGATGCTTACAGCCAAATAGAAGATCGCTTCTCTTACAAGCACATGACTGTTAATCATGAAAACAATGCATCCTGAACCTGTGACCCTTACAGCAAAGCATATTGGAAAACCAGACTGTAAATCTGCTGAGCGGTTCGAATCCGTAAATTAAAGGGTCATGAACGAACCAATGGGCGCAAAAGCGCGTTTCTCATAGTGAGCCCATTGGCGCAGCCTGCTGCGGCAGGCTGCCGACACACAGAAAGGAGGGAGAAAAGATGAATTTCGCTGAAGCGGCGGTGATGAACGCTGCATTTACAAGAACTGAAAACGGAGCCGTGGCGCTGAATAGCACCGGCGATGCGAGGCTGGACTTCTTCGGAACGGTCGGTTCCTTCCGCGGCGCGAAGGAGGAGAGGGTCACACGTCTTTTCTCCGAGGCCTACAAGGCGGATCCGCTGTTTGCGACCAGGATCGCTTTCTACGCACGAGATGTGAGGGGCGGCTTGGGTGAGAGGCAGACCTTCCGCACGCTGCTGCGGTTTATGGCCGCGTACCACCCGGAAGCCCTGCGTCCGAACATGGATCTGATCGGCGTATATGGCCGTTATGATGACCTGTACTGCCTGATCGGGACGCCGATGGAAGAGGAGATGTGGGCGGCTATGAAGAGGCAGTTTGAGGAGGATCGCCGGAACCTGCAGGCGGGGAATGCCATTTCTCTGCTGGCAAAGTGGATCAAGACGGCAGACGCCTCTTCTGCGAACACCAGGAAGCTGGGCATTCTGACAGCGCAGAAGCTCGGATACTCCGTATACGAGTTCAAGCGTCTGGTGCGGGCGATGCGCAGACAGATCGGCATCGTGGAGGCCCTCATGTCCGCCGGCCGCTGGGAGGAGATCCGCTACTCCGCAGTTCCGTCCAGAGCCATGATGATCTACAGAAATGCTTTCATGAAGCATGACGCGGACCGCTACAGTGCTTTCGTACAGAAGGCAGTAAGCGGGAAGGAGAACATTCACTCCGCGGTGCTGTTCCCCTACGACATTGTCGAGAAGGTCATGGACATCACCTGGGGACGCATCCGCATCACCGAAGATGCAGCCCTGGAAGCCCAGTGGCGCCAGCTGCCGGACTACGTGGAGGCAGGGACCAATGCCCTGGTCATCGCGGATACCTCCGGATCCATGTGCGGCAGACCCATGGCGACTTCTGTTGGCCTGGCCGTGTATTTTGCCGAGCGCAATACCGGCCCCTACCACAACATGTTCATGTCTTTCTCCGGGACCTCCCGGATCCAGGTGCTGAAGGGCGAGACCCTGGCGCAGAAGATCCGCAGCATCGACATGAACGACTGGGAGAACAACACGAACCTGCAGGCGGCATTTCAGCATGTTCTGGAGATCGCGGTACAGAACCATGTGGCGCAGGAGGACATGCCCCGGGCCCTGATCGTTATCTCCGACATGGAGATCGACCACTGCGGCGATAAGAACTGGACCTTCTACGAGAAGATGTCTCAGAGGTTCAGAGACCACGGCTACCAGATCCCCAACGTCATCTTCTGGAACGTGGCCAGCCGCCGCGATGTCTTCCATGCCGACAGGAGCCGCAGAGGCGTCCAGCTGGTAAGCGGCCAGTCCGCCGCTGTTTTCCGCCAGGTCATGCAGTGCATCGGACTGAATCCTGTGGAGGCGATGGAAAAGATCATCAATTCCGAGAGATACGCGGCCATCGCGGTTGCCTGAGTTAGAAGCGCGGGCGGCCGTCACAGCCCGGATATCCATTGAATCACAACACAAGCCCACTGGATAAGACCGGTGGGCTTGAAAATTATGGCGAGGTCAAAGGGGTAGAAATAATTATGAATCCAATCTATTTTGGAATGGTAGATCTTTACGAGGGAAAGATGAGATAACTTCGTCTCTGGCCAGTTCTCATGAAATCAAAGTATGAGTTTATTGTCGTCACGGCATTACCAGCTCCTGCCCGGGATAGATGAGACTGGGGTCGGCAATAGAGGATCGGTTCTTCTCATAGATCTCGTTCCAGCGGTGGCCGTCGCCCAGACGCGATTCTGCAATACTCCATAGGCAGTCGCCTCTCTGCACCACGTAGGTGGCGGAGGGAGCGGCTGTTTCTGCGTCTTTTTCTGCCTTCTGATCCTCGCCGGCGTCAGTGGTGTTCTCCGCGGCGCGATAGGAGTAGTCGTAGGTGTCGTAGTACTCGTCATAGAAGCCGAGGCAGGCGTCCATGCCGGGACTGGAGCTGAGGGCCTTCTCCAGAACGGTCTGCCAGGAGCCGTACTTCTCGTAGAGGGAGTCCGCGGTCGGCCCTTCCTCGTTTCCGTAGGTGTCGAGGTTGCTCTTTTTCACCCGTGCGAGGCCTTCGGGATCGCCGTCATAGGAGGCCAGGCGGATCTCATTGCGCTTGCGGCTGACGGCGCGGGCAATCTCCTCGACGTTCTTGCCCTGTCCCAGCATATCCTCGATCAGGCGGTAGAGCTGGGACATTTCCTCATGGTAGGCGGCACGCGTCTCGCGGGCGGCCGCCACCTGCGCCGGGTCCGTCCAGTCGAGGGCATCCGCATAGGAGCCCAGCCTCTTGGAGTCCGGATCGGGGGAAAAACCATACACCGCATCGGGGTTGACGACGATGTCTTTCATCGCGTCAGGATTGTCCTGCGGGTCATGCTCGTATCGGAAAGGCTGCGCCGGCTGGTCCTGTGCCTGCTGATCCTGCTGGGCCGGCTGCTGGGCGTCGGAAGCGAGGACAGGGACATATGTGCCGGTCAGAAGGCCGGCGGTGAGCAGGGCGGCGATGACGATCAGAAGCCGGCGGCTCCGGCAGGAATACTTGGAATTACGCATGGGTTGCACCTCCTTTTACCCATTATAACATGCCCGATCTCCCGTGCGAATGATGGATCTGCATTCTCTCCGAACGCGATATCGTTAAATCGATGTGGATAGGGTATACTGGGGATAGGGTAAGATCATCCCTGTGTATCCTGAGGAGAGGGAGCACTGCATGGGCATCGCCCATGGGGGAACCAGCTACGTAAGCTGCGAAAAGGAGGAGCCGCAATGACGATAGAAGAGAAAGCCGGCAGGATCATTGAAGATATTCAAAAAGAAACAGGAACCAATCCTGTAAGGATGTTCAAGAACCTCACAGCCAGAGACTACATCAGTATGCATGGCCCGGAGCATCATGTCCTGGACGGGGCCTGCCTGCTGATGGCATATCATAACGCTGGAGGAGAATTGGATATTGAGGAAAGCCTGAAGAAGATCCTTCATGAAGGTTTGAGAATGCCCGGGGCCATGTGCGGCCTGTGGGGCGTCTGCGGAGCCATAACCTCCATCGGCGCCGCCCTTTCCATCATTGACAGGACCGGGCCTCTTTCCAATGACGGCACATGGGGCAGCCACATGGCCTTCACGTCCGGTGCCATCGAGGAACTGGGCAGGATCAACGGCCCGCGCTGCTGCAAGCGGGACGCCATGGTCGCGTTTAAACATGGAATAGACTATGTAAATCAGCACTATGGCGTCTGTTTGGAATATGAGAAGCAGAAATGCGAATTCTCACCAAAGAATCCCCAGTGCATCAAGGACAGATGTCCATTCTACGGATAAAGTACGAATACAGTTATGAATGAGAATAACCACACAGATTGCTGCACAGTCCTGATCACCGGTTTTGAGCCTTTTGGTGAGGATACGATCAACCCCTCCTATGAAGCCGTCCGCCTGATGCCGGAGGAGATCTGCGGCGCAGCGATCATCAAAGAGCGCCTGCCGGTCGTTTTCGGAGAGGCAGCCGACCAACTCCAGAGCATGATCAACAGGTACCATCCGGATATCGTGATCTGCACAGGCCTGGCCGGCGGCCGCAAGGGCATCACACCGGAACTGCTGGGCAGAAACCGGATGGAGGCAAGGATCCCGGACAACAGAGGGAATCAGCCGCAGGGCGCAGCAATTGATAAGGACGGCAGGGAGGATAGGATCTCCACCCTGCCGGTGCATACCATGGTCGACCGGCTGTGGGATGCCGGCATACCTGCGGAGGTCTCCCACTCCGCAGGCACCTTCGTCTGCAACGAAGTGCTATACAGACTGCTGGGGATGACCGGTGGAAGGGACATAATGGCAGGTTTCATCCATGTCCCCTGCATACCCGGCATGCAGGACGACCAGCCGACCATGGAACTGCAGGAGATAACCCGGGCTCTGGAGATCTGCGTGGAGACGGCAGTGAGAGTCAGGAGAGGAGAGGTCATTATTACAGAGAGGGTGCCGGAGGAAGATTTCACCACCCTATAAAGTTAAACAGATACTTAAGCCCATAGGCAAATGCAAGGCCGACCACAACACTGATGACCAGCATTAAAGGTCTGGGGATATTGAATTCACGCTGTTTCTTCTGGAATTTGTAAAGCAGGCCTGTAGAGATCAGGAAGATCATGAACACGGACACATAGATCAGCACATGGCAGTATGTGAGGATATAATCGGTGATCCTGCTGTATCCTTCGGAAACGGTCATTTCCAGGATGAACAGGAGGGCGATGCCGCCCAGGCCCATAAGGCTGTGATTGCGGATGTTTCTGATGATCGCGGCCTTCTCTGTTTCGGCGTAATCGGCCATCTTATCGGCAACTTCTTTCACTTCTTCATTCATAGTCTCGCTTTTCCTTTCTCCATCGATCAACTCGGTAACGCTGATGTTGTAGAACTCCGCGATTTCCACAAGCAGGCTGATGTCAGGCATATTGCTCCCGGTCTCCCAGCGTGAGATGGTCCGGCCGGATACGCGCAGCTGCTCAGCGAGCTGCTCCTGTGTGAGGTTCCTGTCCTTCCGCAGCGTTTTCAGGAAGGCTCCAATCTTGACTTGATCCATAAGATCTGTTCTCCTTTCAGCGCCAGAGTACCATCCGTGAGCCTGAATTTACACGACACCAAGCGAGAAAATGCCGTTTTTTCATTTAGACAGGAATGTCCGGCGCATGATCAGCGCAAAACCTGCTATTATTATACTGGCTGTAGGCCAATATCAGAAGATGGGTAGACGAACTATGACAAAACTGGGATTATTTGACAGATGGAAGAGAAAACCTGAGCCCCAACCCTTGGTGGATGAAAAGAAAACAGCCGAAGTGGCCAGATACCAGGCGAAGGATCACCAGGTGATCAGAGATCTGCAGGTCAGGACGCTCGGGACAGTCGATACTTATATTGAGGGCAAGGCCTATTGCAAGCTCTGGGACAGGAATATCGACGTCGACATCTATGGGGATGCACCGATCGAATATGCAGAGAAGTGCGTCGAGGCGATAAACGCCATGTCGGAGGAGCTCGTTGACACGATCTGCCGTGCCGCCCGGAAGTACTGCCTGGACTTCCTGGACGCTATCGGCGGAGCTTCGCTCAATGAGATCGAGCTGAGCGTGCCGGTAGACGCCGATACACCGCCTTCCGAGATGCTGAAATGCTTCGAGGTGGGTGCGCTTGTAGTGATCCCGCCCAGGGATCCCGCAAGGATCGGGTACCAGTTGAGCGGGAACTGCGACTGGGAAGAGGAGCACGGCATAGAGATCGTGATCCTGGACGGCAGACTGGTGTATCTGGGCGAGTTTACTGGCCAGTCACCCTGGAGCGACCATTAGGAAGAAAGCTGGAACGCTGCGGCGGACATCTATGAATAATTGTTCGCGGCGAGAATACCTTTTGGTGAGAAAATGAAGAAAGTAAGTGATTTTATAGGCCGGAACATGGCGTGGATCGTTCTGGTCATCGCGGCCATGGCCCTGTTCCTGCCGCAGACATGTCTCTGGATACAGACCGGCTGGATCAACTATCTTCTGATGATCGTCATGTTCGGCATGGGCATGACAGCGAAGCTGTCCGATTTTGCGATTGTCTTCAAAAGACCCAGAGACGTCATGATCGGGTGCGCCGCACAGTTCATTGTCATGCCGCTGCTGGCCTTCCTGTTGGGCAAGGCCTTCTCTCTGAACGACGAATTGCTGGTGGGGGTAGTCCTGGTAGGGACCTGCCCCGGCGGAACATCCAGCAATGTCATCACCTATCTGTCCAAGGGCGACACGGCCCTTTCCATCGGCATGACCAGCATCAATACGCTTCTGGCGCCCCTTCTGACACCCCTGTTGACCTACCTCTATCTGAGAACATCTGTGACCGTGGATGTCATGTCCATGTTCATGTCCATCATCCAGGTCGTGATCGTCCCCATCGGACTGGGCCTCCTGATCAACAGAGTGTTCGGCAAGTACACCCAGAAGATCAGCGCCGTCCTCCCCACGGTATCGGTGACCGCGATCTGCCTCATTGTCGCGGCGGTCGTCTCCCATAACAGTGAGAAGATTCGGTCCACAGGCCTGGTCATCTTCGCGGTCGTGATCCTGCACAACCTGCTGGGCTACCTCTGCGGCTACCTCATCGGCGTCCTGTTTCACATGGACCTGCCCAGGAAGAAAGCCGTCGCCATCGAGATCGGGATGCAGAACTCCGGCCTCGCGACCACCCTGGCAGGGACATCCTTCCCCGGCATGGCTATGGCAACCGTTCCCGGAGCCATCTTCTCCGTATGGCATAACATCTCCGGTGCGTTATTGGCGGGGTGGTTCAATCGGGGGTGGTGATCGTTATTTCCGCCGTGATATCAAGCTAATTTCACGGGGAAGATAACGTTGCCGCTGCCAGGTGTTGCCTCCGCGGCGTTATATTTCAAGGAAGAGAAGAGTTCATTCACTATGCAAGAAAACAAACGTATGGCACGTCGTGTCCTGATGACGCTCTGCGGTGTGGTGATCGCGGGATGGTCGGTTGGGATGTTTCAGTTCTCCATGCTGGGCATGGATCCTTTTCAGGTGTTCGCGCACGGGATCTGGACGCAGATCCTGCACATGGTGTCAGGGCGGGGGATCCGGCTGCTGACCGCGGCGGATATGCAGGCACCAGCTATCGGCTATGGGCCGGTCTATATGGGCATCAACTTCCTGCTGCTCATTGTGGATTGGATCCTGGACAGGAAGAAGATCGGGATCGGCACCTTCATCAATCTGTTTCTGGTGGGCTATGTGGTGGATTTGTCTTATGGTGTCTGGGTGCGTCTGATACCGGCGCCGTCTCTGGCGGTGCGGGTGCTGTTTCTGGTCGCGGCTATCGTGATCATGTGTCTGGCATCGGCGCTCTATTTTACCGGTGATCTGGGGGTCTCTACCTATGATGCCATTGCGCTGGCCCTCTCGGAGCAGAAGGGGTGGGATTTCCGCGTCGTGCGGATCAGCACGGATCTGGTGTGTACCGGTCTCGGGACGCTCATGGGCGTCTTCCCGGGGGTGGGGACCCTGATCACGGCCTTCTTCATGGGGCCGCTGATTGAATTCTTCAATGTGCATGTGGCGCGGCCGCTGCTGAGAGGCACGGATAGTGTATAATGAGTGTAGTTGTATGCTTTGAACACCTTGGGACCTGACTCCGGAATATGCGAATGGATCAAAGATAAGAGCACAGAGGGAGGGATGTTTCATGATCAATAAATTCCTGGATCTCGGCAATCGTTACGCAAAGGAGAGCAGCTGGAAGGACTTCGCTCTGACGAAGTTATGTCTTTTTGCCATGGGATTGATGGTGGGTACACAGGTGCCTGACAGGTACAAGAAGCCTGTGATCGGAACAGCGGCAGGCATGTTTGTTCTGACCTACATCCCGCTGATGGTTAAGGTATGCAGGATCGCTTTGGGCAGAGACAAGAAATAAAAGAAACGACAGTCATCAAAACACTGAAATACAGAAACAGGAGGATCAGTCATGCTTGCAATCGGAACGACAGCACCGGAGTTTGCTCTGCCGGATCAGAACGGCGTTATGCATTCTTTGAAGGATTATCGCGGTCAGAAGGTGATCTTATATTTCTATCCTAAGGACATGACGGCCGGCTGCACCAAGCAGGCCTGTGCCTTTGGTGAGTTGTATCCGCAGTTCCGGGAGAAGGGGGCCGTGGTCCTGGGCGTGAGCAGGGACAGTGTTGCTTCCCACAAGAGGTTCGAGGAGAAGTATGGCCTGCCCTTCACGCTGCTCTCCGACACGGACAAGGAAGTCATTCAGGCCTACGATGTCTGGAAGGAGAAGAAGAATTACGGAAAGGTCTCTATGGGGGTGGTCAGGACGACCTACCTGATCGATGAGAACGGCATCATCGTGAAGGCCTTCGGTAAGGTGAAGGCGGCGGACAATCCGGCGCAGATGCTGGGAGAGCTGGAATGAGGATCATCATATCGCCCGCGAAGCAGATGCGGGTGGATACGGATACCATGGCCTGCACGGACGTGCCGGTATTTATGGACAGGACCGTGATCCTGAAAGACTGGATCAGCGGTCTTTCCTATGAGGAGCAGAAATCGCTCTGGGCCTGCAACGACAAGATCGCCAGGCAGAACGCGGAACGCTATGCCCATATGGATCTCTACAGGAACCTGACGCCGGCCCTGCTCGCTTATGACGGGATCCAGTACACCTACATGGCGCCGGCTGTCTTCGAGGATGGTCAGTTTGACTATGTGGCAGACCATCTGCGGATTCTCTCCGGATTCTACGGCGTGGTCAGACCTATGGACGGCGTGGTGCCCTATCGGCTGGAGATGCAGGCCAGGGCGGCCGTTGCGGGGCACAAAAATCTCTATGACTTCTGGGGTGAGGATCTCTACCGGGAGGTCATGGATGACAGCCGGGTCCTCATCAACCTTGCGTCCAAGGAGTATTCCAAGTGCATCGAGAAGTATCTGCGGCCGGAGGATCGTTATATCACCTGCATTTTTGGCACGGTCGAGGACGGGAAGGTCGTCCAGAAGGGCGTGTATGTCAAGATGGCAAGGGGCGAAATGGTGCGCTTCATGGCTGGCGTCCAGGCAGAGGAGCCGGAGCAGATCAAGGCCTTCCACTGGAGCGGCTACCATTACGACGAGAGCAGGTCGTCGGAGACGGAATACGTGTTCATACGGACAGCTGTTCCGGGGAAGTGACGGTGGACGAGCATCCGGGTAAGGGATGAGGAACTGGCATTCAGAGAAGTGACGGGGGACGGACATTGCGGTATGAGAACATCAGGCCGGCTAGGTTCATAGACAGACCGAACCGTTTCATCGCACATGTGGAGGTGGACGGCAGGCCGGAAACGGTGCATGTGAAAAACACCGGGCGGTGCAGAGAACTGTTGGTTCCCGGGGCCGAGGTCTACCTGACGGAGCCGGGAACACCGGGCAGGAAGACCCGCTATGATCTGATCGCCGTCCGGAAGGACAACGGTATCCTCTTCAATATCGACAGCCAGGCGCCCAACAGGGTCGTCAGAGAGTGGCTGGATGCGCAGGGTTTTGACCTGGTGCAGCCGGAACATGTCTACGGCAGCTCGCGGATAGACTTTTATATGGAGCGGGACCAGGAACGCTATCTGATGGAAGTGAAGGGCTGCACCCTGGAGGTGGACGGTATCGGCTATTTTCCCGACGCGCCGACAGAGCGTGGCGTGAAGCACTTGCGGGAGCTGATCCGCGCCGCTTCGGAGGGCTGGCACGCAGTCGCCGCCTTTGTGATCCAGATGGACGGGGTGACAGAGGTAAGACCCAATGTCGAGACACATCCGGAATTCGGTGCTGTACTGCAGGAAGCGGCACAAGCGGGCGTCAGAGTGCTGCACATTCCCTGCCACGTAGAGCCGGACGAGCTGCAGATCCTGCCGTCCTGCACTTTTTGGGACAGGACCGGGGATGAAGGCCCGGTGTCCGAAGAGGTATGACCATGAGTTCAAAGCCGATATGCATAGAGAACGACAGGCTCCTGATCCGCGGCCTCGCCACCAGCTGCCTGCAGGCCCTGCTGGACTATATTCAGAACCATACAGAAGTCGAACTGGTCACGGCCCATGTGCTGCCGGGCAATATAGCCTCATCGCGGTGCATCCTGAACAAATGGTTCGAATACCTGCTTACCAAATCGGAAGACTGGGGCCATGAGGAGCCGGACACGGCGGAGGTGTATACGCTGGATTGTTGAGAAATTGAGCTTTATTCCTGTATTGTTTCGTGTTTGTTTATTGCTTTTTTATGATTCGTGAATTGGGAGTTTAGAACTGTAGTGTATGATAATCATTGTAAACGAGAGAGCGGTCAATAACTCTCCCCCCTCAGATGACCGCTCCTCATACAAAAATGATTTACATACTCCCCCTTTCAGAAGAAACCCTTTACAGTGGTGCCGAATAATCGGATCTGCTGTAAAGGGTTTCTTTCTGTGGAGAACTGAGTTAAAAGTAATTAAGAGAAGATTATCGGACAATGGCCTGATTTAGAATGTGAACATAAACAGAAGGCAGCAGTAGCTGAAATGATTTAAAAAGGAGCAGCCATGAAGCACAAAGTAAAGGTCCAGGTAGTCACAGAGAAGAAAGGCCTCTTCGGGACCCGGAAGGTCAAGGAATACAAGGTCATTGAGGTCGATGACAAGACCTGGCGCAAAATGAAGAAAGAGAGGCAGGATGCCATCTGGAAGGGTGACCTGTCCGGACCGGTCACGATGGAGGAGCTTCTCTACTACGACGAGGTGCTGGGAGAGGACTGGTAGGGGGATCTTGAACTTTACGAAGGAAGAAAATCGGCGTATTGTAAAACTTAAAGGCAAGTATGATCCTGATGGGAGGAGTATAAGGGCCTAAAGAAAGGAAATTCATCTTTCAGACTCATCCACGGTTATGCGAAAGGACTCCATTATGAAAAGGATATCTTTGGCGATGCTGCTTGTATTCAGTATGGTGATCAGCAACATCGCCTGTTTGTATGCAGCTGAAGAAGGTCCTGTTGTGGAAGAGTCTGCAGCGGAAGAGGCTGCGGCCGCGGAGGATGCAGAGGATCTTCCGATAGAAGAGGAGGCGGATCCCGGAGCAGAGGAGCCTTCGGAGACAGTTTCCGAAGAAGGTTCCCAGACAGTATCTGAGGAAAGTTCGGAAACGGTCTCTGAAGAGAGAGCGGAGGGGGCAGATGGCACCGATGGGCATGTCCCGACTGAAGAACTGACCGCGCTTCCGGAGCAGTCCTTTACCTCAGAGGAGGCAGATGCTGCTGCCGTGCCGCAGGACGTCCCGCAGGCGATATGGACGGAAGCGGATGGAACACTGACCTTCCTCTGTGGGCCGCAGTTGGCTGTGGGGGAATTCTATGACGGCGTGACGATCACGAACGTGTGGAGCGGGACGGACGTCACAGCGACGGGAGAGGAAGGGCCCCTGTGGAACCCGGTCATACGCTATAAGGTGAGAAAAGTCCGGGTCGACAGCAGCTTTGCGGCAGTTAAGCCGACCAGTACATGCAAATGGTTCGATACCTGCTGTGTCATGGAGAGTGCGGATCTGGAAGCGCTGGATACCTCCGCCGTGACATGTATGGATAACATGTTCGCGTACTGCGAGAAACTTGCTGAACTGGATGTGAGCGGTTTTGACACGTCTGCTGTGACGAGCATGAAGGAGATGTTCTCGTGCTGCAACGGTCTGGAGGAAATGGATATCCATACCTGGGACACTTCTCATGTGACGAGCATGGAGCGTATGTTCATGAGCTGTTCCAGGCTGCAGCGGCTGACATTGAAGGGCCTGGATACGTCTCATGTTACCTCCACTGCGTCTATGTTCAGCACATGCACCAGTTTGTCCGTGCTGGATATCAGTGACTGGAGTCTGTCTCAGGATCAGGACTGCACAGGTATGTTTGCGGGCTGCACCAGCTTGAAGAGTCTTGATCTGAGTACATTTGAACCAGCCGCCACAGTGAAGATGGAAAGCATGTTCGGGCGGTGCACTTCGCTGCAGACGATCTACTGCAAGAATGCCGCGACGGACTGGAGCAGCAGGGAAGGATCGTACATGTTCTACGCCTGCACTTCCCTGGTCGGATCTTATGGCGATGCATCAGTGAGTTATGACGGAAACAGTACCCATTCTTCTATGGCCAAGGCAGCCAGTCTCGGGGGATATCTGACTCCGAGATCCTCAGGGGAGAACATCTTAAAGCGGGGAATGTGCGGACGCAACGCGTGGTGGGAACTGGATGATAAGGGGACGCTGTCGATCTCCGGAGGCGGGCCGATCGATGACTATTCCAATTATGAGGAGCGCCCGTGGCACTCCGATGCGGGAAGTATCAAGAAGATCGTAGTCGGAGACGGGATCACCAGGATCGGGAATTTTGCCTTTGCGGCCTGCCCGGCGACAGAGATCGAGCTTCCGGACTCGCTTCTCACCATCGGCTACCGTGCGTTTACAGAGACAGACATATGGAAGATCTGGATCCCGGAGAAGGTGGAGACTGTCGGGGATCATGCTTTCTATCACTGCAGCAGCCTGAAGTTTGTCACGATCGGAGAGAGGACCGATCGGATAGAAGCGGAATGTTTCGGCTCCTGTGACGCGCTCCTGGCCGTCTACTTCATGGGAACGCCCGGTCATATGGCGGATGACACCTTCTCTTCCTGCGGCAGCCTGTCAGGCCTCTATGCGGAGGAGAGAGCCGGATACTGGAACGACAGCAACCGAAAGAACTATGGAGCGGCCGGGATCACTTGGGAGACCTGGGACGAGGATGTTCTGTTTGAATTTACAGAGGACGTGTACACCATTCCCGTAGGAGAGACAGTCTGTGTCAGTGCGGTCTATTCCTCCAGGGACCTGCCTTTGTTCAGCGGAAATCTCGTTCCTGAGTCCACAGATCTTTATGACTATGAGATAGAAAGAGAGGGGGATTTTGAAGGCGTCATCATCTTAAGGGTGACAGGCAGAAATGTCGGGGAAACAAGGCTTATTCTGAACTGCTATACGCCTGTCGATCGTGATCCCATGGAGATCAGCACCACGATCAAAGTTACTGAGGGCTCCGCCCAGGAGGATGATCCGGACGAGATCAGCGACAATATCAAGTATCCTCTGGAGGATACCTACCAATTCGAGAACCTGAAAGATGCCATGGTGCTGGAAGACTACATGAAGTTTTTCGGCCGTGTCCAGGCGGGCATCTTCCTGAAGAATGACAACGGCACAGGGGGGCAGTGCTTCGGCATGGTCTACACGGCTGCAGCTACTGCCTGCTTCGATCATCCCCCCGTTTCCTCCTATTATGGAGAGAACAGCAGCCTGAACAAGATCGGGAAGTCGACCATGAGCAGAGTGACAGGGATCACGGCCTCCAAGTACATCAAGTATGGACAGGCCTATCAATATTCCTTCCATGCCCAGAAACAGAAGCTCGAATCTGCCGGAGAACCCTTGGACGATCTGTATCGGAAGGTCGTTGATTACCTGCAGTCTTCGGATGATTCGGTACCTCCGATCTGCATCACTGTCAAGGATAAGAACAGCGGTGAACATGCTCTGTTGGTAAGGGGAATCTCCGCCAACACTGACAGATACACGAAGCTTGTGGTATATGACTGCAATTTCCCGGGCAAAAAACGGGAAGTGAAGCTGAACAAAAAGAAGGGGAAGTACACGTCGTGGTCTTATTTCCCCATAGGTACAGACGAGGATTACTGGCCTGTCTGGTATCTCTCACAGGAAGACGGCGTGCTCCAGTGGACCGACTGTATCCGGGATTTCATCCATGATTATGATAATCCCCGGGACAGCGACGGAGATCATCAGCTCATCACGGCCTCTGTGGATGGCTCGACGATCCGGACAGCAGGAGGGGAAACGATCCAATTACTGCCGCAGAACACATCTGACCCCAATGTTCTGATCCCGATCACTCAAAGTGCAGGAGATGAAGGCACAGGTGCCACACAGATGTACTGGCTCCATCTGCAGGACGCCTATACGATCGAATCGGCATCTTCGGAGTGCTCTTATGAGATCGCGAGCCCCAACAGCGGGGTGGCATTCACCCTGCCCGCAGACAGCGAGGCCCGGGTCCGTGTGGGTGAGGACATTGACAATGCGGTGACCATCACGGCTCCTGTGGGCGGTGATTTCACTGTGACCTTCACGGACACGAACAGTGGGGACACCGGTGTGGACAGCTGCTCTGTCTCCGGAAGCATGAACGGACAGGTCAGCATCTCTCAGTATGAGGATGGTTATCTTGTCAGCGGAGAAGGGCTCGAAACCGTCACCCTGGAGACAGAGAACGGGCAGCAGGACTACAGTATTCCGGACGACCGGAACGTGGCACTGATCAGTGCAGACGGGACAGCGGTCTATGACAGTCTGAAAGACCTGTCCCTGCATGCAAACGCCCGCGTAAAGGATGACCTGGTCGAGTATACCGGTGCGCCAGTGACACCGGAGATCATTGTGGAAGACACGCAGGAAGAGCTGCTGGAGAAGGACGTTGACTATCGCGTCACCTACCTGGACAATACAGCGGTCGGGACCGCCAGCGCCCTTATCACAGGAACAGGCCGATATACCGGCACTCTGGAGGTACCCTTCCGGATCCGATCCGTGTATCGAGTGACCTATATCCTGAATGGCGCGGACGACAACAGTCAGAACCCGGCATGTTACGACAAGGGGACGAAACTGACCTTGAAATCCCCCACCCGCACCGGCTATAGCTTCCAAGGCTGGTACACCGACAAAAAGTTCAAAAAGAAAGTCACCGCCGTTTCCGGCGGCAACAAGACCGTTTACGCCAAGTGGTCCGTCAACAAGTACAACATCGCCTTCAACGGTAACGGATCCACCTCCGGCAAGATGAAGAAGCTGACCAATATCAGCTACACGGCCAATAAAGCACTGACCGCCAATGCCTTTAAGAAGAAAGGCTATTCCTTCCAGGGGTGGAACACGAAGAAGGACGGCTCCGGAACTGCTTATGCTAATAAGGCCAAGGTCAAGAGCCTGAGCGCGAAGAACAAGGCCACTGTGACCCTCTATGCCCAGTGGAAGATCATCAACTACAAGATCACCTACAACCTGAACGGCGGCACTAACAGCGAGAACAATCCTGCGACCTATACGGTGAAGGATTATGTTTCCCTCGCTAAACCTGCCAGAGAACACTATGTGTTCGCCGGCTGGTACAGCGACAAGAAGTACAAGAAGAAGGTGACCGCCATTGGGGCGGGCTCCACCGGAAACAGGACTTTCTACGCCAAGTGGACGCCCAACAAGTACAAGATCTATTTTGTCAAGAATGGCGCGACCTCCGGAAAGATGAGCAGCATGACCGGCATCGCCTTCAACGTGACGAAGACGCTGACGGGCAACGGCTTCAGCCGCAAGGGCTACAAGTTCATTGGCTGGAACACGGTCCAGAATCCCACGGAGGAGAACCCCGGAATCGTCTATGCCAACAAGGCCAAGGTCAAGGGCCTGTCTATGGAGAACGGGGCGACTGTCAAGCTCTATGCCCAGTGGCAGATCATTGATTACAAGATCAGCTACACGCTGAACGGCGGCACCAACAACGAGGAGAACCCGGCGACCTACCAGGTCATCACCGACACCATCACACTGAGGAGCCCCACTCGTACAGGCTATACCTTCGCAGGTTGGTACAGCGACAAGAAGTTCAAGAAGAAGGTGACTTCGATCGCCAAGGGATCTACTGGGGCCAGGACTCTCTATGCCAAGTGGACGGCTAACAAGTATACTGTAGTATTTGACAAGAATGATCCGGATGCTGCCGGCACCATGAAGAACCAGACGCTGACCTATGACAGCAGCACCAAGCTGACGGCCAACGCCTTTAAGAAGACCGGCTACACCATGACCGGGTGGAATACGATGCCTGACGGGACCGGTACCGCCTATGCCAATGCCCAGGCCAAGCCCAACGTCACCCCCAACAAGGGTGAGACAGTGACCCTGTACGCACAGTGGAAGCTGACCAACTACAAGATCAACTACAATCTGCCTTCCGGTGCAGTCAACAACGAGCTGAACCCTGCTGCCTATACCATGGACGATGACACCTTTGAGATCCAGGCACCCAGCCGTCCCGGCTATGATTTCCTCGGCTGGTACGCGGACGCCAAGCTCACGAAGGCGGCGAAGCTGATCATCGAGAAGGGCTCCACCGGTAATAAGACCCTCTATCCCAAGTGGAAGGCCCACCAGTATACGGTGGTGTTCGACAAGAACGATCCGGACGCCAAAGGGACTATGAAGAAGCAGAATCTTACCTACGGCAGCAGCCAGACACTGACTAAGAACGCTTTCACCAAGGCGGGGTATACCTTCGTCGGCTGGTCCACCCAGGCGGACGGCAGCGGCAATACCCGCAAGAACGGGGCCAAGGCCGCCAACCTGACGACAGAAGACGCAGGGAGAGTTGTCCTGTATGCTCAGTGGAAGAAGAAGTAAACTGACTGACAAATGGAAGAGGTATTAGGCATCATGGCCCTTTACGCAATAGGTGATCTTCATCTGCATTTTCAGTCCGTTCTGAAGGCGCCGGGCCAGCTGCGGGACCGGGTGTGGAGGAACCATGAGGAGAGATTCCGGAAGAACTGCCAGAAGCTGATCACTCCGGAGGATACCCTTGTACTGGTCGGCGACCACAGCTGGGGCCGGAACCTCGCTGAATGCGAGCAGGACCTGCAGTATATCTGCGATCTGCCCGGCAGGAAGATCCTGACCCGCGGCAACCACGACATGTTCTGGGATGTCAAGAAGACCAGGCGGCTGAACGAACTGTATCAGCCCCGACTCACCTTCCTGCAGGACAGCTATGAGGTCTATCGCGACTACGCTCTGGTGGGGACCAAAGGGTACACCTTTGAGGGCCCTTTCTGGCTGGACCGGCGCGGCCGGGTGGTCGACTGGGACGAGGCGGAGGCGCATGCGAAGAAGCTGGTAGAGCGGGAGCTCGCGCGGCTGCGGACATCCTTCGAGCTGGCCAGGGCGGACGGTTACCGGAAATACATCATGTTCCTCCACTACCCGCCGACCAATATCCTGGAGGAGAGGAGCGGTTTCACCGATATGGCGGAGGAGTACGGCGCGGACCAGGTGATCTACGCCCACAGCCACGGCGAGAGCCGCTTCCACGACAGCATTCACGGACAGTTCCGTGGGATAGAATACCATCTGACCTCCGGCGACTACCTCAGGTGGCAGCCTCTGAAGATATTGGATTAGAACAGGGAGACGCGGCTGCAAGCCGGAGCCGGCAGAGCCTGACAGACTGGAGAACTATGATACACCCCTGACGATAAGAAAAGCGAGCGTGACAGAGTATGATGCCGTGCGGGCTTTCTACCATTCCGCCATCGACGCGATGGAAGGCAAGCCCTACCATCCCATGTGGCAGAAGGATATCTATCCGGCACCGGAAGCTCTGCGCACTGCCATAGACGAGCAGACCATGTATCTCGGCCTCCTGGAGGACAGAATTGCGGCTGCCATGGTCATCAACCAGAAATGCAACGAGGAATATGCTCTGGTGAAATGGCCGCAGCAGCTCCGCCCGGATGAGTTCATGGTCATTCACATGCTATGCGTCCACCGCGATTACGCGGGCTGCGGATATGCCCGCCAGCTGGTGAAGTATGCCATAGAGACCGCGCAGAAGAATCATATGAAAGCCCTGCGGCTGGACGTGCTGACCGGGAACCTTCCAGCCGAGAAGCTCTATGAAGGCATGGGCTTCAAGTACGTGGATACAATCAAACTCTTTTATGAGGACACCGGCCGGGTCGATTTTAAGATGTATGAGTATGGGATTACTGGGCAGAATTAAAGGAGTTTAAAGGAGTGAGGTAAGCCTGGAAGTTGATTTGCCTGCTCAGGGCTTATAGGCATTTCGGAGATGTAAGCCTTAAGGCTGCCATCTCCTGTTTCAGGCTTACAGCATCGTGAGCACAGTAAGCCTGAATCCTGTAATTGCCTCCTTAAGGCTTATGGGTTTTGCGGAGATATAAGCCTGTAACAGGTTATTGCCCGTATAGCGTTTATCAGTTTAGAGACAGATGATGAGCTTGAAGAGTGTTTTGGCCCAAAAGGGTAAGCCCAAAACGCGTTTCAAGTCTCTCAAGGCTTACATGCCCGAAAATGAAATAAGCCCTGGAAGCGAATAATCGTCTTAAGACTTACATGCCCGAAAACGAAATAAGCCCTGGAAACGAATAATCGCCTCCGGGCTTACCAGCCCCAAATCGAGATAAGCCTTGAAAGGATTTACCCCTTTCAAGGCTTATTAACTGGGATCCGCCGTGAATGACCGCAGCCCCTGACTGCGCCCCTCCGTCACGGCCTGTCCTCTTTTGCAGTGGTGTCTGTATCTCTTGTGATGACTATAGTGTAGAGCAGATCCGACAGGCCTTCTGCCACCGGCAGCAGCATTTTTCTGACATGACCACAGGACTGAACAACGTGGTAGAATAAGACGGAGAAAACATTTCGGAGGTGTTCCTATGTGGTTCTGGCTTGCACTGGGGTCCGCGGTTTTTGCCGCGTTAACATCGATACTGGCCAAGGTGGGCATCGAAGGTGTCGGGTCCAATCTGGCGACGGCCATCCGGACGATGGTCGTAGTCGTGATGGCATGGATCATGGTCCTGATCACCCATCAGCAGGACGGTCTGAAGGAGATCAGCACCAGAAGCTGGATATTCCTGATCCTGTCCGGGATCGCCACCGGCGCATCCTGGCTCTGCTACTATAAAGCCCTGCAGGTGGGAGATGTCTCCAAGGTCGTCCCGATCGATAAGCTGTCCGTCATCATCACCATGGTGCTTGCTTTTGTCTTCCTGCACGAGGACTTTTCAATGAAATCCCTGATCGGGTGCGCGCTGATCGGAGCGGGTACCCTGTTCATGGTCATGTGAGCATGTAAAAAGGAGCTGCCGGGACAGCTCCTTTTCTTGAAAAAACCATTTCGTTCAAACCGGGGCCGTCAATTCCGGCACTATTATATAGAACGGGTCCCCTGATGAGCGTTTCAAGTAAAGGAAAATGAAAATGGAAAGCAGAACGACCGACAGCAAGGCGCGTCTCACACAGCAGGTGGCCGCCTTTCAGAATGGGGACCAGGCGGCATTCGGAAAGATCTATGGCATGATCGGGGACAAAATGCTCCGCTACGCCATGGTCATGACCCAGAACCATGAAGATGCGGAAGACCTCTTTCAGGAGACCATGATCGAAGTGATCAGGTCTGTACACAGCCTGCGTGATCCGGCTGCCTTCACTTCGTGGAGCATTCAGATCATGCGGCATGTTTATGCCCATAAGACCCGCAGACAGCAGGATCTGGTCGCCAGAGGGGACGAGGATATGGAGATGCTGGCGAATCTGGAAGACGAGAATGTGTCCGTCCGCCCCGACGCCGCCGCAGAGGAGGCAAGCTTAAATGCCGCTGTCAGAGATGAAATATGCAGATTGCCGGAAGAACAGCGGATGACCATGGTCGCCTATTATTATGACGAGCTCTCGGTCCGGGAGATCTCGGAGATGATGGGCGTCTCGGAAAACACCACGAAATCAAGGCTTTTCGCCGGCCGGAAGGCCATGAAGAAGGGCATCGAGAGATACGAGAAGAGGACCGGCATCAGGATGCACGAGTTCGTGCCGGCACCCCTTATCCTCTGGTACATGCGTACCATGTTCGAGGGCACCCATGTCGTTGCCGTCGCCGTGCTCAAAAGAGCTTTCGAGGCAATTATCCGGGAGACCGGCATCACAGCCAGCCTGCCGACGAGCTTCGAAGGGCCTCTTAACACTGCGAAAACGGGGGGAGAGCCGGTCATGGAGGAGCCTGGTGAGGGACAGGAGCCGGGCACTGAGTCAGGTGCAGAAGAGCCAGGGGACATCCCGGAGCCGGATGCGGAGCCGTCCGCGGAAGAACCCGCAGAAGCTCCGAAGCAGGGACCTGCCCTGGAGCCCTCTGCCGAGAGACCCGCTGATCCCCACCCGGAGCCTTCAGCCAGGCTCCAGCCTCTGCGTGCGGCGGCTCTCGCCGGCAAGGCCCGCCTTCCTATAGTATTGACCGTCATCGCCACAGCAGTTGCGGTGCTGACTCTTGTGACAAGGCTTGCGGCGCCGGCTCCGGAACCCTCTGTGGCTGTGTCGGAGGCGGGTGCGGCGAATCAGGCAGAAGAACTTTCGGAAGAACCTTCGGAAGAGGTCCAGACGGATTCAGAGGGAGATCAGTCCGCGCCTACAGAGGACCCTTCCGCAGATCCATCCGCGGACCAGGGAGCGATCCCTCCCGCGGACACCGCTGCAGAGGATACCGAGGAATACGCCAGGGCTTATATGTCCGTTTTGGCCCTCTTTGAGAAGGAGATCCACGATTACGACTGGCAGTGGAAGGAACCTTATCGGGAGGTTGCACAGGTAGGCGATCCGGAGCCTGTCGCCCTCAGGGATATCGACGGGGACGGTGTCCCGGAGCTCTTCCTGATGGCTGCGACTGTGCATGAACCGGAGAGATGGTGGTGCTGTGCGGACCTGCATATTTTCACATATAAGGATGGCAGGCTCCGGGAGGTGCGGTACGATTACCAGTATCCGAATGAATACAGCCCGGATTTTTACAGCAGCCGCTTCCATAACGACTACGTCAGGCACGAGGGGCGGATGGTCCATTTCCTGACAACAGAACCAAACAGCGACTACGCGGTCTTTACGGGTAAGGCTTCCGGGGGACTATACATATGGAGCGCCAATGACGGATCCGAGGCCGCCGGTTACCGTTTGACACAGTACCGCCTGGAACACGGCGCCGAGGAGAGCCGGCTGCGCGTGGTGGCAGATGCTTTTCTGCTGGAGGAGGATTATGGTACCCATGATATAGGAGAGCCGGAGCAGGCAATGCGCGATGCCGAGGCGGATCTGGATGCCATGATCATCTATGGAGGTGCGGACCAGCCATTCGGTCCGGAAGCCTGTCAGAACAGCCTGTGCGAATCGTATAGTACCGCTTTCTCCGGGCTGCAGGCGCAGAAAGCCGGACAGAAGGAGGCAGAAGGAGACGATACATACCAGGCGCTGGGCCGTGACAATTCTGTCCATCATGTGGGCGGCAGACTCTTCAGATACGACCCGGTCACTTACGAGATGAAATATATCACACTCGGCGAGACGGAGATCCACACCCTGGACGGGCCCTATTTCAGCGGGGTGGGTCTGCCTTATACCAATGGCAGGGATATATTGTTTTTTGACAGCAGCGGTGTGGATCTTTACGATACGGAGACGCCGATCCCGTTTGTGAAGGTCGACATCGGATCGGGCCGGAGGGAGACTCTCTTCGAGCTTCCCAACAGTCCGGATCCCAACGCGGGCTACTATATCGGTGCTGTCTATGACGGGATGGTGTATGTGGGTCTGTCAGGCGGCACGTGCAGGCTCTGGGCCTTCGATCCGGCGGGCGGCGGGCTGACGGAGCTGCAGGACCACGTATATATCGCCCACAGTTCCGGCAGATATGTGATGACCATGCAGGGGCAGAGCATGTCCGCAAGTATGGTCATGCCGGGAGACATCTATGAGCTGAACGGAGCGGGGATGCGGCACGTCGCCCATCTGGGGGACTATGTCTCGGCCTCAAGCACTGTCATTGACGGGAGATTCTACTATGCCGTAAGTCCCGATGAGCGGGCGACGGATCTCAGCGTCTACAGGTGTGAGCCTGACGGGTCGGGCGTGAAGCATCTGACGGAGATCGTCACCTGGGTCGACGAATCCATCGCTGTGGAAAGGTATGCGGAGCTTTATTGTACAGTTTATCTGGACGGCTTAGAGCGCACGATCAACTATCCTTATCCGGATTAAAGATAATTAATTAAAAAAACCCTTCAAACCTTTCACGCTCTGAACGGCACTAATATACAGAAGCCGATCATAAAAACCTACAGTGTAAAGGAGGAAGGAAAATGGCGATTATAGATTGGATCCGAGAGTTTCTTTACAGGTCTCTGGAGAACTACGGGCTTGTGAGAAGAGAGAGGAACCGGGCAGGAGAGGTGCTGGACCTTCTGGTCCGCATAGCAGGCGGCTGTATACTCACGGCGTACTTGTTTGCACCCATGCCCGACCGGCCGGCCCGGATCGCATACGGCATCGGCGCTCTGCTCGTATATGCCGGTGCCCTGGCCGGCTCGCTGCTGGCCCGGCGGAATCCCCGGATCGGTGGCTATTCTCTCAAAAACATGGGTGTGACGTTTCTGGCCGGTCTGGTCACTTCGGTGATCGTCTTCGGCCTCCTTCTGCCCCTTGTGATCCTGCCCGGCGGTCCGGATCCCGGGTACGGCGTCAGCATGCTGGTTGTCATCCTGGTTTTCTCCGGAGCCATACCCTGGCTCTTGGGGCTGCTGAAGAGTTTCCGCCTGGGCAGTATGATCCATTATCTGGCGGAGGATGACGGAACGGTAGAGGAAGATGTAGATTTCGGATGGGTGGCGGAACCGGGGCTTCTCTCCAATACAGTAAGAGTACGCCGGCTCGGTTGGACGGAGAGAAAATGGACAGCCCGGTCCTATGCCTATTATCTGGGCTTGTTCGTAATGAGCTCCAGAAT
Organism: Lachnospiraceae bacterium UBA3863; assembly: GCA_002392385.1. Classification (GTDB taxonomy): domain Bacteria; phylum Bacillota; class Clostridia; order Lachnospirales; family Lachnospiraceae; genus CAG-791. The sequence continues at coordinate 24,935 of DGGX01000136.1, forward strand.
GGTACTGGTGCTGGTTTGGGGCATATCCGCAGGCATCGTGCTGGCCGCGGCTGCGACGGTACCAGCCATCGTCCGAGCCGTCAACCCCGACGTGCCCTACACGCGGCTGCGGGAAAGGGAAAACGCCTTATGAGGACAGGTGGCAGGGAAGGGTATAGAGATGAAAGAAAGGGAGGGGCGTTTACTGCCCCTCCTGTTCTGTTTCCTCGGATTCAGCTATCGCGAGATAGGTTGAAAGCACGTTTCTGGCCCAGTGCATGCAGCACTGGTAGGCCCGGCCGGCGAAGACGGTGGCCAGGACCAGGTAACCCAGGCAATAAGCCCACACATTGAGCCGGAAGAAGACCATCATCACGATCCCGATCGCGGTCAGTATAAAGAAGGCCACCGAAAGCTGCTCATAAAAAGTGGCGGACTCGTTGAAACGCTCGGCTGTGCCGCCGTTGCCCTTCATCGCATTGCTGGCTTCACAATAATCGATGAAACCGCTGCACATCTCCGGATCCTCCGGATTGAAGGTGCCCAGATTCTTCTCCGTAAACATCTTCTCCGCCAGCATGATGAGCCGGGCCCTTTTGTATTTGTTGGCGATGACACACTTGCCGGAGATGCCTCTCCAGATCGTCGACACGCCGGACAGGCACCGGTTGCGGATACTGGTCTTGAAGCCCTTGAAGACCTGCTCCTGCAGGCTGTTCAGGGCGCTGCCCAGGATATAGCACGCCAGGCATATGGCGACGAGCTGCGCCAGATCATTCTCGATCCCCAGCTGCGAAGAGAAGAGGCCAGGCACGTACTTGTCCAGAAGGGGAGATATGCCGTACAGAAGAACGCCTCCGGAGATGATGACGTTGAAGAAGCCGATGATATTGAGTTTATCAATGATGCCCGAAGCGATTCTTTCCATTATGAAGTCCTTTCAGAAGGGAATCATCAGAACAGATGCTACATCCTGCATTATAGCTTATATTCCCGCAGAAGAGAAACCTTTTCCGCAGGGAAAGATTGTAAGAATACAAGTCAGGGGCGCTGTGGTAGAATGGTCCTGAGAGACAGCCCCTTTCTGTACATGGGAGGATATGAAAATGAGAAAAATACTGGTCGTCATTGATATGCAGAATGATTTCATCGATGCCGCGCTGGGCACCAGGGAAGCCCTGGCCATCGTAGACGCGGTCAAGGACAAGATCGCTTCCTATCCGGCGGAGAACGTGTACGCGACCATGGACACCCACCATGAGAATTATATGGAGACCCAGGAAGGCAAGTACCTGCCTGTGCCCCACTGCATCAAGGGCACGGAGGGCTGGCAGATCCGGCCGGACATCGCGGCCCTTCTGACCGGCGCCCATATCTATGAGAAGCCGACCTTCGGCAGCACCGCCCTGGCGGCGGACCTCAAAGCCATCGCCGACAGGGAGGAGATCGAGCTGGAGCTGATCGG
>DGGX01000097.1:0-603 GCA_002392385.1 Lachnospiraceae bacterium UBA3863
AACAAGACCAACGGCATCACCCAGAGACGCTTCCTGCTGCACGCCAACCCGAATCTGGCGGAATGGGTCACTGCCCACATCGGTGACGACTGGATCACCGACCTGTCCAGGATGGACGAGCTCAAGATCTACGCCGACGACACCAAGGCGCAGAAAGAGTTCATGAACATCAAGTACAAGAACAAGGTTCGCCTTGCCAAGTACATCCAGGAGCACAACGGCATCGAGGTCGATCCCCGGTCCATCTTCGACGTGCAGGTCAAGCGCCTCCACGAGTACAAGAGACAGCTCCTGAACATCCTGCACGTGATGTATCTCTACAACCAGCTCAAGGCCAATCCCGGCATGCCCATGAAGAAGCACACCTTCATCTTCGGCGCCAAGGCGGCCGCGGGCTACAAGACCGCCAAGCTGACCATCAAGCTGATCAACAGCGTAGCGGATGTGATCAACAACGATCCCGATATCGAGGACAAGATCAAGGTGGTCTTCATCGAGGATTACCGTGTGTCCAACGCCGAGATCATCATCGCGGCGGCCGATATCTCCGAGCAGATCTCCACGGCTTCCAAGGAAGCCTCCGGTACCGGCAACATGAAGTTC
>DGGX01000097.1:654-17206 GCA_002392385.1 Lachnospiraceae bacterium UBA3863
ATGAAGTTCATGCTCAACGGCGCCGTCACCATCGGCACCATGGACGGTGCCAACGTGGAGATCGTGGAGGAAGTGGGCAGAGAGAACGCCTTCATCTTCGGTCTGTCCTCTGAGGAGGTCATTAACTACGAACAGCACGGCGGCTACGATCCCATGCGGATCTTCAACGAGGACCAGAACGTGCGCCAGGTGCTCATGCAGCTGGTGAACGGCACCTATTCCGAGGATCCGGAGCTCTTCCGCCCTCTGTACAACTCTCTGCTGCACGGCAACGGCCACGACAGGCCGGACCGCTACTTCATCCTCAAGGACTTCGAGTCCTATGCGGCGGCCCACAGAGAGATCGAGGAGGCCTACGGCGACCAGAAGCGCTGGGCCAAGATGGCCATGCTCAATACCGCCAGCGTGGGCAAGTTCTCCTCCGACCGCACCATCCAGGAGTATGTCAATGACATCTGGCATCTCCAGCAGGTGGCTGTCTCGGTCAGAAGAGGGAGAAAACCGAAGTCTGCCGACAGGTAAGCAAGGACAGAAGTGATACGGCCGGCTGCACCGCGCAGCCGGCCATTTTTACAAAAGAAGATCAGTAACGGACATATACAAACCATGCGGGGAGGCGTAGGCGGACATGCATGAAGCAATGAAAATAGTGGTGTTATGCGGCGGACTGAGCACGGAGAGGAAGATCTCCCTTTCCTCCGGCACAAGGATCTGCGAGGCCCTGCGGCAGAGAGGCCATCGGGCTGTCCTGGTGGACCTCTTCCTGGGAACAGAGGCCATGGAAGAAGGGGCGGATGACCCCGCCGGCCTTTTTGACCGGCTGCCGGCCCTGCGCCCGGTGGTCTTCGACGGCCAGGCCCCGGACCTGGAGGCCCTCAAGGCTTCCCGCAGGTGGCGGAGCCCCTCCCTCTTCGGACCGGGCGTGCTCGAGATCTGCCGGGAGGCGGACATCGTCTTCGTGGGCCTGCACGGCATGAACGGCGAGGACGGCCGGGTACAGGCGACTTTCGATATGCTGGGGATCCCCTACACCGGATCCGGCTACCTGGGCGCGGCTATCGCCATGGACAAGAGCCTGACCAAACGCTACCTCAAGCCCTTCGGCATTCACATGCCCGCCGGCCGCGTCTTCCGCGTCACAGACAAGGAGCCGGATGCCCGCCGGCGCGCTCTGGAGGACATCCTGGCCGTTACCAAGACCCCCTGCGTGGTCAAGACGCCCACCGGCGGCAGCAGCGTCGGCGTCTACATCGTGCGGGAACAGGCTGATCTGGAGCCCGCTCTCAGGGACTGCCTGCGCTACGGCGACGACATCCTGATCGAGGATTACATCGAGGGCCGAGAGTTCACCTGCGCCGTCCTCCTCGACCGGGCCCTGCCCTCCGTGGAGATCGTGCCCCTGACCCGTTTCTACGATTACGAGAACAAATACCGCGCCGGCGCCACCGAGGAGATCTGCCCCGGCCGCTGCACCCCGGAGGTGGAGGCGGAAATGGGCCGGATGGCTCTTCTGGCCCACCAGAAGCTGGGCCTGCGCACCTATTCCCGGAGCGATTTCATCGTGGACGACGCCGGCGGCGTCTGGTATCTGGAGACCAACACGCTGCCCGGCATGACGCCCACCAGCCTCGTTCCCCAGGAGGCGGCCGCCGTGGGCATCAGCTACGGGGAGCTCTGCGAGATGATCGTGGAGGACGGCCTCAGGAACTGCGCGGAGATGCGCGCGTAAGACCTCGCGGACAGGGGTATGGCGGCAGCCACAGCAATAATAAGGAGCGGAACATGGACAGAATCACACTGCAGGAACTGGTGCAGGCCGTACAGGGAGAACTCCTGCGCGGCGATCCCGCCCGGGAGATCACCGGCGTATGCACAGATACCAGAAAAGTGGGACCGGGGGACGTTTTCTATGCCCTCACCGGCACGCGCAACGGCCATGATTTCATCCCCGCCGCCCTTGCCGCCGGTGCCGCCGGCTGCGTCGTGTCCGAGGAAGTGCCCGCCGACGTCTGGAAAGACGCCGCCGATGCCTTCTGCGTCCGCGTGCAGGACACCACCCGCGCCCTGGGCGACCTGGCCCGCTGGTACAGGGACCGTTTTAATATTCCCGTGGTCGGCATCACCGGCAGCGTCGGCAAAACGACCACCAAAGAAACCGTGGCCGCGGTCCTTGGCGCCCGTTTCAGGACCCTGAAGACCCAGGGCAATTTCAACAACCATCTGGGCGTGCCCCTGACCATCTTCAACCTCGACAGCACCTGCGAAGCGGCCGTGATCGAGATGGGCATGAACCATCCGGGCGAGATCTCCTACCTCACCGGCATCGCCCGCCCCACCATGGCTGTCATCACCAACATCGGCGACGCCCACCTCGAAAACATGGGCAGCCGCGAGAACACCCTCCGGGCCAAATGCGAGATCTTCGAAGGCATGCCCGCCGGCAGCACAGCTGTCTTCTCCGGCGACGATGCCCTCCTGACCTCCCTGACCGAAGACGTCCGCGACCGCATCACGGCCGGCGGCCACAGCATCCTCTACGTAGGCACCGCGGAAGGAACCAGAATTCCCGCCGCCTCCCTGACTCTCTGCGCCGCCGCCATCCGCGACCGACTGGCCGACAGAGTCGAGTGTGACTGCAGCGGACAGGACGCCGACCCCGTGACCCTGTCGATCCCTGCCCTCGGCCGTCATATGGTATACCCCATGCTCATGGCCGCCGCCGTCGGCCGCAGCCTCGGCATGACCTGGGAAGAGATCCGCAGCGGCCTCCAGGCCTACACCCCTGCCCCCATGCGCATGCAGGTGATCCGCCACGGGACCGCCTCCCTTATCAATGACGCCTACAACGCCAATCCCCAGTCCATGAAGAACGCTCTGCAGATCCTCTCGGATATACGGAGGGAGAGCGAGGAGACTTCGGGTCCCCTCTGCAAGGCGGCTGTCCTGGGCGACATGCTGGAGCTCGGCGCCACAGAAGAAGACCTGCACAAAGGCGTCGGCCGCGCCGCGGCCGCCCTGGACATCGATGTCCTGATCGCCGTCGGCCCCCGCGGCCGCTGGATCGCCGAGGGAGCCCGGGAGGAGATGCCCGGTGCCGGCCATCTGAAGAAGATTCTGGACTTCCCGGCCAGAGATGACGCCAGGGAGGTCCTGCATACCATCATGCGAGACGGTCCCTGCGTGATCCTGTTTAAAGGGTCCAGGGGCATGAAGATGGAAGAACTCTGTAAATACTGCCAGGAAATGTAAGCTGATTGATCCGCCGGTCTGGAGGTCGTGGAGGATGCTCCGCAGCCACGAGACCGGCGGATCTTATGATTTCCGGGCGATCTGCCGGGATGGAGGTCGTGCAGCTCCCTCCCGACATTTTTTTATCAGGTTTTCACAAGGACGGATTGACGGGCTTTGTACAGGATAGTAAAATATTTACAGATTCGGCAGGGTTCATGGGGGAATCCTGTACAAAATTCACTATGCGATGTGGGGATCGCAGGAAGGAGAGGAAATGAAGAAGATTATCAACTCTGTTGAGCTTGTGGAAGAGCAGATGATAGAGGGTCTCTGCAAGGCTTATCCGCAGTATGTGAAGCGCGTGGAAGGCACGAATGTGCTGGTAAGGGCGGACAAGAAGGAAGGCAAGGTCGCACTGGTCTCCGGCGGCGGCAGCGGGCATGAGCCTGCGCATGCCGGGTATGTCGGCAAGGGCATGCTGGATGGTGCGGTTCCCGGAGCGGTCTTCACCTCTCCGACGCCGGATCAGGTCTATGAGGCAATCAAGGCCGTGGCTACGGATGCCGGCGTTCTGCTGATCATCAAGAACTATACCGGGGATGTTATGAACTTTGAGATGGCTGCCGATATGGCCCGCGACGAGGGCATTGAGGTGGACGAGGTGATCGTGAACGACGATGTGGCTGTGGACGGCTCGCTGTATACCGTGGGCCGCCGCGGCGTGGCCGGAACGGTCTTCGTACACAAGATCACGGGCGCCAAGGCGGAGACCGGCGCACCGCTGGCTGAGGTCAAGGCGGTCGCGGAGAAGGTCATCGCCAATGTGCGTACCATGAGTATGGCGATCAGCCCCTGCACGGTGCCCGCAGCCGGCAAGCCCGGTTTCGAGCTGGGTGAGGACGAGATGGAGATCGGTATCGGTATCCATGGCGAGCCCGGCACGCATCGTGAGGCGATCCGTCCTGCGGATGAGATCGTGGACATGATGCTGGACAAGATCCTGGCGGATCTCGACTTCACGGGCGATGTGGCTGTTATGATCAACGGCTGCGGAGGCACGCCCCTGATGGAGATGTTCATCGTCAACAACCATGTGCACGATGTTCTGGAGTCCAAGGGGATCCATGTTTACAAGACCCTGGTGGGCGATTACATGACCTCCCTGGAGATGCAGGGCTTCTCGATCACTCTGCTGAAGCTGGATGATGAGCTGAAGGCACTGCTGGATGCGCCCGCTGACACGCCTGCCCTGAAGGCATGACGGCCTGAGGGTATGATGGCCCTGAGGGCATAACAGCCCTGAAGGCATGATGGTATTCCGGAGCACCGGAAGGAGAAGTATTATGACAGACAATGCAAAGGTCGTGGAGATTCTCGACAGCATGAAGAAGGCTATCGATGAGAACGCCCAGTTCCTGACGGATCTGGACGCGGCCATCGGTGATAATGACCACGGCATCAATATGGCCAGAGGCTTTAAGAAGGTGGAGGCGGACCTTCCCGGCGTGGCCGGCAAGGACATCGGCGCCATTCTGAAGAAGGTCGGCATGGACCTGGTGTCCACGGTCGGCGGTTCCTCGGGGCCCCTTTACGGCACGGCCTTCATGAAGGCCGGCGGCAAGGTCGGCGGCAAGATGGAGATCGGCATGGACGATTTCCTCGCCATGATGGATGAGGCCATCGGCGGCGTGCAGATGCGCGGCAAGGCCGTAGCCGGTGAGAAAACGATGCTGGACGCCATGCTGCCCGCCAGGGATGCCATGAAGGCAGCCGCGGCGGAAGGCAAGGGTGTCCGTGAGGTCCTGGACGCGGGCGTCGCGGCGGCGGAGGCCGGTGTGGAGTACACCAAGACCATTATCGCCACCAAGGGGCGCGCCAGTTATCTGGGCGAGCGTTCCATCGGACATCAGGATCCTGGCGCAACGTCCTTTACAGTTCTGCTGAAGGCGATCGCGGCAGCTTATTGACGGGGGATGCAGGCCGGGCGGAATGCTGTTTTCAGCGTCCCGCCCGGCCGTTTTTAAGAGCGCGCGGCAGCGCGTTATGAGTGAGGAGACGATCATGGTTGGTTTTGTGCTGGTATCACATTCACAGAAGCTCGCGGAAGGCGCGGCGGAGCTGGGGCTCATGATGGCCCCCACGGTGCCGGTGGCAGCGGCCGGCGGCATGGCAGACGGCGGGCTGGGAACGGATTATGAGAAGATCATGGAGGCAGTCAGCCGGATCCGGGAGCAGTCACCGGAGGGTGTCCTGGTCATCCCGGACATGGGGAGCTCCTGCATGACGGCCCAGATGGTCCTGGAGGACCTGGGCGACGACGGGATCGTGATGGTGGATTGTCCTTTTGCCGAGGGCGCCGTGGCGGCCATCGTGGAGGCAGAGGGCGGTTCGGACCTGGCGACGGTCAAGGAGACCGCCGAAGAGGCCAGGGAGGTCCAGAAGTTTTAAGGGAATCAGAAGAAAAGACATCAGAAAAACAGAAAATCAGAAAAGGCAGGACTGCGGCAGTCCTGCCTTTTTATGTCCGCGTCAGCGGCGGGAAGTCGGTGGGGCTTTATTCGGTCCGGTAGACGATGCGGCCGCCTACCATGGTGCAGCGGACCAGGCCGTGGAGGCGCATGCCGTAGAAGGGCGAGTTGGAGGAGCGGGAGGCGTGGCTGTCTGCCGCCACGAATTCGGCCTCGGGGTCGAAAAGGACGAGGTCGGCGGGCAGACCGGGCGCCAGCCGGCCGGCGGGCAGGTGGTAGAAGTCTGCCGGGTTGCAGGTCAGGCAGGCCAGGGCCTGCAGGAGGGTCAGGTGGCCGGGGCGGACCAGGTTCTCGATGGTCAGAGGGAGAGCGGTCTCGAGGCCGAGCATGCCGCTGGGAGCCTTGGTGAAGGGCTGTTCCTTCTCCCAGGACGCGTGGGGGGCGTGGTCGGTGGCGATGAGATCCAGAGTCCCGTCCCGGAGGCCTTCGATCACGGCCAGGCGGTCCGCTTCTGTGCGCAGGGGCGGGTTGACCTTGGCCAGGGTGCCCTTGTCCAGGATGGCGTCCTCGGTCAGGGAGAAGTGGTGGGGCGTCGCCTCGCCGTGGATCCTGGGGGACCGGCGGCGGGCCTGCCGGATGTATTCCACGCCCTCAGCCGTGCTCACGTGCTGGATGCAGAGAGGGGCGTCCTCCTCCAGGGCGATCTGAACGTCCCTGGCGATCATGGTGTACTCGGCCTCCCGGGGAGCGCCGGTCAGGCCCAGGGCCTGGGCGGCCCGGCCGCCGCCGTGAATGCCGTTTTCGGTGATCATGCTCTTGTCTTCTTCATGAAGACTGACGGGCAGGCTGCGGCGGCGGGCGACGCGCAGGGCCTGGCGCAGGAGCTCGCCGTCCATGAGGGGAAGGCCGTCGTCGGTATAGCCTGCAGCCCCGGCATCGGCCAGGGCGTCCAGGTCCGCCAGGGTGCGGCCGGCCATGCCCAGGGTCACGTTGGCGCAGCTGTAGATCCTCACCGGGGCCTTCTGTCCCCTCTCCAGGATGTCGGTCAGGACGGCGGGGCAGTCCACTGTGGGCCGGGTATTGGCCATGAGGATTACGGAGGTGTATCCGCCCCGGGCGGCGGCAGCCGCGCCGGTCATGAGGTCTTCCTTATAGGTGAAGCCGGGATCGCGGAAGTGGGCGTGGGTGTCGATGAGGCCGGGTGCTGCGCAGAGGCCCTCCGCATCGATGACGACCGTTTCCGGGTCCGCGGTACGGCCGGGCGCGGAGAGCTCCCGGATCCGCCCGTCCTCTATGAAGATGTCCAGTTTCTCGTCGGTGCCGGAGGCCGGGTCCAGGACGCGGGCGCCCCGGATCAGGATCGAATCAGACATAGATGCTCCTTTCTGAGATGGTTTCGATGTGCCGCGCAGGCTGTGCTTCACAGGACATCGGATGTTGACTGATCCCATTATACTATGCGGGCCGGGCGGGACGCCACCCTGTCACCGCGGCAGGCGGAAGGTTCCTTTTCCCCCGCTGCGGTCTTTTCTATGGAAGAAACAGATGCATCGTGCTATAATGCAAAAAACAAAGAGTCGGATTACCGCAATTTTGGCCCGGTCTCTAAAATACAATTCTTTGAACGGGAGTTTGTTTATGTTTGTCCTGAATTTCATCCGCCTTCTGATCACACTGCTTGCGGGAGGCATCGTTCTTCTTGGCGGTATGCTGGTGCACGCGGTCACCTGGGTGATCGGGCTGTGGGACAAGGCCGCCCGCGACGGAATCCGCTGGAAGTACGTGCGCGCCGCCCTGAAGCTGATCTGGTTCCTGGGAGGCGGGAAAACCACCACCATCGGTCTGGAGAACGTTCCTACGGACCGGCCTTTTCTCCTGGTGGGCAACCACAGGAGCATTTTTGACATCGTCCTGACGGCCTCGCAGATGCCGGTACCGGTGGGCTTTATCTCCAAGCAGGAGCTGGCCGGGGTCCCGGTGCTGCGGGTGCTGATGCGGGATATCTACTGCCTCTTCCTCAACCGGAAGGATCCGCGGGAGGGCCTCAAGACCATTCTGGCCGCCATCGACCTGCTCAAGGGCGGGCACAGCATGGCCATCTATCCCGAGGGGACCAGGAACAAGGAGGAGGGGACCATGCTTCCCTTCCACGCGGGGAGCTTCAAGCCGGCCTTTAAGACCGAGGTGCCGATCGTGCCCGTCACCATCGTGAACATGGGAGATGTTTTCGAGGACCACCTGCCCTGGCTCCGCTATGTGCCGGTGGTGATCGAATACGGCAAGCCCATCGAGACCGCGGGCATGGACCGCAAGGCCCAGAAGGAGCTTCCGAACAAGCTCAGGGAAGAGATGCTCGAACTCTACGCCAGAAACAGGGAGACATACGTACATGGATAAAAGCACAGCCACAGTCATTTCCTGCAAGGAGATCGCGGAGAGCATTTGGGACCTGCGTCTGCGGATGGCGGAGACCTTCTCCGGGGAGATCAGGCCGGGACAGTTCGTGGGCCTCTACCCCGGCAGCGCGGCCCGTCTCCTGATGCGGCCCATCAGTATCTGCGGTTACAGCGGGGGTGGAGAGACACCGGTACAGCTCCGTCTGGTCTTCCGGGCCGGCGGCGCCGGTACGCGGGAGCTCGCCGGGGCACAGGCCGGGGACGCCATGGATGTCCTGGGCCCCCTGGGCAACGGCTATGACCTCGACCGCCTGGCCCCCGGACGCGTCCTGCTCCTGGGCGGCGGCATCGGCATCCCGCCCCTCCTGGGCCTGACCCGGGCACTGACGGAGAGAGGCGCCCAGGTGACGGCGGCGCTGGGCTATCGGAACGGCGATCTTTTCCTCAAGGAGGATTTCGAAGCGGCCGGGGCCAGGGTCCTGATCGCCACGGAGGACGGCAGCGCCGGTGTCCGGGGCAATGTGCTGGACGCGGTGCGCGCCGCGCAGGCGGAGGCGGACGTCCTCTGTGCCTGCGGTCCCCTGCCCATGCTGCGGGCCATCAAGGCCTACGCGGCGGGACGGCCCTGCTGGCTCTCCCTGGAGGAGAGAATGGCCTGCGGCGTCGGCGCCTGCCTGGGCTGCGTCGTCAGGACCAGGGATATCGATGCCCACAGCCGCGTACACAATGCCAGAGTCTGCACGGAGGGGCCGGTATTCGCCGCGGAGGACGTGGAGATCTGAGGACAGGCGGGCAGGCATCCTCCGTGAAAGCAGACGGGCAGATGTGTCCGTGAAGACAGGCTGGACGCAGGAAGAGGTAAGACCCTATGAATGAACAGAACCAGAGACCGGATATGTCCGTGACGATCGCGGGCGTGACCTTCAAGAATCCGGTGATGACAGCCTCGGGGACCTTCGGTTCCGGCATGGAATACGGCCAGTTCGTGGACCTGAACAGGCTGGGCGCGGTAGTGACCAAAGGGGTCGCCTCCGTGCCCTGGGAAGGCAATCCCACCCCCCGCGTAGCGGAGGTCTACGGCGGCATGCTCAACGCCATCGGCCTGCAGAACCCGGGGATCGACGTTTTTATCGAAAGAGATCTCGCTTTTCTCGAGGGCTATGACACCAAGGTGATCGTCAATGTCTGCGGTCACACGGAGGAGGAGTACCTGGAGGTGGTGGAGAGACTGGCCGGCGAGCACCGGGTGGACATGCTGGAGATCAACGTGTCCTGCCCCAACGTCAAGCAGGGCGCCATCGCTTTCGGCACCGATCCGGCCACCCTGTGCCGGATCACAGAAAGGGTGAAAAGGGTCGCCGGACAGCCGGTGATCATGAAGCTGACGCCCAATGTGACGGACATCGCGGAGATGGCCCGGGCGGCGGAGGCCGGCGGCGCGGACGCCATTTCCCTGATCAATACCCTCACCGGCATGAAGATCGATGTGGAGACGAGAAGATTCGTCCTGGCCAACAGGACCGGCGGTCTGTCGGGCCCGGCCATCAAGCCGGTGGCTGTGCGCATGGTCTGGCAGGCTTCCCAGGCGGTGAAGATCCCGGTCATCGGCATGGGCGGCATCGCCTCGGCGGAGGACGCGGTGGAATTCATGCTGGCCGGTGCCTCCGCAGTGGCTGTCGGCGCCATGAACTTCCATGATCCCTGCCTGACGGAGCGGGTCGTGGACGGCATGGAGGCCTATCTGGTCCGCCACGGCATTCCCTCGGCGGCGGAGTTGACCGGTGCGGTGAGAGGATAGAAATATGAATCGAGTGACACAGGAGGCCTGCGCCAAGATCAATCTGGGTCTGGACGTGACAGGCAGAAGAGAGGACGGCTATCATCTGGTCCGGATGATCATGCAGACCGTGGATATCCGGGACATCCTGGAGGTGGAGCGGGAAGCCGGCAGTGAGGAGGCGCCCTTCTCGGTGACGCTGGTGACCGACAGCAGCGAGATCCCCGCGGGCGGGGACAACCTCATCTGCAGGGCCATGAATCGCATGGCGGAGGCCTGCGGCCTTAAGGGACACTGCCATGTCAGACTGACCAAAAGGATCCCCGTGGCGGCCGGCATGGCCGGCGGGAGCACCGACGCGGCAGGGGCCTGCCTGGCTCTGCGGCGCCTCTATGATCTGGATATGACGGACGAGGACCTGCAGAAGCTCCTGCTCCCTCTGGGGGCGGATATTCCCTACTGCGTGACGGGCGGGACCCAGCTCTCCGAGGGCATCGGCGAGATCCTGACCCCCCTGCCCGACGCACCGGCCTGCGCGCTGGCGGTGGTCAAGCCGCCCGTGTCCGTCTCCACCCCGGACGCCTACCGGGGGATCGACGCCATGGAGGGCTACCCGCATCCGGACATCGACGGCCAGATCCGGGCCCTGGAGGAGGGCGACCTGCCGGCTCTGGCCAGGCGGTGCGCCAACGTGCTGGAGCTGGTCACCGGGGAGAAATACCCCGTGATCCGGGCTCTGGAGGAACTGTTTATGGAATACGGCGCCCTGACCGCCTGTATGTCAGGAAGCGGCCCTACCGTCTATGCCATTTTCCGACAGGAGGACAGAGAGAGAGCCCGCCAGGCCCTGGAGGCCATGGCGGCAGACACAGTTTTCACAGGATGTAAAGGTTTCCTGACAGGCTTCTGCCAGGGACCTGCGGCAGCCGGAGAGGACAGACAATGAAGAAACAGCAGAATGAGATGCCGATGCTGCAAGTCTCAGAGGAACAGAAATCACTGCCGCTGCGGGAATCCGCCTATCTGGCCCTCCGCAAGGCCATTCTCACCGGCGGCCTCGAGCCCGGCGAGCACCTGACGGAGATCCGCCTGGGCCAGATGCTGGGAACCAGCCGGACCCCCGTGCGGGAGGCCATCCGGCGGCTGGCCGACGAGGGCCTGGTCACCATCAGCCGCGGTACCGGCGCCCGGGTGGCCCAGATCACGGAGGAAGAACTGCAGGAGGTCCTGGAGCTGCGCTGCGCCCTGGACCAGCTCTGCGCCCGCCTGGCTGCTGAACGCATCACGGACAGGGGCAGAGAAGAGCTCAAGGAGGCCCTGGCCAACTTCACCCGCGCCATCGCCCACGGCACCCAGCTGGAGATCGCGGACGCGGACGTGGCTTTCCACGACGTGATCATCCGCGCCGCCGGAAACAGAAAGATTCAGGGCATCCTCGGCAGCCTCGCCGACAATATCTACCGCTACCGCTATGAATTCATACGGGACGAGGAGCACTACGAGAACCTCATGCGAGAGCATCAGGCCATCTGCGCCGCCATCCTGGCCGGCGACGCGGACCTCGCCGACCAGAGCGCCCGCATTCACATCTCCCGCCAGTGGAATTCCATCCGGGAGAGGATCCACGCAGAGAACTTGAGACACGGAACAGTCGGCTGACAGCCGGCGGCGGGCCTGTGCCCGCAGGCAGAACAGTGAAAAATATGAACAAGAGAAATGAATTGCCCGTCGGCGTCTTCGATTCGGGAATCGGCGGGCTTACCGTAGCACGTGAGATCATGCGCCAGATGCCCCGCGAGAAGATCGTCTATTTCGGCGACACCGCCCGCGTACCTTACGGCAGCAAATCCAAAGAGACCATCTGCACCTATTCCGAGCAGATCGTGCGTTTTCTCCTCTCTCAGGAAGTCAAAGCCATCGTCGTGGCCTGCAACACCGCCAGCGCCTACGCCCTGCCCCAGATCGAGCCCCATTGCCCGGTGCCCATCATCGGCGTGGTGGAGCCCGGCGCCCGGACTGCCGTCCGCGCCACCAAGGTGGGCAAAGTCGGCGTCATCGGCACCAAGGCCACTATTTCCAGCGGCATCTACGACCGCTGTATCCGCGACATCCGCCCCGGCACCCAGGTCCTGGGCCGGGCCTGCCCCCTTTTCGTCCCTCTGGTGGAAGAGGGCCTCTGGGAAGACCCCGTCACCGATGAGATCGCCCGCCGCTACCTCCTCGAACTCATGAACGAAGGCATCGACACCCTCATCCTGGGCTGCACCCACTACCCCCTCATCCGCAAGACCATCGCCCGGATCGTCGGCCCCGACGTCCAGCTCGTCAACCCCGCCTACGAGACCGCCATGGAACTCCAGGCCCTCCTCGAACGCGAGAACCTCCTCGCCTCCGAGGCACCCTCCCTCGGCAGCGCCGAGAGCCAGTACCGCTTCTACGTCAGCGACATGGCCGAACAGTTCAAGACCTTCGCGAACTCCATTATTAAGTATGGGATCCTTTCCGCTAAGACCATAAGGATCGATCAGTATTGAGGGGGAGAACTGGGCAGAGGTGTCGAGAGGGACAGATCGTTGCCTGGAAACGTCTAATCGTTGCCATGGATCGTTAGATCCTTACCCAGCGCGCGGAATATGGTGAATATAATGACGGAATATAAACTACACAATGTCCGCCTGACCATCCTGGGAGAACAGCAAGACCTGAAGGATGACACAAGCCCCTTACAGAAGACAGAGCAGCGCCTGCAGGCGCTGCTCTATGAATACGGCGACAATAACTGGGAGCTTCAATGGACAGAAGAGGACAGTGACGGACAGACCCGCTGCCGGGCCGCTATCCGTCCCGGTCTTCTGGAACTCCACCGAGAAGGCGCCGTCCGGACACACATGGAGATCCGTGAAGGCCAGGAGACATCCTGCACCTACCAGACCGCCATGGGCACACTCCCCATGACCATTCGTGCCGAGCGCGTCGCCGTGCGGCGCAGCGCATCCGCCCTCATCATCCGTGCCGCCTACGCCCTCCCCTCCTGGGGACTTCACAGTGTCGTCACCCTCAGGGCGGAGTTTATGCGTTGAGGGGGAGGGACTTGATAACTCTTGTTGATCCGCCGAGGGCTGTCTTGTCTGCCGATCTGTAGGTCGTGGAGGATGCTTCACAACCACGATACCGGCGGATTTTGAAATATCTTGATGAATTGCCGGTTTAGAGGTCGTGTAGGGTACTACACAACCGTGATACCGGCAGAATTTGAAATATCTTGATGAATTGCCGGTTTAGAGGCCGTGAAGGGTGTTATACAGCCATGATACCGGCAAATTATGAAATATCTTGATGAATTGCCGGTTTAGAGGTCGTGGAGGGTACTATACAACCATGAGACCGGCAGCTCCAGGCATCACAACCCGGATCCGCCCTTCCAGCGGTTGTGAACACATCTTCACAACCGTCAGAAGGGCGGAGCTATCTATGCGCCGCAGCCACACAGACTTCGAGCGGCATGGCCGAGCATATCAAAAAAGGTGCCGCCTTCCGGCGGCACCTTGCTTCATATACAGTTTTTATTTGACCGGCTTGGCGCCAAGCTTTTCCTGAAGCTTGTCGATCTGGCGGCGGAACCAGCTCTTCTTGACGGGTTCGGCGGAGAGGTTGCCGCGAAGGCCCTTGACTTCGGCGATGTAGATGCCGCTGACCATGGCTTTGACCTGTTTTTTCACAGGGATGAGGTCAAAGCACTTCTCGTCGCAGATGAAGTTGAAATACTGGGGGCCGACCTTGGCGCGGACCACGGGGACCTTGGCGCGTCTGGAATACCAGGGAGCCTGGCTGATGACCTGCTCCGGGAGGCCTGATTCCTTCAGCCTGAGGCGCTTCTTGTCAATGACCAGAAGTGTCATGGGCTGCTTGGTGGCATTGATCTGTGCCTCCTGTTCGGCCTGCTGGTTCTGCATGCGCTGTCCCAGGAAATACAGGGCGACAAGGGCTGCAATTAGAACGATAAGAATGATTAAAAAGATAATCGTCGTTTTGCTCAAAGAAGGCACCTCCCATTCGATATCAATCGGCAATGCTTATTCTATCATTCTTTGAAATGCTCGGCAATATGGAGTTCATATGAAAAGTTTCTTAAGAAAGGCCGTCCTGCAGATCCTTCAAGTTGCGGGCTTCTCCGGGATCAGAGGCCGTTCTTCAGGTCCTTCAAGTTGCGGGCTTCTTCGGGGTCAGAGGCCGTCCTTCAGGTCCTTCAGGATGCGGTCTTCTTCGGGGGTCAGGGAGCGGCCTTCGAGGAGGTCGGGGCGGCGGGCCAGTGTGAGGCGGAGGGACTCGCGCAGGCGCCAGAGGCGGATGCGTTCATGGTCGCCGCTGCGCAGGACATCGGGGACTTCCATGCCCTCACAGACGGCGGGCTGGGTGTACTGGGGGTACTCGAGGAGGCCGTTTTCGAAGGATTCTTCCTGGGTGCTGGCGGCGCGCAGGGCGCCGGGCAGGAGGCGGACCACGGAATCCACGACCAGCATAGCCGCCGGTTCGCCGCCGGTCAGGATGTAGTCGCCGCAGGAGATCTCCTCATCCATGAAGGGCAGGATCCGGGCGTCGACGCCTTCGTAGTGTCCGCAGACCAGGACCAGGTGGTCGATGCCGGCCAGGCGGTGGGCATCCTTCTGGCAATAGGTGTGGCCTGCCGGTGAGAAAAGGATGGTGTGCGCCTTCGGGCGCGCATCGGCATCCGGGGTCCCGCCGCCGGCATCCGCACCGGTGTCGCAGGTGGCCGGGGCTGTGCCGGCAGGACAGGTTTCTGCGCCGCCGGGGCAGGCATCCGCCTCCCCCTTCACGGCCCGGAGGGCGTCCAGGACGGGCTGGCAGCGGAGGATCATGCCGGGGCCGCCGCCGAAGGGGGAGTCATCCACATGGCGGAAGCTTCCCGGGGCGTATTCGCGGATATCCACGATCTCCAGGTCCAGAAGGCCCTTGCGGACGGCGCGGGCGATGACGGGCCAGCCGGACAGGCCGGCCATCATTTCGGGGCAGACGGTCAGAATCGAGATACGCATGTCAGCAGCCCTCCCCTGCGGCCCGCAGCTGGCGGGCCATGGTCTTGCGGGCTTCCTCAGCCAGGGTGAGATAGTCACGGATGTTGACCTTGTTTTCGTCGATCTCGGCGTCCGTCATGGGACGGCGGACGCGGGCGGGGCTGCCCAGCACCAGCTGGGCGTCGGAAATGTGTGTCCGCTGGGTGACGAGGGCGCCGGCGCCGATCAGGCAGTCCTGGCCGGTCCGGACGTCGTTGAGAAGGATGGCGCCCATGCCGATGAGGGTGCGGTCGCCGACGGTGCTGCTGTGGACGACCGCGGCGTGCCCGATGGTCACCTCGTCGCCGATGACGACAGGGATGGCCTCGTCCACGTGGATGACGCAGTTGTCCTGCACATTGCTGCGGCTGCCGATGCTGACAGAGGCCTGATCGCCCCGGATCACCGCGTTGTACCAGACAGAGCTCTCGCGGCCGATCGTCACGGCCCCCACGATGCGGGCCCCCGGCGCGATATAGGTCTTCAGGCCGATGGTGACCTGACCCGAGATCGTGGCGCCGGCGCCGACGCAGACGCCTTCGCCCAGAGTCACGGTGCCGGAAATGCAGACCCCGGGTTCTATGCAGACGCCCGCCCCGAGAGTGACGGCGCCGGAAACGACCGAACCGGCCGCAAGGCAGACGTCCGCCCCGATCGTGACCGGTCCGCTGACGCGTGCGGCGGCAGTGATGGCTCCGGGGGCAGTATGCAGGTCAGTGTTCATGCTGTATCTCCTGTCTGTGTGAAAATATTCCGGCCCATGCCTCGTCGATCTCCGCCCGGGCCGCGCGGACGGCGTCGGGGGTCATTTTGCAGAGGCTCCGGTCGTAGGTGAAGAGGCCGTTGATCTCGCCCTCCACGTCGGAGAGCTGGGTGTAGACGGCGGCGCAGAGTCCCGCGGGGAGCTGCGACAGGATGTCCCGGCGGACCAGGCGGACATAAGTCTCGGTCAGGGACTGCTCGGAATCCAGGCTCCGATAGGCCTTCATGCCGTTGGCGGCGGTCAGACCCTCCACGCTGCGGGACAGGCCGCCGTATTCTGTCAGGGCCGCTGCCCTTTCGGCAGCGCGTGCCGCCGGGATCCGCAGCCTGCGAAAATAATTGTGTACGCTGTAGAAATCGCCGCCGCCCCGGTCGAACCATCCGCTGGCGGCATCCACGGGGCGGGTGGGGTCCATGCGCCGTACCTCCTCCGCGATCCGGAGGGAGTCGAACTGGCCCCAGCCCTCGTTGAAGGGCACCCAGACGCAGACAGAGGGGTGAAAACGCAGCTCCTCCACCATCTCCCGGAGCTCGCGCCGGAAGGCTTCGCGTCCGGCGCTGTCCTGACGGCCGAGCCGGTCCATGTCGCGGACCGTTGTGTCCCCGATCCGGGTCTGGACGGCCGGCAGGATGTTGGGAAGGTTGGTCACCAGATTGGCGTTGTAGGAGCGGCCGCCGTTGACCGCGTCCTGCCAGACCAGCATCCCCAGCCGGTCGCAGTGATAATAGAAGCGCGACGCCTCCACCTTCACGTGTTTGCGCAGCATGTTGAAACCGAGCTCCCTGCAGGACTGGATATCCCATTCCAGGGCCGCGTCCGCGGGCGGGGTCATCAGGCTCTCCGGC
>DGGX01000121.1 GCA_002392385.1 Lachnospiraceae bacterium UBA3863
GTTGGTGGGCTCGTCGAAGATCAGGACGTTAGCGCCGCTGATCATCATCTTGGACAGCTGGCAGCGGACCTTCTCACCGCCGGAGAGAATATTGACGATCTTGACGCCGTCATCGCCGGCGAAGAGCATACGGCCCAGGAATCCGCGGACATAGGTGACGTCCTTGATGGGTGAGTAGCCGGTGAGCCACTGGGTGATGGAGAGGTCCTTATTGAACTCCTCGGTATTGTCCTTCTGGAAATAGGACTGGGAGGTGGTGATGCCCCACTTGTAGCTGCCGGAATCCGGCTCCATATTGCCCATGAGGATCTCGAAGAGGGCTGTCTTGGCCAGCTCCTGTCCGCCCACGAAGGCGATCTTGTCGTCGTGGCCCACCACGAAGGAGACGTTGTCCAGGACTTTTACGCCGTTGAGCGTCTTGGTCAGTCCGGTGACGGTCAGCACCTCGTTGCCGATGGCGCGGTCGGGACGGAAATCGATATAAGGATACTTGCGGCTGGAAGGACGGATCTCCTCCAGCTGGATCTTCTCCAGGGCGCGCTTGCGGCTGGTGGCCTGCTTGGACTTGGAGGCGTTGGCCGAGAAGCGGGAGATGAATTCCTTCAGCTCCTTGATCTTTTCTTCCTTCTTCTTATTGGCCTCCTTCATCTGACGAATGAGGAGACGGGAGGATTCGTACCAGAAGTCATAGTTGCCGGCGAAAAGGGTGATCTTGCCGTAATCGATATCCGCGATATAGGTGCAGACCTTGTTGAGAAAATAGCGGTCATGGGAGACCACGATCACGGTGTTGGGGAAGTTGATCAGGAATTCCTCCAGCCAGGCGATGGCGTCCAGGTCCAGATGGTTGGTGGGCTCATCCAGAAGCAGAATGTCGGGGCTGCCGAAGAGGGCCCTGGCCAGCAGGACCTTGACCTTCTGGGCGCCGGTCAGCTCCCGCATGAGATAGCTGTGGAGCTCGGTCTCGATGCCCAGGCCGTTCAGGAGGGACTCCGCGTCGGCCTCCGCCTCCCAGCCGTTCATCTCGGCGAATTCCGTCTCCAGCTCACTGGCGCGGATACCGTCCTCGTCCGAGAAATCCTCCTTGGCGTAGAGAGCGTCCTTCTCCTGCATGACCTCGAAGAGCCGGTGGTTGCCCTGGATGACTGTGTCCAGGACCACTTCGCCGTCGTATTTATTCTGATCCTGCTCCAGGAAGGACAGGCGCTGTCCCTGTGTGATGGAGACATAGCCGGAGGTGGTGTCCAGCTGACCGGAGAGGATCCGCAGGAAGGTGGACTTGCCGGCGCCGTTGGCGCCGATGATGCCGTAGCAGTTGCCTTCCGTAAATTTGATGTTCACGTCCTCGAAAAGGGCTTTCTTGCCGAGACGGAGGGTGACATTGTTGGCCTGTATCATAGTGTTCTGTCCTTTCGAATTCTTTATTCTTTCATTAATTTATATCATTACCATATTATAAGACACAGGGGAGAGCCGCAAGTGTCAAATGTGCCGTATTTGTCTGTCAATTCCGGGCCTGTTCCCGGTAAGCCGCGGGGGAGAGGCCGTATTTGTCCCGGAAACGCCGGTAGAAATAGCTGCTGTTGTCATAGCCGATGCTCTCCATGATCCTGTCTATGGACATGGGGGTGTTGACGAGCAGATAGGCGGCCTGCTCCAGCTTACGTTTCTGCAGGAGCTCCCGGAAGTTCATGCCGGTCCGCTTCTTGAGAAGCCGGCTGACCGTGTAGGGAGCCTGTCCGGCCTGGTCAGAGGCCTCTGCCAGGGTGCCGGCCCTGTAGTGGCTGTCGATATAATTGAGGACACGGAAGAGGCATGCCTCCTCCTTCTGACCGGGATCGTCCCGGTCAATACGGTCCAGATACTGGGCGATATGGACGAAGAGGAGCCCCATGGTGGTCTGCTGGATGGTGTTGGAGGCCGCCCGGCCGCCGGCCTGCAGGGACCAGATCATGTTCTCCAGAAGATTCTGGATGGGGACGATATCCCCCGCCCGGATGTGCAGGTAGCCCACGGAGGCCGTCTCTCCGGAGATGGCGGAGATCAGGAAGTCCCTGAGGATGTTCTCCTTCTCCACCATGGCCAGGGCCCGGTCGAAAAAGGGCGTGAGGATGATGAAGTTCACGGCGATGTCTCCCTCGCCGGCGGGAAGGATCTCGTGCCAGGCGTGCTGGCTCAGGAGCAGGAGATCGCCCTTCTCCAGAACGATCCTGTCGCTGTCCCCCACGATATGGGTCGTGGACCCGTCGCACATGTAGATCATCTCCACATAGTCGTGGCGGTGCCTGGGAAAACGGACAAAGCGGGTATGGGGGCGGATATCGATGAGCCGTCCCTTCTCCAGGAGCTTCTGGCTGTTGATGACAAAAGACTTCCCGGTGGTATAAAGCTCCTGCCGGATATCGCTCCCCTCCTCCAGGATCTGTCGTTCTTCTTCTGTGATGACGCGGAGTCTGTCGATGATTTCCTGTCTCATGAATATCCTTTCCGGCCGCGGAGACGGCAGGGCAGAAAACTGCATACAACTGGTCCCCGGGCCGCCCGGTACAGGGATCTCCTGCTTCAAGAATAGCATAGAACAGCGAGAGGCCGCCAGTGGGTCCGACCGCCGCAGGTCATAGATTTTTTATGATGTTTAAGTGGTCATTTCAAGGATTGTATGCTAAACTTTTATTGTTGGTTCAGGCAATGGACGGAAGGACGGAAAATTGGCCACAGGCAGCAGGAAAACTATCTGGATGATCGCCGGTGCGGCAGGCGCTTATCTGCTCGCGATCAGACCGGCTCCCGCCGGCAGGGCGGACGACACCCCCTTCAAGGGGCATTTTTTTGCCCACAGGGGTCTGCACGACAACGCGTCGGATGCTCCGGAGAATTCTCTGAAAGCCTTTGAACTGGCCTGTGAGGCCGGTTACGGGATCGAGCTGGATGTCCAGCTCTCCAAGGACCGCATTCCCGTCGTATTCCATGACGATACCCTGGACAGGGTATGCGGGATCCGCGGCCGGGTCGCCGATCACACCTTCGAAGAGCTGCACGCCATGAAGCTCTGCGGGAGCGGGGAGACCATTCCCTCCTTCCGGGAGGTGCTGGATCTGGTGGACGGACGCGTGCCCCTGATCGTGGAATACAAGTCTGAGGACAGGGACATGTCCGTGTGCGAGATCACGGATCCGCTGCTTCAGGCATACCGGGGCAGCTACGTCATCGAGTCCTTCAACCCCCTGGTACTGCTCTGGTACAGGAGACACAGGGACAAGGTGGTGCGCGGCCAGCTCTCGGACGGTTATGTGAGACTCCCCGAGTACAGGCGTTCCGTCAAGCTTCCTCTCTATGCCGCACTGGAGTATCTGCTCTTCAACTTCGCGACGCGCCCTGATTTCGTCGCCTACAACGACGATTACAAGGGCAACCTGTCACGGAGGCTCTGCAGAAAGCTCTACGGGAACAGGGCAGTGGTCTGGACTATCAGGAGCCAGCGTCAGCTTGATGAAAGTCGTGGGGATTTCGACAACTTTATTTTTGAGGGGTTCCTGCCGGATCAGTCCGGGGACAATCGTTAGCGGCTCCAGGAACAGGAGTGCAAATAAAAGGAGGTATTATGAACAAAAGAGTATATCTGTTCAGCGAAGGCAACGCGACTATGCGCAACCTTCTGGGCGGCAAGGGTGCCAACCTTGCCGAAATGACCAACATCGGTCTCCCGGTCCCTCAGGGCTTCACCATCACCACGGAAGCCTGTACCCAGTATTATGAGGACGGCCGTCAGATCAATGAGGAGACTCAGGCTGAGATCCTCAAGTACATCGCCAAGATGGAAGAGATCAACGGCAA
>DGGX01000120.1 GCA_002392385.1 Lachnospiraceae bacterium UBA3863
ACAACCGCGACCACCGCAAGATCACAGTCATAGACGGGGAGATCGGCTATACCGGCGGCTATAACCTGGCCAACGAATATTTCAACATCACCCATCCCTACGGCCACTGGAAGGACACGGGCGTCCGCCTGGAAGGGGACGCCGTGAACAGCCTGACCATCACCTTCCTGGAGATGTGGAATGCGGTCAGCGACAAGGACGTGAATGATCCGGATCTGGGCATGTACCTGCAGCCCCGGTCGGCCGGATCCGCCGATACAGGGGCGGAGGAGGCGCCGGAGACAGCGGAGACGTCCGGGGAAACGCCTGCGATTGCGCAAGCACCTTCGGTCCGGGAAGCGGTATCGGAAGCGGTGCCGGAAGGGAACGGCTATGTCATCCCCTACGCCGACAGCCCCATGGACGACGAGCACGTGGGCGAGGACGTCTATATCTCCCTCGCCGAGTATGCCCAGTCCTACGTGTGGTACGTGACGCCCTACCTCATCCTGACCGATGAGATGATCCACGCCCTGGGCCTTGCCGCCAAGCGCGGCGTGGACGTGCGCATCATCACCCCCGGGATCCCGGACAAAAAGCTGATCTACTCCATCACCCGCTCCTACTATCACAGCCTGGTGCGCCAGGGCGTCCGGATCTTCGAGTACACGCCCGGCTTCTGCCACTGCAAGATGTGCGTGACCGATGACCTCGCCGCCATCTGCGGCACCATCAACCTGGACTACCGCAGCCTCTACCATCACTTCGAGAACGGCTGCCTCTACTACGGCAGCCAGGCGGTCCTCGATACCCGCAAGGACTTTGAAGAGACCATGGCCCTGTGCCGCGAGGTCACCGAGAACTACCACAACCCCGGCTCCGGCATGCGCCTCATCCAGCTGATCCTGCGCCTGTTCGCGCCGCTGATGTGAGCCCACACATGGGCTCACACAGGGCCTCACACAGGGGACGGTTCTCTGTGTGAACTGCGGAGGTGTTTTCAATGCTGTACTTTCATGCGAAGGTATTTACGCCGGAAGGCTATATAGAAGGCGGGTTCCGGGTGGAGAATGGCCTCTTTACGGAGATCCTTCCCGGCGCGGCGGACGGAGACGTGGATCTGGGCGGCGCCAAGGTGATACCGGGCCTGGTGGATATTCATACCCACGGCGCCGCCGGCGCGGACTTTTCGGACGGGGATCCGGAGGGACTGCGCCGCATGGCGGCTTATCTGGCCGCCCACGGGGTCACCTCCTTCCTGCCGACCTCCGTGACGCTCCCCTATGAGCAGATGGACAGAGCCTTTCGGACCGCGAAGAGGCTGTACGACGCGCGCCCGGAAGGGTGTTCCCGCATTGCGGGCATACATATGGAGGGGCCTTTTTTCTCAGAGAAGAGAAAAGGATCCCAGAACGGAGCTTATCTGCGGGACCCGGATCTTGAGGCTTTTCAGAAGCTTTACGACAGCTGCGGCGGGCTGATCCGCATCGTGGACCTGGCGCCGGAACTGCCGGGAGCCGCCGACTTCACGGAGAGAGCCAGCTGGCTCTGCACGGTCTCTGTGGCCCATACGGACGCGGCCTATGAGCAGGCGGCGGCTGTTTATGCGGCGGGGGCGAGTCATCTGACCCACCTCTATAACGCCATGCCGCCCATCCGCCACAGGGAGCCCGGCGTCATCGGCGCGGCCTCGGAGCGGGAGACGGTCGCCGCGGAGCTGATCTGTGACGGGATCCATGTCCACCCCAGCGCCGTGCGCATGGCCTTCCGGCTCTTTCCCGGGCGGATCTGCCTCGTCTCCGATTCCCTGCGCTGCTGCGGCATGCCGGACGGGGAATACGAGCTGGGCGGGCAGACCGTCACGCTGCGGGACCATGTCGCCAGGCTGTCCGACGGCACCATTGCGGGATCCGCCACCAATCTCTACGACTGTCTCCTGAACGCCATCTCCTATGGTATACCTGAAGCGGACGCCATCCGCGCGGCCACCCTGGTTCCGGCGCGCGCGATCGGTGAGGACGCCCGGATCGGTTCGATCGAGCCGGGGAAAACAGCGGATTTTCTCATATGCGACGAGAGCCTCCGACTGAAACAGGTCTGCTGTGCGGTTTTGTGATATACTGCTGCACAGGGAAAAGGAGGAAGGTATGGATCATTTCACAGAAGAACGTCTGACGGGGATCTGCGCGGCGGCGCGGGCTGCCGGCGGGATCATGCTCCAGGCGGAGCGCACCCAGGAGGGAAAAAAGAACGTCCTCGGCGTCGAGGACAAGGGCGGACACGCCAATTTTGTGACGCGCTATGACAAGAAGGTGCAGGCCTTTCTGGAGAAGGAACTCCATGTACTGCTGCCCCAGGCCCGGTTCATCGGGGAGGAGAGCGACGTAGAGGCGCCGCAGCCGGAGACCGCATCCGGCGCATTCGCAGACGAGACCGATGAGGATGCAGCGGATTATACTTTTGTCATCGATCCGATCGACGGGACCAGCAACTTTATGAAGGATCTGCGGGCCAGCGTGGTGTCGATCGCGCTGCTCAGGGACGGGTCGCCCTATATCGGCGTCGTATATCAGCCCTACATGGATATGCTGTACTACGCCGTACGGGGCTGCGGCGCCTTCGTACAGGACAGGGCGGTGACGAGACAGCTCCACAGCAGCCTGGACCCTCTGGCTCACAGCTTCGTGATGATCGGCACCAGTCCCTATTATCCGGAGTTCATGGACACCACCTTCCGCCTCTGCGCCCACTACATGCCCAAATGCATCGACCTGCGGAGATTCGGCGCGGCGGCCTGGGAACTGTGTCTGGCGGCGTCGGGCAACATAGGTCTCTTCCTGGAGCTGCACCTGCAGCTGTGGGACTATGCAGCCGGCGCGCTCATCGCGGAGGAGGCCGGCTGCAGAGTGACCGACCTGGACGGCAGACCGCTGCGATTCGACGGCCCCTCTTCCGTGGCGATCGCCTCAGCGGGTGTCGCGCGGGAACCCTATCTGGACGGCACGGCGGAGATCCTGGCCGGCATCCGGGGAAAAGGCCTCTGATTCCCAACTGAAAAAACCCCGCACAGAGAACCGTCCCCTGTGAGAGACCCTGTGCGGTAATCAATTTAAAAACCAGCCCCTACGGAACCCATTCGGGAACCGCGGGGGCTGGTCAATTGTTATATGGACTTGTAAGGCTGCGGCGCTCACACAGAGAACCGTCCCCTGTGAGAGGTTATGCTCTTTCCTTGAGCCAGTTCTTGATCTCGGCGACGCCGCGGTACTTCTCGAAGGAGTCGGTGCCGGGGACGATGAGGGTGGGAGCCTGGCGGATGCCGTACTTGTTGACGAGGCCCATGTCCTCTTCAGCGTTGACGGTGATGTAGTTCACACCGGCCTTGTCCAGCATGGCGACGGCTGCGCGGCAGTTGGGGCAGACCGTGGTCTTGAAGAGAAGGACCGTGTTCTCGGCGGGAACGTCCGCCTCTGCCTGGGTGCTGTCGATCTCGTTGTTGATGTCGTCGACGGCCTCCGCGAGACGTGTGTAGACGGAGCGCTTGGGCGCGATCTTCACCTCGGAAGCGTCCGCGGGAGCGGCGGGCTCGTCCACCGGCGCGGGGTTGGGACCGACGTGGGTCAGGTGGGAGCGGCCGATATCGTAGACCTTGCGGTCCTTG
>DGGX01000237.1 GCA_002392385.1 Lachnospiraceae bacterium UBA3863
CCGTGGAAGCCGTAGCGGCGGACGCGGTACTTCTCATAGTAGCTCAGAGGAAGGGCATACATGTAGGCCTTCTCGGGCATGGTCTGATGGAAGGCGGTGTCAAAAACAGCCACCATGGGTGTGCCGGGCATAAGGGCCTGGCAGGCAGCCACGCCGATAAGGTTGGCGGGATTGTGCAGAGGAGCCAGATCGGAGCACTCCTTGATGGCGTCGATGACTTCGTCGTTGATGATCACGGAGGAGGTGAACTTCTCGCCGCCGTGAACGATACGATGGCCGACAGCACCGATCTCGTCGAGGGACTTCACGACGCCGTTCTCGGGATCGGAGACAGCCTTCAGCACCAGGCTGACCGCTTCCTTATGATCCGGAAGGGGGGTGATGGTCTCTTTCTTGCCGGTTCCCTTCACAACGTTCTCATAGGTCATTCCGGAGCCTTCGCCGCCGATACGCTCGCACAGACCCTTGGCCAGCAGCTGCTCTGTGGCAGCGTCGATGACCTGGAATTTCAGAGAAGAACTTCCGCAGTTGATGACTAAGATCTTCATTTTTACTCTCCTTACGTATGCAGACAGAATTTCCTTAGCGGATAGATATCACTGTGTATTATATTATAATATGAAAGTGTTTTTTTCCATACCCGGACCCGAGACAATTCCTGAATAAGGTATCTTTTTCAGTACAAGACAGGTGACGCATGCGAACGATCGGAATCATAGCGGAGTGCAATCCGTTTCATCAGGGACACGCCTATCTGCTGCGGGAAGCCCGCCGGCAGACGCAGGCTGACTATATCGTCGTCGCCATGAGCGGCGATTTCGTCCAGCGCGGAGCGCCGGCCATCGTGGACAAAAGGACCCGCGTCAGAGATCTCCTGGCGGCAGGTGCCGACCTGGTCCTGGAGATCCCTCTCTATGCCGCCTGCGGATCCGCGGGATATTTTGCCGCCGGCGGGGTCAGGCTCCTGGAGAGTCTGGGTGTGGTCACGGACCTCTGGTTCGGCTCGGAGAGCGGGGATACCGGGGCTGTTCTGGAGACCGCCGCGCGGATGGACAGTCCCTCCTTCGACGAGGCTGTCCGGGACCGGCTGCGGGAAGGACTCTCCTATCCGGCAGCCATGGCGGAGGCCATGGGACAGGGAGGCAGGGCGCTGCCCGTCGGGACCCCCAACGATCTGCTGGCCGCCGCCTACTGTCTGGAGTTGAACCGGACCGGCTCTTCCATCGTCCCCCACGCCCTGCTGCGCTGCGAGACGGAGGGAGCCACCGCCATCCGCAGGCGGATGCTGGCCTGTCCCGGGGACCAGGTCCTGCTCTCCGAGAAGGATCTGTCCGGCATGCTCCTGCACGCTCTCCTCTACGCTCCTCTGCCCCTTTCCGACTATCAGGATGTCTCCAGGGAGCTGGCCGACCGCATACACGCCCTTCTCCCCCGCTACGAGGATTATGACAGCTTCTGCGCTCTTCTGAAGAACAAGAGCCTGACCTATACCCGGATCCGGCGGGCCCTGCTCCACATCCTTCTGGACCTGCGCAGGGAAGACGTGGACCGCTTCCGGGCGGCCGGCGCCGTCGGCTACATACGGCCCCTGGGTTTCCGCAGGACAGCTGCCCCCCTTCTGCGGGAGATCTCCCGGAACTCGACGGTGCCCTGCCTCTCCCGCCTGGCCGTAGACAGGAAGAAGCTCAAGCCTCCCTTTGACGCCATGCTGGACCAGGACCTGCGGGCCTCCGAGCTCTGCAGCCTCATAAGACAGATCAAAGGCGGGGAGCCCGCCGCCGTCAGCGAACTCTCCCGCCCTCTCCTGATCCTCTGATTCCGTACAGGGTCGCAATGTGTAGTCAGAAGGCCCCTAAAAGGTCTTCTGACAGTCCTCAAAAAGTCTTCAGCAGCGCCCCCGCGGCTCAGTAGACCGTGCGGGGCTTTTCTTTGAGTCCGCACCTGCGCATGAAGGTCTGCAGGTCATGGTCGCTCCGGATCAGCATCAGCTCCCGGAACCGCCCGTTCTCCCTGTCCCGCAGCCCGGCCGCGGTCTCCCCCGTGCAGATGCTCTTCTGCAGAACGGGTTCTTCCCTGTCCGGGTCATAGGTATAGGCCTCTTCCGTCCCCTTCAGGATCCTGTTCCAGAATGCCATACTCACTCCTTTCCGCCCAGCACGTACTTTTCGATGGCCTGTGCCGCGCCGTCCTCATCGCCGGAGGCCGTCACCGCGTCGGCCGTCCGCAGGAGCTCCGGGACCGCGTTGGCCATGGCCACGGCCAGTCCCGCCGCTTCCAGAAGATGACAGTCATTGCCGCCGTCTCCCATGGCCATCACCTCGTCTCTGTGGATGCCCAGCCGGTGGGCCAGCCACAGAAGCGCCGTCCCCTTGTCTGCCTTGGCGTCGATGACCTCCAGATCCGTCTTCCAGGAACGCAGGACCAGGATATCGGGGATCTGCTCCAGAGCGGCGGCCACCCGGTCCCGCTCCTCCATGGACCTGAGCATGATGGAGATGTTCTCGTACTGCCTGTCCTCCGTCTCCCTGAGAAAATCATAGAGGGAGGCGATCCTTGTCCTGCTTTTCTTCAGGTAATCCGCCACCGGCGTCCCGTGAAAACGTGTCATCAGGGAGGCCCTGGTCTCCTCATCGTGATAGCCCCTGCCGCCGGTGAAGATCTCCATGATGAGGCTGTTCTCCGCCGCTTCTCTGGCCGTGTCCAGGACCTGGGCCACCTTCTCCCGCGGCATCTCCCGCCGCAGCAGACACTGAGGATCGGTTCCCTTGTCTCCCAGGGCGTAGACATGGGCGCCGTTGGAGGTGATGGCATAACGGATGACGCCCTCGCCGATCAGGGTGTAAAGGGCGTCCGGCAGCCCGTCCAGAGGCCTGCCGGTCACGGGGACGATCTGCACCCCCTCCGCGGCGGCCAGCCGCAGGGCCTCCTCATTGCGGGCAGAGAGACTCTTGTCCCTCCGCAGCAGTGTCCCGTCAAGATCTGTTCCGATGAGTCTGATCACAGTGTCTTCCTTTCCTGATACCGGTCCGCCGGCTTCCAATACCGACGATTCCGATTATTTACAAAAGTATTATAACACTTCCCCCTGTCTGGTGGTAAACTGTATAGGTGCGGACAGTGTCATACCTGCCCGCCTTACCATAGGCATACTCCGAAAGGATACCTTATATATGAAACAGTTTGTTTTCCCGCGTATCAGAGAAGTGCTCCGCACCCACCTGAAATGGACCCACCGAAATCTGAAGCCCTACACCGACGAGATACGGATCATCTTCCAGGAGAACCAGATCGAAGCCCAGCTGGTCTCCCAGGTCCAGGGTCCTTTTATGACCCGTTTTGAGATACTCCCTGCCAACGCAGGATCCGCCAGCCGGATCCTGCAGCTGCGCAGCACCTTCCGCATGGTCTTCCGCCGCAGTGATCTGCAGATCTTCCGCAGAGACGGACGGATCTATTTCGACGTGCCCTGGCAGAACGACCGGATCTATCTGGGCGACAATCTCTACTGCCGTGAATTCGTGGAGTGCCGCGGCATTCCGATCGCCATGGGCATGGATCTCTACAGGAACCGCTTCATCAACGACCTCACGGACTGTCCCCACCTGCTGACAGGCGGCAGCGGCGGAAGTACCCGCATAGACCTCCTGCACGGCATTATGATCAGCGTTCTCCTGTCCTGCCGGCCGGATGACATCGAGATCTACCTCCTGGGCGGACGCGGGCAGGATTTCGGCCGCTACCGCCGTCTTCCCTACTGCCACGTGGAGAACGACCCCGGCACCGGCCTGGCTCTCCTGGACGAGCTCACCTTCGAGATGGAGAAGCGCCGGCGCATGTTCGCCGCGGCGGGCTGCGACAACATCTACGAGTACTGTGACAGGGTGGAGAATACCAAGCATCTCCTGGTCCTGGTGACGGAGCTGGAAGACCTCATGGACGAGGGACGGCGCACCTGCGAGAACGCCCTCCGCAGACTGGCGGCGGAGGCCGGCCCCTGCGGGATCCACCTGGTCCTCTCCTCCGAGCGCCCGGTCATCTTCCGTTCCCTGGCCGACGAGTTCCCCGCCAGACTCTGCCTCAAGGTGGACAACGCCGCCGACTCCCTGGTCATGCTGGACCGGCGGGGGGCGGAGTCCCTGCGCCGCGGACTTGTCTATTACCGCCCGGCAGGCGCAGCTGACCCGGTCCTCCTCCAGTACGGCTCCGTGACCTCCTCCGAGGTGCGCCGCGTCGTGGCCGCCCTCAGCGCCAACTTCACCGAAGCGGAATTGCTGCCGGAGGATCCCAGCCTCTGGGACATGCTTTTCTCCCGGGCCTGACACTGGAAACGATACAAAAAAGGCTGCTGCATCAGAGATCACATCTCCGATGCGGCAGCCTTCTTCAGTTAATGCTTACTTCTCATTCGGCATCTTCCAGCCGTGATGATTGGTGTGGAGCAGGTGCTCTGCACGTTCAGACAGAGGATTCTCCAGGAAGTCTTCGTAGACCGCCTTGATGGAGGGGTTCTCATGGCTGAAGCGGAGCTCCATGCCGGCGTCCTGACGATAGAGGACCTTGGCTCTGTCCTCGGCCATCTCGATGCCGTCGTGGATGGGCTGTCCGCCGCCGCCCACGCAGCCGCCGGGACATGCCATGACTTCCACGAAATCGTAGGCGACCCGGCCCTTCTTGAGGGCTTCCAGGAGCTTGCGGGCATTGCCCAGACCGTTGACGACAGCCACCTTGAGGGGTGTGCCGGCCAGGTCGAAGGTCTCTTCCTTCCATCCGTCCATACCGCGGACGTCCTTGAAGGCGTCGGGATCCGGATTCTCCCCGGTGACAAAATTGTAGGCGCTTCTCAGAGCCGCTTCCATGACGCCGCCGGTGGCACCGAAGATGTTGCCTGCGCCGGAGCCCACGCCCAGAGGCATATCCGGATCCGACTCGGGGAAGTCGGCGGGATTGAGGTTCTCCAGACGGATCAGGCGCACCATCTCACGGTTGGTGATGGAGACATCCACCTCGGGATCGCCCTGATCATCCACCATGGTGGGATAGGAGCGCTCGGCCTTTTTGGCCAGGCAGGGCATGACAGACATCACGAAGATCTTGGAAGGATCCACGTTCAGAAGCTGTGCGTAATAACTCTTGGCGATGGCGCCGAACATCTGCTGCGGGGACTTGGACGTGGACAGCTGGTCCACGAACTCAGGATAGTTCGCCTTGCAGAAGCGGACCCAGCCGGGACAGCAGGACGTGAACATGGGGAACTTCTCCTGTTTGCCCTTCTTCTTGTCGCCGGCCTTGCGGACCTTGTCCAGGAACTCGCTGGCCTCCTCCATGATCGTAAGATCAGCGGAGAAGTTGGTGTCGAAAACATAGTCGAATCCGATGTTCTTGAGCACGGATACCAGACGCCTGTAGGTCGCGTATTCGGGACGCAGACCGAAGCCCTCGCCCCAGGCTGTACGGATGGCGGGCGCCACCTGTACCACCGTGATGATCTCCGGATCCTCCAGAGCCGCCAGCACACGGTCCAGATCGTCGCGCTCTCTGAGTGCGCCGACAGGACAGTGGGTGATGCACTGTCCGCAGAGGACACAGTTGGAATCCTCCAGACGATAGGCAGGTCCCACATCCACCGTGGTCCGGGAACCGGTGTTCATCACGTCCCAGATATTGGTGGTCTGGACATTGTCGCAGATCTGGATGCAGCGCATGCACTTGATGCACTTGTCATACTCGCGGATCAGCGGGAAATGGTAGTCTGTCCGGGAGATCTTGGGCAGATCCTTCTCGAAGGGGATCCAGTGGATATTGAGGTCGTTGGCGACCTTCTGCAGCGTGCAGTTCCAGTTTCTGGAACATACGGCGCAGTTGGTGTTGTGCTGAGAGAGGATCAGTTCTACGTTGATCTTCCTGGCCTCTCTGGCCTTCTTGGAATTGGTGTGGATCACCATTCCGTCTGCTACCGGATTGTTGCAGGCAGTGAAAAGCCTTTCATAGCCCTCCACCTCCACGACGCAGATCCGGCAGGCGCCGATCTCGTTCAAATCCTTCATATAACACAGGGTCGGGATCCGGACACCGGCCTTTTCCGCGGCTTCCAGGATAGTGGTCTTCTCCGGCACTTTTACGGCGATGCCGTTGATAATCACATTTACCATTGATATTCTCTCCCTCCCTTAAAGACACCGTAGCCGAAATGATCGCAGCGGAGGCAGCGGCCGGATTCCTGACAGGCCTCTTCGTGCGTCATGCCGGTCTCCATCAGATCGAAGTCGCGTTTGCGCTGCTGCGGGGGACGTTCTCTCATATTGATGCGGCCGCAGGGCTTATGATCGTCGAAACGCACCTGAGGAAGGTCGATATTGGTCTTGATCACATGATTGAAGCCGAGATACTCGTCGATATTGGCAGCTGCGACCTTGCCCGCCGCGATAGCCCGGATCACGGTAGCGGGACCGGTGACACAGTCACCGCCGGCAAAGATACCGTCGGCGTTCTTGACGTCACTTGTGTCAAAAGCGGCGATGCGTCCTCTCTGGAGCGGGATGCCGTAATCGCCGAATTTCTGGGAATCGATGCCCTGTCCGACCGCGACCAGCAGTTTGTCGCAGGGGATCCTGACATCCTCCAGTTCACGGGAGGCCACGATGCTGGGCCTGCCGTTGACCATGGGGCCGGAGATCTGATGCCGGACCCAGATGGCCGTCACATGTCCTTCGATGTTCTTCTCCACGCGCAGAGGGGCTTCCAGCTCCGTGACCTCGCAGCCGTCCTCGATGGCGCCGTGGATCTCCTCCGGCAGGGCGGTCATGTCGGCCACACGTCTGCGATAGAGGATACGGACCGTCTCCGCGCCGCAGCGGATGGCCGTCCTGGCCACGTCCATGGCCACGTTGCCGCCGCCGACGACAGCGATGTGCTGGCCGGTGAAGTCCGGATAGTGGTTGTCGCCGATCTCACGCAGGATATCCACCGCGGAGATCACGCCTTCCGCGTCGTCTCCCTCGATGCTGAGCTTACTGCCCGTGTGGGCGCCGATGGAAACGTAGACGGCATCGTTCTGCTCGCGCAGCTCCTTGATGGTGATGTCCTTGCCTACGCTGACATCGCAGATGGTCTTGAAGCCCACCTTCTGCATGTTGGAGATCTCGCGTTCCAGCACCGCCCTGGGCAGACGGTAGTTGGGGATGCCGTAGCGCAGCATGCCGCC
>DGGX01000186.1 GCA_002392385.1 Lachnospiraceae bacterium UBA3863
CTGGAAAAGGTTTCCAGGTCTATTGATAGATCGTGCGTGTGTTCCATGTTTTACCTCTGTTTTTGGGTGCAAAAAGGGACTGACTGCCTGTAAACAGTCAGCCCCTAAAAAGGAGAAGTATAAAATGAGAATTATCTGGGCATGCCAGTAATGGGATCGATGCTGAGATTCATGGCGGGCTGTCCCATCTGGGGGTACGCATATCCCTGCGGCTGAGGGCCGGCAGCGGGATAGGGCTGTCCCATCTGGGGCATAGGTGCGGCTTCCGGCGCCTGACCGAGTCCGGCAAAATCGGATGCAGCAGACGCGCCGCCGGACAGGGGCTCTCCGTCCCTGATCTTAAGGACGTTGCCCAGGCCGCAGCCCACGCCCTTGTTCCCGGCGGTATCGAACGGGAAGAAGTTGATGGTCACGCGCGCATACATGCCGGAATAGACGTCCTGCGGAGCCAGCTCCGTCTTGATGTTGGAAATATCCACCACCTGGGGCTTGCGCTTATCAGATGAAGATGCAGTGATCACCCAGTGGCCTTTGCACTCTTCGGTGAACTCCGATCCATCGCGCCTGCGGCCGTCACCATCATAGATGAGCGGATTCGCCAGGGTGGGCCTGAGATTGTGCCACTTGTCCTTGACGCCCTGCTCATAGGCCGCCTGGATGCTCTGGTCGATATCGTTCTTCGTGGCCGTATCGGTCTTGGGGATCAGCAGCGTCACGCTGTACTTGGCGGGCGCATTCGGGGTCTTAGGGTTCTTATAGGGTTCGTTGAGATGTACATAACTGAGCCTGACCTCACCGGTCAGAACCTTTGTAGGGGTACCCTGGTACATGGTTTTCTCTCCTTTACTCTTTTCACATTTTTCACTTTGACGTTGTTACACCTGCAAAGTCTGATCCTGCCGCAGAGAATTCCGCACGTCCGTCAGACTCCGGGGCGAGAGTGGGCTTGCCGGGCGTCTTCAGGATCTGGTCCTTCAGTACCTTGCCCACTTTCGCTTTACCGAACTGCTTTTCAATGTCCGCGACAGACTTGAATTTCGGTTCGGTATAGAGATCGCTTTCAGCAGCCCCGAAAGCGATCAGCATGAGCTGCTTGACTTTTTCTTCATCTTTGAAAGACCTTGATGACCTTCCATCCACCAGTTTCCACCCTGGGAACTGCTGGCCATCCAGCATGGCGCCCCTTATGTACTCTTCCAGTTCTGACGCCCACTGTTTAAGGTCCCTGGCTACCGGGAGCAGTTCTGCCAGTTCCTGGTTCGTCAGGAGCTTGGGCATCCCGGTATTAGTCCTGATGGCTTCTTCCTTCTTATCCGCAGGAAGATTATCGACAGGGATGAAATCTTTGAAATCGGCATACGCACTGTATTTCTCAGCCCTTGCCCTGCACTGGATCTTTCCTTTGCAGAACCGGCAGTGATCGCCCGGGCAGAAAGTCCCGGTACCCTCATATGCGGCTTTTGCTCTGGGTCTTACGTATTCTTCCGCCCATTTCATAAGGTCATCCGCTGACATCTCGAACTCTGATACATCATCGGAGATGCGCGGCTGTACGATAGCCATCGATACGCGCTCGATCTTATAGAGCGGCCTGTACTTGATCAGGGCTCCCAGGGCGTACAGCTTCATCTGCGGATTGTCTTTGGAATCCACCCTGACGCCCTTGCCGTGCTTGTAATCCGTAATGTGGAGCCTGTCATCACCGATCATTATGCAGTCGCATGTACCGAAGCCTTCCGGGACGAATTCAGTGAATTCGACCCGGACCTCCGGCCTAACGAAAGGAGTTGAATGAAAGGTGTTAGCCTTCTCAGAAAGATAATCAGTGTAGAATTCAGCGGTCCGGAGCATCTCATCTGAGTACAGTTCCTGCTGTTTCAGCTGGGACATCGCCTTATCCATCTTTTCCTGGGTGGACAGGCCGAACCGAACGCCGACCATGAGCTCGCAGATCTTATGGGCGAGCGTACCCTCCTCTGCATACACAGATGCCTTGCCGTCACCAAATTGCTCCTCGTACCTTGGGGATGCGGTGCAAGCGAGCCATCTGTGCGCCGAGGACGGGCCTAACAAAGCATGTCTGTCAGGCATTGGAAATGGAGGTATATCAGATGTCTGCGCCGAGAGCACGAAGGTCTGCGGCGAAGTCAGCATATCTGTCGGGCGTCAGGTACGTAACGGCCGGTACGTTGTATTTAGCCAGGAGCTGCACCAGTGTGTTGATGCCCACTTTTTCTACGAGGGTAGCACCGGCCCTGGACAGGATACCAATGTCATACGTCTGTGTGGGCGCGGGAGCAGGTGCGGGAGCAGGTGCCGGAGCAGGTGCCGGAGCAGGTGCCGGAGCAGGTGCAGGTGCAGGTGCAGGCGCAGGCGCGGGTACCGGAGCGGGCGCAGGTACCGGAGCGGGTTCTGCCGCCTTCTTAGCTGTTGTCTTTTTTGTAGTCTTCTTAGCTGTTGTCTTCTTGGGCTCCTCTTCTGCAGGTGCGGGTTCCGGCTCTACAGAGCATGTGATCCCAGTGACCGTGCCAGGTTTGGCGATCGCATCTGCGAGCTTAACAATTGCTGCCGACAGATCGGGGGCTGTCATTTCTACGTTGAGTTTGATCTCTACCACGTTCTTCTTCCTCCTGTTTTCTCTTCTTCCACTCTTCGTACTTCTGTCTGTTCGTCGTATCCGAGTAGAACGTGTTCATGGCATCTATGAGCACACCGCACAGCTGCGGTGATATCTCCTGGCTCTTCATCCGGCCGCCTCTTTTTTCTTTTCCAGCCTGGATAATGCGGCGAGAACGGCGTCTTTCGTCTTTTCTCCGCCTTTGCGCTTATGCAGCACCAGGGAGAGGTACACCGGGGAAAAGCCGCTTTCTGCGGCGAGGTCCTGCATGCTGATATCTGCATGGTGGGCGCGGCCCACGACCTCCGCGGTCCAGTCATCTTTCCAGTTACCCATCGGACCTCCTTTCTTGTAGTTGAATTTCTTTAACACGTATGGTAACATGTGTTAAAGAAATTAATCTCTTGACTTGCTACAGACGGTTTTTGGTAAGTTGGTTTGCCGTCCTGATTCGCATTATAGATAAACTGATTTATCTTGTCAAGAGAAAATTGAAAAATTTATTTATCATTTTCCAGAGAGGAGGTAAATCATGGGATTTTGGGAAAGATACGCCGCCGCATGCAAGAGGAAAGGGGTGAAGACGCAGACCAATGCGAACGCAGAAGCCTTTGGGGTATCCAGGGCGGCGCTGACCACATGGAAGACGAAGAACATCACTCCGGGCGGGAACGTGATCGCGAGGATCGCTGTCTATCTGAACACTACGGCAGACTACCTGCTGGAGCTGACCGATGAGATCGGGCCGGACCTGCGAAACGATGAGATCAAGATACCCAGGGTGTTGTCGCTCTATTATTCCCTCAGTGAAGAGGACAAGATCCGGGCCGAAGCATACATGGAAGGCCTGCTGGCATCCAGTAAAGCAAAGAAACAGGTGAAGGATGCCTGATCATACCATTCGGGAGGAAGAGCGATGAGTAAGAGAGCCGCTGTATACGCCAGGTATTCATCACACAGCCAGACGGACCAGTCCATCGAGGGGCAGCTGGCCGCTGCCAGGAAATATGCGGAGACTAAAGGGTACGAGATCGTTGCGGAATACTGCGACAGGGCCAAGACTGGAACGAACGACAACAGGGCGGAATTCCAGAGGATGCTCCGGGACAGCGATAAACATATCTGGGACGTCCTTATCGCATGGAAGATAGACCGGATCGGCAGGAACCGGGAAGAGCTGGCATTTAATAAATACAGGCTGCGGAAGAACGGCGTATCGGTAGAATATGTGGCGGAATCCGTGCCGGACAGCCCGGAAGGGGTCATCCTGGAATCGGTCCTTGAAGGGATGGCAGAATACTACTCACTACAGCTGGCGCAGAACATAAGGAGGGGCATGCTGGAGAGCGCGAAGAAAGGGAAGAAACTGGGCACTACGCCCTTCGGTTACAGGAAATCGGCAGACGGGAAGTATGAGATCGATGAGGCTAAAGCGCCCATCGTCCGCGCCATCTTTGAATCATACGCGGATGGTGATACGGCATCAGAGATCATAGACCAGCTGAACGCCCTGGGCATACGTACCGCCAGGGGGAACACATTCAACCGCAATTCACTCTGGCACCTGCTCCACAACGTCAAGTACACCGGTCTGTACATAGGCGGGAAAGGTACTGTCCGCATAGAGAACGCCGTTCCGGTCATCGTGGAGCAGGAACTGTTCGACCGCGTCCAGGAGATGACGAGAAGGAACAGGCGCGCGCCCGCGTCAAAATGGTCAGCGACAGAGTATATCCTTACCGGGAAGATATTCTGTGGTAAATGCGGATCTCCCATGCTGGGCGAGAGCGGGCATGGGAAACAGGGCCGGAAGTATGAATACTATAAATGCATAGAACGGAAGAGGACGGGCGGCTGCGACATGCGTACCGTCAGGAAAGACATGATAGAAGACCTGGTGCTCGACCATGCCATCCGGCTGCTCAGATCCGATGAGATGATAGAGATGGTCACTGACGCGGTCTGGGACTATTATGAACGGACCGATGAGACGAGCACGAAGCTGTCCGCCATCGAAGCGGAACTGGCCGGGACGAAGAAGGCCATCGCGAACCTGGTCACTGCCGTAGAGAAAGGCATGCCGTATGATGCGGTCAGCGGAAGGATGGAAGAACTGCGGGCATCCTGTGCGGCGCTGGAAAGTGCTAAAGCAGACCTGGAACTGCAGGAGAAAGTCAGGCTGGAGAAAGACCAGATCCGTTTCTTCCTGGAACAGCTCCGCAGTACGGACATCCGGACAGCAAAGGGGAAGCGCAGGCTGATCGATGCTTTCGTCAACGCCATATATGTCTTTGATGACCATCTTAAAGTCGCATACAATTTTGGTGACAGATCGGACCGGATAGGACTTGATGAGGTCAGGAGTTCGGATGCTGACCAGATATCTCCACTTGACTGGGAGCGTCCGAACCTATTGGTGGCATATCGGACGATCATCTGCACGATAGGACTGCCTTGAGTGGCGGTCCTTTTATTTTGTCCGTTTATTTTTTGTCTGTATTTTTGTCACAAAATTTTTTCAACCTTTTAGTAAACGCCCCTATACGCGCGTTTCCGCGCGCGCAGTTATATTTATTTCAATTTTTATTTTATATATAAAAATAATGGTACAATGTGAAAGATGGCTTAGATATGCCAAAAAGTCCGTCACAAAAATGAAAATTCTGTTACAGGACTTTTCACAAACACGGAAAATGTTATGGCTCAAAAAACGTGACAATGTGATATGTCACATTTTTTGTCACAAAACCAGAAAATGTTACGCCAAAATGTTACGCCGAAAACCGCAAGATTTGGC
This sequence comes from Lachnospiraceae bacterium UBA3863, assembly GCA_002392385.1. Classification (GTDB taxonomy): domain Bacteria; phylum Bacillota; class Clostridia; order Lachnospirales; family Lachnospiraceae; genus CAG-791. The sequence goes on from DGGX01000186.1 coordinate 5,415, forward strand.
TACTTTTTGTATACAATCCAAAAAAGGCCCCATACGGCGGCGGACCGCTCGTATAGGGCCTCTTCGGGAGGAAGATATATTACTCTCCGGGTATGGCCCGGTGAGTATCGTATTCAGTGAGGCTGTACTTGTCTACCAGTGACAGGACTTCCGTCCAATCCAGGTCATCCAGGGCATATCTGTCCCTGACCAGGATCCTGACAGCCTCGTCTATCTGTCTGACGCCCACAAGGGCGGGATGGTGTTCTTTCAGATAATCCGCCAGATCGTGCATGCTGTCTTTCCACGAATCATATCCCCGGAACGTCCGCATGCGGTAGGTGTACATGCCGTGATAGTACCCACCTATGCGGATCCTGAACCTGTCCCCGTCCCAGCTGTCACCAGGCGGCGGGATAGGTATGCGTACCAGGGCGTGGTGTTCAGTAGCGTAATCCCTGCGCCCATACGTGCAGCCCTTGATGGCCAGCGCGATCATGAGCGCCGCGGATACTCCGGTCCTTGCCATCTCTTCATTGGCCAAAGGACCGACCTGGCGTATGAATGATGTGATCCGGATAGGCATGGTCACGTACCCAGCAGCTTCTTGTTCACGGCTTTCTGGATGACGTCCCTTGCTGTTTCCGGATCATAGATGAAACCGCATTTCTTCAGCCACTCCCTGCGGCTGTCATCCCCGACCCCGCCTTCCAGTGCGATCATGCGGTCGCGGTATTCGTTTATCAGGAAGTTGATGAGCGGCTGTACCGTCCTTACCTTTTCACCGAGGAAGTCGGATCTGACCTGCCCGTTCCCGTGCGCTCCGCAGATGCAGTCTTTCGCCAGCTGCAGATCTACGTACCGCATGGTGGGCTTCATCCGGATCTGTTCTTTATTACATATGTGGAACTGCTTCGCTACGGTGAACCCGTCCCCCTGCACCTTATTGATGACAGCTTTATAGTTGCCCCCGCAGAGGACGTTGACCTCCCCGGCGCGGCAATCGAAGACCAGTCCCTTGTTGTATAAGACGGAATAGCAGTTGATGCCGGCAGCTTCATGTACACTGTAGGCCTTTTCGGCCCAGCTCCGAAAGGAAGACCCGGACTCCCCGGAACAGTTGCAGAAAGCATATTCTGCACCGCATTTCTTTATGAAGCTGGCCGGGTTGTTCTCCGTCACTCCGTGGTGGGAGAATTTAAGGACGTTGCATTTGGGGTCGATGCCGGCCGCAATCATCTCGTTATATGTGACCTTTTCAGCATCCCCATTGAGCAGGATCTTGACCCCGTTGATGGTGGCCATCATGATCAGGCTCTTTGCGTTGTTGGATCCGGTCTTCCTGGCATAGATGCACTTGATCGTGGCTCCCTTTCCGATCTCTATGGTGCGCCCTTTTGTGACATGGTATATCTTGCACTTCTTTTTCTTCGCCAGGGCGATCATCTTATCCTGCCTGTCGCGGTCTTTGCTGCTTTCCTGGTTAGGTTCGTACATGCTCACATATACTTCATCGATCATGCCATTCTTTATATAGTATTCATAATCCCCATTGTGGTCTTTATGGGCATGGGATATCAGCAGCTTGGCTTTCCTGCCGTTCAGCAGCTTCTTTACATATTTTCGGGGTCCGGCGTTGCCGTATGTGAACGTATCGATGATCATGAACTTGCCGTCATCAGACTCTATGATCTCCATATCGCCCCATCCGGACGTAAACGCCGGGCAATGCAGTTTACCCATCCTCACTCCTTTCTGGCAAGATATTTTGCCATTGAGAAGCCATATTTACCTGCGTACTTTATCAGATACCATACGGCATCATCGGATCCCAGGATGGCATCGCAGACGGATACCGTCGCGCCCCTGGGGATCGGACCGAAGGTCTGGCAGAGAGGTTCCCGGACGCCGGGTTCCTGCCGGACGTTGAGCGGTCCGGACTGCGTGGTGACCACAGCAGGGAAGATCTCGTCCCTGCAGGGCTTGCTGCTGCCAGTGACCGCGAATGCTCTGTGGCTGGTGGGCGTAAGAGC
>DGGX01000081.1 GCA_002392385.1 Lachnospiraceae bacterium UBA3863
CAGCGCGCCGCAATTGACGGCGATGAAAGGCTTGTTCCGGCGGGCACTGGCATTGTGGATCGCCTGGGCAAAAACGTCCTTGCCCACACCGCTCTCGCCCAGAATGAGCACGTTGCTGTCCGTGCCGGCGATCAGGTTCGCCTTGCGGATGGCGGAGCGGATGGGTGTGCTGACGCCCACTACGTCGCTGAAGGAGAGGATGGCGGAGTTGCCCATCTTTTTCGCGATCCGTCGGCTCTCGATCTGGGGAGTGGTGATGTAGAGGATCACGCCCTCGGCATCGATGACGGGCTGGCGGTAGACGTCGCAGGTGATCTGGCAGTTGACAGAGCGGCCGCCCACCGTGACGGTGACCGGCTGATCAGCCACGTGGTTCTTGTGGGCGATCATCTGCCACAGCGGCTCATTGCCCTCCGGCGGCAGGAAATCCTGCAGCGGGGAGAACCACACATCTGCAGCCGGCACGCCCAGAGCTTTGAACAGCATCTCGTTGGTGTACAGGATCGTGTTCTGACCGGGGTACATGTCGGTGTCCACGATGAGCAGACCGGTCTTCTCCCGGTTGTACAGGTGCATGGAGGTCTGGTTGAAGTGCAGGGTCATCTCCAGATCGTGGACCAGCGCATTCAGAGTAAGCATGTAATCCGGGTCAGCCCGGTGTCTGCTCACGATCAGCGCAATGCCGCCCAGCCGGAGAGGCGCGTTGTCCTCGGGGTCGTTCTGCACGGATTTATGGAGATGGATATGCACATAGTAGAGGGCATAGTCCCGGAGCAGGGGCAGTTCATTCTCGTCGCCGATGCTGTACGTGGAGATCTGGTAGGCCAGTCCGTTGGTCACGGCGTTGATGCCGATCTCCTCCCTGCGCCAGATGGTGCCCGGGACGATGCCGGCCTGCATGAGCCGCTCGGTCTTGTCCCCGGGACCATACAGGCTGATCAGGTACCCGTCCGAATCAAAGAAAGCGAGAGAAGCCCGGAAAGAATCGGAAGTCGGGTTCTGGTATATACTTTTGAGATTGCGTGTGAGATAGGAATACTGCCACTGGACCGCCTTACAGTGCCGCTCGAAGTCGCTCCTGTCCGCCATCGGGAGAGCAGAAGGGTACATAGATGACATATACAGACTCCTTTGAAGAACTTGACACGCCTGGATGAAACAGTCACAGTATACCATTTCTGTGCCATTGTGTCAAAATGCCACTTTGGCAGGGAAAAGGACCGGGAAGGGATCGGAAAAGGGATCAAATAAACTGGCACGGTTATTGCTCAATATATAGGCATACAAATAAGGCAGCCCCCCTGCTGCGTGTCACAGAGAGGAGACGGGGTGCCGTTTTTATCGGATATCCTTTGGGGAGCTTGCTCCCCGAAAAACGAGAACCCCTCGCTGACAGGCGGACAAGGCGCTAAGCGCCGGAAAGGAATTCATCATGAGCAAAGAAAAGATCGGTTTCATCGGCCTCGGTACCATGGGTTTTGCCATGTGCTACGGCCTCTTTAAGAGCGGCTACTCCATCGTCCTCCCCACCTACAGGAGAGAGATCGACCAGAGCGCGGGATTCATCCCGCTGGCTCCCACCCTGGAAGCCAAGATCGCCCTCTACGACGAGATGCTGAACAATGGCTGCGAAGGCGCAGAGAACTCTGCCGAACTCTTTAAGAAGAGCGACGTCATCATGATCAGTATGCCCACCTCCCGCCAGGTGGAGATGAACATGTACGGCGAGGAGGGTATCCTCGCCAACGCCCGCCCCGGCACGGTCGTCATCGACCTGACCAGCGCGGACGCCACCAGCACCAAGAAGCTGTACAAGGAGTGCGAGGCCAGGGGCATCGACCTGATCGACGCGCCTGTCAGCGGCGGCCAGGAAGGCGCCACCAAGCAGACCCTGACGGTCATGGTGGGCGGCAAGGAGGAGGTCTTCAACAAGGTGAGACCGATCCTGGACACCATCGGCGATCCCAACAAGGTCCGCTATATCGGCCCCAGCGGGAGCGGCGACGCGATCAAGTGCATCAACAATTACATGTCCATGACCTGCTTCCTGGCGAGTGCGGAAGCCCTGACCGTGGCTGTCAAGGCCGGCATCGACCCGCATGTGGCGTGTGATGTGATCGGAGGAGGCGGCGGCTCCTCCAACGCGACCACCTACAAGTTCCCGAAGCTGATGTTCACCGGCCAGGGCATGAACATGGCTGTGGACCTGATGAAGAAGGACATCGGACTGTACAACGGTCTGGCCAGGGACAATAAGGTGCCGACCATCTACGGCAGCACGACCTTCAATCTGTTTGAGATGCGCTCGGGCGGCGGGGATGCCATGACGGATCTGAGCTGCACCGCCAGACAGTATGAGGACTGGACGGGTGTGAGCCTGTTCGGCATCGACAAGAAGGATTGAGCGGAATGGAAAACAGAATACTGGGAAGGGATCTGGAGGTCTCCCCGGTCGGTCTCGGCTGCATGGGCTTCTCCCATGCCTACGGGACTGCCGTGGATGCTTCGGAAGCCATCCGCGCCATCCGCGAAGCCGTGGATATGGGGTATACCTTTTTCGACACGGCGGAGTGCTATCTCGGCACCAATGCGGACGGCAGCACGAGCTACAACGAAGAACTGGTCGGGAAGGCTCTGGCTGACTGCCGCAGCAGGGTCAAAGTGGCGACCAAATGCGGCGTGACCCACGACGGCAGGATGCTGGTCTTCGACTCCCGGCCGGAGACGATCCGCAAGTCCATCGACAGCAGTCTGCAGAGTCTGGGCATGGACCATGTGGACCTGTATTACCAGCACCGCATCGACCCGAAGGTGGAGCCGGAGACGGTCGCCGGCGTCATGGCGGACCTGATCAGGGAGGGCAAGATCCTTCACTGGGGCATCTCCGAGACCAATGAGGAGTATCTGCGCAGGGCCCATGCGGTCTGCCCGGTCACCTGCATTCAGAACCGCTATTCCATGATGGCGCGGTGGCATGAGGCTCTGTTTCCGGTCCTGGAGGAACTGCAGATCGGCTATGTGGCCTTCTCGCCCCTTGCCAACGGAATCCTGACGGACGTCTTCTCCAAAGGAGAGAAGTTCGACCCGGAGGATTACAGGGGAGAGATGCCGCAGTACAGCGACGAGGCCTTCGATCAGAACCGCGGGCTGATGCAGCTCCTGCGGGATCTGGCGGCAGAGAAGCAGGCGACGCCCGCGCAGATCTCTCTGGCCTGGATGATGGGCCGGAAGCCCTATATCGTACCGATCCCCGGCTCCAGGAAGACAGAACGCATCCGGGAGAACCTGCATGCGGCAGATATCCGTCTGACGCAGGAGGAAGTGAAGGCCATCGACGGAAAACTGGCACAGATCCCGATGTCTGCGGTGTTTGGCGGACATGGAGCCAGGAAAGGGTGAAAAGGACACAGTATGACTGCCGAAGGGCAGGAACTGTGCAACTGTGACAGTCATGACCGGGTGCCACTGCGTGTGACATTGCGAAGAAAAAGTGTGACATTGTGCCATTCCTGGCCAGGAGAGGCTGTCCTAAGGCAGGCAAAAAGGATCATTTCACTATTCACCTCCTAATCTCCGGTTTGTGGAGACTGGCACGGTATTTGCTCATATACGTTATCAGAAAACAAAACATTTTTAAAAGGAGGAACCTGCATGAAACAGTATGAGCTGGAAGGAAAGACAGCCGTCGTCACCGGCGCCAGCTACGGCATCGGCTACGCGATCGCTGAGCTCTACGCGGCGGAAGGCGCCAACGTCGTGATGGTCGCCCGCGGCAAGGAGAAGCTGGACAAGGCAGTGGCCGAGGTCGAGAAGGTCTGCACCAACGGAAACCGTGTGTTCGGCATGACCGGAGACGTGGCCTCCACAGAGGCAGCGAAGACCATCCTTGCCAAGGCCGTCGAGGAGTTCGGTAAGCTCGACATCCTTGTCAACAATGCCGGCGTGGGTGAGCAGTGGAGGATCGACTGCATCCCGGATGATGTCGTGGACAGCGTCATCGCCGTCAACTTCCGCGGGCCTGTGGTCTGGACCAGAGAGGCGCTTCAGTATATGCTTCCACAGAAGAGCGGCAGCATCATCAACGTCTCCTCCGTCAACGGCGTCCGTCCCATGTGCGGCAGTGTCTACGCCTCCACCAAGGGCGGCGTGAACACCCTGACCAGGAACACCGCCATCCGCTGCGTGGGCACCGGTGTCCGCTGCAACGCGGTCTGCCCCGGCTATACCATCACGCCCATGTCTCAGACCCAGGAAAAGGGCGCAGGTCTGGCGCCTGCCGGTCAGGACATGCTTCCGATCCTGCACACCCGTACCGTTCGCGAGAGCGAGACCATGCACGTGGCCTGCCAGCCCGAAGATCAGGCATACCTCGCTCTGTACCTCGCCAGTGACCGTTCCAAAGCGCTGCAGGGTCAGATCATCACCGTGGACAACGGCTCCTATCTGTAAGACGGACGCCGTTTCCGGCAGATCCCGCTGCCTCGGGATCTGCCGGCGTAACACAACATTTCATGCATTGAAAGGGGAATTATCATGCAGAAAGAAAAATTCAACAGCATAGCCATCAGAGCTATCGTCGTCGCCATCGTCTGCAACCTGCTCGGCGGCGCCCAGAACTGCTGGAGCATCCTGGGCAAGGGCATGATCGCCAACTACGGCTGGACAGCCGCGCAGGCCTCCGCGCCCTACACCGTACTGACTATCTGCGCAGCCTGCTTCGCCTCCGTCGCCGGTATGATCGGTGACAGGAAAGGACCCAAGTACGGCATCATGCTGGCCGGCCTTCTGATGGGCGGCGGCCTGATCATCAGCGGATTTACTACTTCTCCGGTTCTGATGATCCTGTCTGCCGGTGTCATGATCGGCTGCGGCTCCACCGCGCTGACCGCCAACACCTCCCCGGGTGCCGTCAAGAACAGCCCCGCGAGCCGCGCAGGCCTTGTCTCCGGCCTCTGCACTGCCGGTATGGCGCTCGGCTCCCTGTACATGTCCCCCCTGATCAACTTCCTGGTCAATAACTTCAGCGTCCGCACAGCATTTGTTACCGCCGGCACCATCGCCCTCGTCGGCATGATCGTCATCGGTTCCATGATGCCTACACCGCCTCACCTGGCCACGTCCGTGCTGACTCCTGAGCAGGAAGCCGAGAGGGCGGCCCGTGACGCCAAGACCCTTTATAAGAGCAAACTGACCCCCGGCGAGGCTGTCAAGACCGCTCCTTTCTGGATGATGTTCATCGTGTATCTCTGCTGCCAGCTCCTCGGAAACCTGGTCGTCTCCCAGGCTGCCAGCATCGCTTCCGTACAGGCCAACTGGGAAGGCGGCTTCATCCTGGTCATGGTTCTCGCCATTGCCAATGGCTCCGGCCGTCTGCTGTCCGGCTTCTTCGCTGACAAGTTCGGCACCTTCGGCACCTACCAGATCGTGCTGACCATTCTGGGCGTCGTCATCGCTCTGTTCAGCTTCTTCCGCAGTCCCGGTCTCCTGATCCTCGGCGTCGTCATCATCGGTGTCTGCTACGGCGCTTCCGTCCCGCTGTCCGTCGACGCGGCCAGAGAGCTGTTCGGCGAGAAGTACCTCAGCACCATGACCGGTCTGATCTGGCTGGCCTTCGGTATCAGCGGCATCTTCGGTTCCTCCATCGCCGCCTGGGCCTTCGACCGCACCGGCTCCTACACCGGCTCCTACATCATGGCTGTCTGCTTCTGCGTGCTTGGTCTCATTTTCGCGACCCTTATGCGCAAGGCTGTCCTGAAGGCGGAGAACGAGTGATCATAAGAACTGAATGATCGGCGGCAGAACAGCCGCATACGGAACTGCGCGGGGGCTTCCCAATATGGATCATATCCGGAGAAGCCCCCGCGTTCTATAAGAATCACAGAAGCGGACGTGTGGGGAATGCAGCGTGGGAAGACTGCTGAATGACCATCTGACAGGAAGGCGCGCGCAGGCCGACGAAGGCCTGCACAAGACCAACATGCACACCTGGGGAGACCAGTATGTCAACAGGACCATTCCGCCGCTGAGCGTGGAGGGACAGATCTACCCTGCTCTGTTCCTGGCCAGCGATCTGATGTCTCACGACATCACCGGCGTATGCCTTCCTGTGGACGCCGGGTCTTACATGCCCTACAGCAGGCCCTGTTATGGACTACAATCTACACAGAAGGTATCTGTTGTAATGATTAACACAATTCTATTTCAGGAGGGTAAACAAATGGCAGCTTATGAAGGCGTAGAAATGAGCCCCACAATGTTCGAGCATCTGAAGGGGGCCAGCACCGGCGTCCGGAACATGGATTACACCTGGAGAGATATCTCCCTGTACAACCTGTCGATCGGCGCCAAGAGAGAGGACACACCCTACTTTTATGAGAGAGATGCGAAGGGTCTGAAGGCCTTCCCGTCCTTCGCGGTGATCCCCTACCTCAACAACATCACCATGCGCACCATTACACCGGAGCCCGACGGGACCAATGAGATCTTCCGGAACTATGTGGAACGCCTTCTGGGACATCTGCCCAGCGGACTGCACATGGCGATGGAGATGATCTTCGACACGCCGCTGGATCCCTACGGCGGGACGTTCGTCGTCACCGATCACCTCAACGAGATCTTTGACCGCGGCGAGGGCAAGGGCGTCGTCGCGGACTGCGGCATGGATGTCTACGACCAGGCGGGCCGCCACATGGCGGAGCTGCACAGCTACCACCTGACCAAGGCGTTCGGCGGATTCGGCGGCAAGACTTTCCAGGCACCCAAGGTGGTGTTCCCCGACAGAAAGCCCGATGTGGAAGTCACCGAGTACATGATCCCCGAAATCGCGGCCTTCTACAGACTGGTGGGTGACACCTACCGCGTCCACGTGGACTTCGACTACGCGAAGAGCTACGGTTACGAGGCCCCCTTCAACATGGGCATGTGCACCTACGGCTACGGCGTCCGCATGATCGCGCATCAGCTGATCCCGTACGAGCCGGAGCGCATCACCTACCTGTACGCCCAGATCCGCAGCCTGTGCTTCCCCGGCCAGAACGTGACCGCTCAGGCGTGGGAAGTGGAGCCCGGCACCGTGTACTGGAAACTCCTGAGCCAGGAGGGCAAGACCCTGATCGGCAACGGGATCATGAAGTACAGGGTGTGAGGATATTTACCGACCGAAGATCCGGTTGACCACTGAGAACGGATACAGAGCAAAAGAATAAAAGCCCGCAGGACAGGCATGGATCGAATCGAGATCCCACGGCTTGTCTGCGGGCTTGTGTTTACTTCGCATCCACGGGATGGAACCCCCGCATCCTGTGCATGGCCTCCAGCAGTGTCTCCCGGATGAGGCTGAAATAAGGGTCCCTGGGGGGCTCTCTGCTGATGAGGTAGAAGGGACGCTGCGGGGGCGTGGGTTCCAGGGGCAGGAGCCTGAAACCATCGGGAAATACGTCGCTGTAGGAGGCCGGTATGATCCCCCAGGCGTCCGGTACGGTGAACAGGTCGGCGGGACGCCGGACACTGGTCACGGTCGTGAGGGGGAGTTCCGAGGTGTCCAGGTGGAGCCTGGACCAGGCCCGCAGTTCGTCGGAGAAATAAAACTCCACCTCCTTGGAGACAGGGAGATCAGCCGCGTTCTGGACTCCCTTGTAGGGGGCCTCGCGCCGGCAGACAAAGACCATTTCCTCCCGGGCGATGGGAACACTGTAAAGGTCCTCCGCGTTCCGGGGGTCCACGATCAGGGCGCTGTCCATGCGGCCTCTGGCCACCTCCGCGCAGAGCTGGTCCGAAGTGCGGTCCCACTGTTCCAGCTCACAGCCGGGAAAAGCGGCCCGGAATCTGTTCATGACCCGAGGGAAAAGGATGCCGGCGATGCTGGGCACGCAGCCGAACAGATACTGTTCGGAATCCCTTGAGAGGAGCTGCTCGGTCTCCCGCCATAGCCGACTGAACTTCTCGGCCTGTTCCCGGAACAGTCTGCCCTCCTCGGTCAGGGCCAGGCGCCGGATCCCCCGTCCGCGGAGGAATAGCTGGACGCCCAGCTCCCGCTCCAGGGAGGAGATCTGCCAGCTGACGGAGGGCTGGGTGGAGTAGGTCTCCTCGGCAGCGGCGCTGAAGGTGCCGCAGCGGCAGACGGCCAGAAAGGCTTCGAGCTCCTGGATCCTCAGTGTGTTCATAGATGCCTCCCGCGAATGCATGATCTGTTATCATGCGGCACTCAGGTCACAGAGTGCTGCATACTTACAAAATATCAATGATTCTTATATTAGACCCTTTTTTCATGATTTTACAAGGGGACGCGGAAAGAATATCCTGTAATCAGGAGAGTTCTGGTTTCATTCACATAGCAAGGAGATGAGCATATGTTTGAAGATCTGATCGGTACAGAACTGGGATGGCACCGGCTGGAGTACAACTGGAGGGACAGTGCCCTCTATGCGCTGGCGGTCGGCGCGGATGAGAACGACCTCCTCTACACCTATGAGAAGAACATGAAGGCGATCCCTTCCTTCGTGGCGACGCCTTACTACAATGCCGTCAACATCACCCCCAGGTCCCCCCGTCCGTATCCCGTGAATTACGCCATCGTCGACGCACTGTCCAGAAAACTGGGCCACAGGGTGAACCCTGGCTTCCACATGGGGTTCCAGATCGAGATGATGCGGCCCGTGGATCCCATCAAGGGCACACTGGTCTACAACGGATGGCTGGACAAGTATTATGACCGTGGCAAGGGCAAGGGCCTGGACATCGAGGTCAAGAGCGAGATCTACGACGAGGCGGGCAACCAGCTGGCCGTCACCACTTCTTATCATCGCCTCAAGGGCGAGGGCGTGGACGGTTTCGGCGGAGAGGCTCCGCAGAAAAGGGATGTCGCCTACCCCGACCGGGAGCCCGACTATGTGGTGGATTCCTACATCAGCAAGACCCAGAATGTGCTGTATCGCCTGACCGGCGACACCAACCTCTCCCATGTCGATCCGGAGGTGGCTCTGAAGCAGACCGACCGCGGCGTCTTCATGCAGGGACTTTCTTCGCTGGGATTTGCCACCCGGATGATGATCAAGGCCGTGATCCCCGGTGAGCCGGAGCGGATGAAGAAGATCTACGTGCAGATGCGCAATATGGCCTTCCCGGGCACCCCGGTCCAGATCCGGGCATGGAAGAGCGGCGAGAAGCAGGCCGTGTTCAAGTACATCGACCTCGACAGCGGCAAGGCCATCCTCGACAACTGTGTGTTCGAGTGGGAATGAGACAGAAAAGGAGTATGCGATCATGAGCGAGCCTACAGCACAGGAACTCCTGGATATGACACTGGCGCAGGAGAAAAAATACGTCTTCGAGAGCGTGTCCCACAATGAACTGCTGAAGCTGGGCGAGATCATGGCCCGCAACGCCAGGGAGGCCTACAAGCCCGTTTCCGTGGAGATCATGGTGAACGGACTGATCATCTATGCCTACTATCCGGACGGTGCCACCCAGTACTATAAGCAGGTCATGGTCCGCAAGCACAATACGGCCAATGATATGGAAGAGAGCTCGCTCCGCTTCTATGCGGAGACCGCCCTCAGCGGCGTGGATCCGGTGACTGTCCGGATGCTGGATCCGGTCAGGTATCAGTTCCGGGGAGGCAGCTTCCCGATCCGTGTAAAGGGAGGCCAGGTGATTGGTTCCCTCGCTGCAGCAGGTATGCAGCACACGGAGGATCACGACCTCATCGTGCGGTCGCTGGAGGAGTATTTCAGCAGCAGGGCAGACTGACGGGATCCTTTCGGAACGTAAAGAGAGCAGCGGACTTTCACACTGAATGGCGATAAGATCAGTGTGAAAGTCCGTTTTTCTTTTGCCCGATTGTATGATAGAATGAGGGCTGGCCGGATTGCCATATCTAACCTACCCGCAGATACCGGTCAGAAAGGGGAATTCTATGCAGAACAATAAGAAACTCATTCTCGCCCTGGCTGCGATCGCCGCAGCCATCCTGGTCATGGTCGGCATCTACCGGTCCTTCGGTCCGCAGACATCCGCCGGCAGCAAGTCCTATACGCTGGAAGTCATGGATGACCTGGAGGAAGTGAAGAACTACAGCGGTACCACCGACGCGGAGGTGCTGAAGGATCTGCTGGATGAACTGGCCGCGCAGGGGGACTTCTCCTATGAGGCGGAGGACGGGGAGTACGGCACCTATATCCTGTCCGTCAACGGCGTGACCGCCGACTACAGCCAGGACGGCGCTTACTGGGCCATCTATGTCAACGGCGAGTACGGCCAGTACGGCGCGGACTCCCAGCCTGTGGAGGACGGGGACGCTTTCCGCCTGGTATATGAGAAGTGACCGGGGACAGACAGCCGGTCACGGTCCGCGATGTGGCCGTCCTGGGAATGATGACAGCCCTCCTGGAGGCCTCCAAGCGGCTCCTTGACAATCTCCCCAATGTGGAGCTGATCACCTTTCTGCTGATCATGTTCACCCTTTTCTATGGGAGAAGAGTGATCGCGGCGGCCCTGGCCTTCACCCTCCTGGAGATCGCCTGGTGGGGCGTTCACGTGTGGGTGATCATGTACCTTTACGTCTGGCCGGTCCTGATCCTGATCACCGACAGACTCCACCGCGGACTCCGGGAGAGAGGAGAGACGCCGACGCCGCTCCCTTTTGCCCTGCTGGCAGCTGTTTTCGGTCTGCTGTTCGGCGCCATGTGCTCCATCCCCTATCTCTTCATCGGCGGACCGGTGATGATGATCACCTGGTGGATCGCCGGGATCCCTTACGACATCCTCCACGGCGTCAGCAACTTCCTGATATGCCTGGTTCTGTTCAAGCCCGTCCATAAAGCCCTGCGCAGGTCAGCAGCCCTTTTTGTAATTGCTTTTTAAGATTGTGTATGCTGGATGCGGTGTCAGGTGAAAGTCTTCCTGCGGAAGGCCTCATACAGGTGCAGGCTTTCTTCCCGGGTGTAGAATTGCTCCCTGCTGTGCATGCTGTGGCGGATGCGGGCGGTGGTGCCGGCAGCCCGCTCGCCGCGGAGCAGGACGATCCGGTATTCCTCCGGGGTCATGCCCGTACGTTCCCGGAAGGCGGCTGAGAAGTAGCGATAATCCGAGAAACCGGCGTCCATGCAGATGGCCAGCAGCTTGTCGTCGCTGGTCACCATGCGCTCACAGGCATAGTTGAAGCGCACCGTGGAGACGTACTCCTGAAAACTCTGGTTGAGTGTCTGGCGGATGAAGCCGGACATATAGTTCATGGAGAGGCCCTCTTCCCGGGCGAAATCCTTGAGCAGGATCCGGTCCCGGAAATGGCTGTCCACGTACTGAAGGAAGTGCTCGAGCCTTTCGTTCTTCCTGGCCCGCTGGGCAGCCTCTTCCGAAGAGAGCCGGTGCCAGGGGAGGTACTGCAGCATGGTGTGCAGGAAGAGCCCGGTCTTTCCGATGCAGTAGAGCTCATACTGGGGCTCCTGCAGCAGGTAGGCGTGGATCATATCCAACAGGCAGTCGCGCAGAGACGCGCAGGCCGCCTGTGTCATACATGTGTGGAGATACATCTCGTCCACGCTGATCCCCCGCAGAGAGGGAAACAGCGATTCAGAGATCTGCAGACACAGGAAGGTGGAAGGTTCCCCGATCCTGTGGTATTCGTGGAGCTGGCGGGGATTGATGAGCAGCATCTGCCCGGGCTCCGCGATATATTCCCGGGATTCCACCCGGATCCGGAGAGGGTGATCCCAGGTACAGATCAGTTCCCACTCCGGATGAAAGTGAGGCGTGCGATACTCGATGGTGTCAAAGAAAAGATTCAGCCCATGAATCTGAGGATGGTGAATGATTTCCAGTTCGTTCATGGCAGGCCTCTTTGGTCATCTCAGACAAAAGGGTTTTCCGTAGGGTAAGGAAGTGCCTTGGGCTGGTTGTAGTTGAGGTCTTCGATCGGGACACCGATGTACTTGAAGACTTCGAAGAGTTCCTTGCCGTAGTGACCGAAAGCGACAGCGCCGTGGTGAGGATAGTTCTTCTGGATCAGCACGTGGCGGTAG
>DGGX01000043.1 GCA_002392385.1 Lachnospiraceae bacterium UBA3863
TGCCGGGGATCCTGCAGGAGATCCGGTATCATTCGACCTTCAACTTTGTCGGGGACAGGATCGACGGCTATGAAGAGCCCTGTGCCCTCCTGACCCGGGAGGCCGCCAGGGCGCTCAGAACGGTCAGCAACGTGATGAATGTCCGCGGCTACCGGCTCAAGATCTTCGACGCCTACCGGCCTGTCACCGCGGTGAAGCATTTTGTCCTGTGGGGGATCGAAGACCTGGACCAGCGGATGAAGCCTTATTTCTATCCGGACCTGGAGAAGACCGAGCTCTTCTCCAGAGGATATATCGCCAGCCAGTCCAGCCACAGCCGGGGCAGCACCGTGGACCTGACGCTCCTGGACATGCGGACCGGCAAGGAAGCGGACATGGGCAGCCCTTTTGACTTCTTCGGAGAGGTGTCGCACCCGGATTACCGCGGGATCACCCAGGAGCAGTATGAGAACAGGATGCTTCTGCGCACGGCCATGACAGAGGCGGGATTCGCTCCCATCGACTGTGAGTGGTGGCATTTCACCCTGGAGAACGAGCCTTATCCGGACACCTATTATGACTTCCCGGTGGCGGCGGGATCGCTGAGAAGATGAGAGGCCGGCAGCGGGGAGAAGGCACCGGCAGAGGAGCGGATATGCTGTATATGATTCGTCACGGGCAGACGGCCGGCAACCGCCAGATGCGGCTGCAGGGCAGGAACGACCTGCCCCTGAATGAGACCGGCGCGGCACAGGCGCGGGCAGCGGGCAGACAGTTCAGGGAGCGGGGGATCCTGTTCGATGAGATCTGGACCAGCCCGCTGAGAAGGGCTGTGGAGACAGCGGAGATCATCCGGGAGGAGCTGGGGATCGACGTGCCGGTGTATACCGATGACCGCCTCATGGAGATCGATTACGGGCCCTATGACGGGCTGGGCTTTGATACCCTGCCTCCGGAGATGCTGACTTTCTTCGAGGATTTCATCCATAACCCGGCACCGGCGGGCATGGAGCCCCTGGACCATGTGGTGGAGCGGGCCGGCAGCTTTCTGGAGGAGATCCGGGAACGGCTGGACGGCCGGCGGGTCCTCCTGTCCTTCCATGCCATTATCATGAAGGGCGCCCTGGAATACCTGACGCCGGCTTCAGGGGGCAGCTACTGGAACGGTTTTCTGGGAAACTGTGAAGTCTACGCGGCGGAGACGGTCGGCGGAGCGATCGCCGTGCCGGTCCGGCTCTTTCCGGGTATCCGGGAGGGGATCTATCCGGCCGGCAGTATAAGGCGGGAGTGACAGGCCACGGCGCTGCGCCTTCAGTCCGCCTCCATGCCCCGGATCATGCAGGCGATCCGGCAGGCGAGCCTCTGGTCCGGGTCGTCCAGCGTATTGCCCAGGAGTCTGCGGATCGCGGCCATGCGGTAGAGGATGGTGTTGCGGTGGATGTAGAGCTCCTCGGACATGGCCTTGATGCTTCCGTCGCAGCGGAGGAAGGACTCCAGCGTCCGCAGATAGTCGCTGCCGTGGGCGGCGTCGTAGGCCAGCACAGGCCCCAGTGTCTGCTCGACATACGCGTGCAGGAGCGCGCGGTCATCCACCATATAGAGAAGACGGTAGACACCCATCCGGGCGAACCGGACAGGACTGGTCCCCCGGATCTGAGACATACAGACAGCAGCCTTCGCGCGGCGATAAGCCGTGCGGAGGTTTTCTATATCGGTCACCTGGTCGCTGACCCCGATGTAGAGCGGCCTGCCGGCCATCCTCCGCCGGGCCCTTAAGGCAAAATCCTCCAGGATCTCACTGGTCTGGGCATCCGTCATGGCATTCATGACCACGACAAAAAAGCTGTCATAGTAGAAGAAATGTCCGTTGTGGGTGAGGTTGGTCAGGTAGAGCTGCATGCGGTAGGACAGCCGCCGGCGTTCCACGGTATCCATGCTGTCCAGGTCGCCGGTGGTCACCAGCGCGACCTGGAAGGTCCCGTCCAGGTCGAAGTGGGCCAGAAGGTCCGGGGCATAGCGGCTGCGCTCCCGCGGCTCCTCGATGGCCCGGATCAGGGCCGCGCTGATCTGCTCGTCCGTGGAGGACTGGAGGAAGATGCGGATACTGAAATCCTTGATCATGTCCGCCAGGTAGACCTCCCAGGGGACGGTGAGGAGCGGCAGGTCGTTCTGGTCGCAGTATTCGATCACAGACGCCGGCAGGTCCATGATATAGTAGCCCGTATTGACGATGAGCCCGGAGGCGTTGTGGGCGGACAGGGCCCGCACCAGGTCCAGCATGGCGGACTCCTCCCGGAAGCCCAGGCCGGTGGTGACGGCCATTTCCTTCCCGCTGAAGTTCTGGATGATCGTGAGATCCTCCAGCATCAGCAGCCAGCTGATGGAGTTGGACCATCCGGTCCTGCCCGCCTTCAGTTCCATCCGGTAGCGGTCGCTGCCGACCACCAGCATGTCCTCGATCGTAAAGCCCATGGTACCCTCCTTTCACCCCGCTTACCTCTCAGTCTAGCAGAGAAGGCGGCGAGATGTCCATACAATTGTGCTGCGGGCACAAACGGACGGGATATTATGATGCCGTGAGTATCTGGAAACACAATATCTTTGTGATAAGATGATGGCAGAACAGGAGATACAGGAACCGGCATCATACAGTGCAGACCGGCTGCGCACAGGAGGTGGAGAGATGTCAATCATGGGAATCGTTTATTACGACAAGTACAGTCACGATCATCAGATGCCCGAGTGGGCCCGCGCGGAGCGCTATGAGTTCTGCGACGGCTTCTACGAGGCGGACAGAAAGGGCGGCCTGCTGCACAGCGTCGCGTCTATCCTGATGTCCATTTTCTGAGGGCTTGACCCGGCATACAGAAGCTGAATACAGCACCACGCCGCATTGAGGAGGGATCCTCAATGCGGCTGTTTTTGTCCGGGAGAGTTTGCTGTACACCTACTCGGCGGCCCTGAAATGGTGTATGATAAGAAGACGCGGGCACTGATCCGGTGTCCGGACGGCAACAGGAAGACCGGATGAGGTGGATACATGCAGGAAAACACTAAAAAACTGACCTTCGGGGCCATGATCGTGGCCATCTTCGGCGTGCTGCTTCTGGCCAACCGGCAGACGGCCGGTCTGCTGGAGGAGATGTTCATGTACATCTTCCCCATCCCCATGGTGGCATTTTCGGCCCGGTATGACTGGAAGAACAGTCTTCCGGTCCTCTTCTGCATGTGCTTCTTCTCCTTCCTCTTCGGGACCTTTTCCACCATGTTCTATGCCATCAGCGGCGCGGTGACGGGCCTGGTCCTGGGAACGCGGATCTACAGGAAGCGGGATATGACGAGGACCCTGGTCCTGGTCATGCTGCTCTCGGCCGTGGCCAATCTCCTCAGCACCTATGTGCTGGCCTCTGTGATGGGCTATGACCTGGCGGCAGATCTCACGGAGATGGAGACCATGATGCACTCCATGATGCAGACCGTGATCGACCAGGGAACGCAGAACGGCGTCAACGTGGACGCCTATACCCAGGTCATGCAGCTGCTGACGCCCGACTATATCCGCAGGATCTTCCTGATCTCCATGATCATCATGGGACTGGTCCAGGGCTTCCTGGTGTATGAGCTGAGTCTGCTGATCCTGCGGAGGCTCCGCTATCCGGTGCCGCGGCCTACGCCGATCTCCGAGTTCGCCCCGCCGGCCTGGTCCGCCATTGCGGCCGGCGCGCTTTTCTTCGGCTATTCTTATACGCTGGGCAGACCCCTTTCGAATGAGGTGCTGCAGAATCTCCTGCAGGCGGGCGGCATGATGGGTATGATGTACCTGGCCGCCTTCGGATATATCGCCGCGATCCTCTTCCTGCGCAGGCACATCCGGAGCAAGGCGCTGGGCTTTCTGCGGATCGTGGTCCCCCTGCTGCTCTTCATGACCATGCCCCAGGTCCTGATGCTGGCCGGATTCTTCTATATCACCGGCAGTCTCAGGCGTTATCTGACGGAGGCTCCCCAGGAGCAGGAGGAGAGCGGGAAGACCGGAGCAGCGGGCGGCGGACAGGGCGCCCGGGGAACGGGAACAGCAGGAGCCGGCGGACAGGGCGCCCGGGGAACGGGAACAGCAGGAGCCGGCGGTGCCGACAGCAATGCCCGCCGTCCGGGCAGACGGCGCAGCATCGCGGAGCTGGCCAGGCTGACGGTTGATGAGACGGAGCAGGAAACGGACGTGGACATTATGAAGGAAGTCTGAAATAATAGAGATGAGAACAGAGATTTTCCTGTTCTCATCTCTATTCGTATCCGGGTCGGGAAGGAGGATCTTATGAGCACTGACACAGCGGGAAGAGAGCATATTCAGAAGATCAGAAGCCGCCTGATGAGCGGCAACCGGAAGTATGTCGCCGGCCCGGACGCGGCCCTGCGGATCGATACGGCCGAGAACGGCCAGCATCCCTACGCGATCGTAGTCTGCTGTTCTGATTCGAGAGTGATACCGGAGCAGATCTTCTCCTGCGGGATCGGAGAGCTGTTCGTGATCCGGGTCGCCGGCAACGTGCTGGACCGGCATCAGCTGGGCAGTATTGAATATGCCGCGGGCCATCTGGGCTGCCGTAAGGTCATCGTCCTGGGCCATACCGGATGCGGCGCCGTCAGTGCCGCGCTCAGCGGCGGCGGCGACGGATTCATCAAATATATCACCGATGATATTCTGGAAGCCATCGGTGAGGAGAGGGACCCTGACAAGGCGTCCTGTCTCAATGTCGAACATGCCGTGGCCCGGCTGAAGAAGGAATTCGCCGAGCATCCGGAGGTGGGCAGCGCGCAGATCACCGGAGCCGTTTATGACATCCGCAGCGGAGAAGTGCGCTGGCTGTAACAGTAAACAGGAGGCAGCTTATGGAAATAACCGAATCCGTTCTGCGCAAATACGCGGAACTGATCGTACGCACCGGCGCCAATGTGCAGCCGGGACAGGTGGTGCAGCTCACCATCGCGGTGGAGCAGCATGCTTTTGCCGCTATGGTCATGGAGGCCTGCTACAAGGCCGGCGCGAGGAAGGTGAACATCGACTGGACCTGTGATGTCCAGAGCAGACTGAATTATCTGTACGCGGACCAGGAGACCCTTTCCGCCGTACTTCCCTGGGAGGAGGCCAAACTGCAGCAGATGGTGGATGACCTTCCCTGCAGGATCTTCGTCGTATCGGAGGATCCCGATGCCATGGACGGCGTGGATCCCCAGAAACTGTCCGCCGTGACCCAGAGCCGGGCCAGGGTGATCAAGCCCTACCGCAACGCCATTGAGGGTAAGCATCAGTGGACCATCGCCGCCTACCCTTCGGAAAAATGGGCCTGCAAATGCTTCCCGGACGCGGAGAGTCCGGAGGAGGCCGTACAGATGCTGTGGGAGGCGATCCTGAAGACCGTGCGGGTCACGGAGGGTAACGATCCCGTGGCCGCCTGGAAGGCACACACGGATTTCATCGAGGAGAAGGCCGCCTGGCTCAACGCCCAGGGCTTCACCTCTCTCCGCTACCGGAGCGCCAACGGCACGGACTTCACCGTGGACCTGATCCCGGAAGCCAGATGGGAGGGCGCCGGGGCGGTCAATCCCCTGAACGGCGCCTTCTATATTCCCAATATGCCCACGGAGGAGATCTTCACCTCCCCGCGGGCGGGCAGCTGCGAGGGGACCCTGGTGGCCGTCAAGCCCCTGTCCTGGAACAGCCAGATCATCGACGGATTCTCCATCACCTTTGAAAACGGACGCGCGGTCTCCTGCAGGGCCGAGAAGGGACAGACCCTTCTGGAACAGATGCTGCGGATGGACGACGGCGCTTCCATGCTGGGAGAAGTGGCCCTGGTGCCCAAGGAGAGCCCTGTAAACCAGTGCGGCTTCCTGTTTTACGAGACCCTTTTCGACGAGAACGCCTGCTGCCACTGCGCCGTGGGCATGGGCTTCAAGGAGGTGCTGCCGGGCGGCGACGACCTGACCATGGAAGAGGCCGTGGAGCGGGGGATCAACGATTCCATCATCCATGTGG
>DGGX01000191.1 GCA_002392385.1 Lachnospiraceae bacterium UBA3863
ATAGATGCCCGGCAGGTCCGTGATCCGCGTATCCGCGTGGCCCCGGATCACACCGTCCTTGCGCTCCACCGTCACGCCCGGGAAATTGCCCACGTGCTGCCGGGCCCCCGTCAGCTGGTTGAAGAGGGTCGTCTTGCCGCTGTTCTGGTTGCCCACAAGGGCAAAGGTCAGCGTGGTCCCCTCGGGCAGGGGCTGCCCGCTCCCCTTGGGGTGGAACTTGCCGCCCTCTCCGAGGCCGGGGTGGGCCTTCTCTCTGCGCCGTTCCCCATGTCCTGTCTGTCCCTGCTCTGCCCTCTGTGCCGCTTCCGGCGCGGAGGGCTCCGGACATTGTCCGTCCTCCGTCACGAGCCTGACCCCGATCTTCTGCGCGTCGGCCAGGCGCAGGGTCAGTTCGTAGCCGTGGATCCGCAGCTCCATGGGGTCTCCCATGGGGGCATAGCGGATCAGGGTGACCTCCGCACCGGGGATCACGCCCATGTCCAGGATATGCTGGCGCAGGGCGCCCTCCCCCTCTACACTCTCTATAACGGCCTTACGGCCGATCTCCAACTGATCCAGCTTCATACGCTGTCTCCCCCTCTTCTCTCCTCTGTCAGCTCTCTGTGTTCCAGCAGCCAGTCCCGGGCATAGCGCACGGCCGGCGGCAGCTGCCTTCCGGCGCTCCACATCATGTAGACGGTGCGCCTGCCGGCCTCTCCCCGCAGCGGCACAAAGGTCACGGTGCCCTCCGGCGCCGGCACCATGGGCATGACGGCGGCGCCCTCGCCCAGGGATACCCTGGTCAGCTGCGTGGACCAGCTCTCTGTATATTCCGAGATAGGTGCCTTGATGCCCAGCCGCTCGAAATGGCTCTGGATCCAGGCGTCCAGATTCCTGCCCCTGTGGTAGCCGATCAGAGTCTCCTCCGTCAGCTCCTCCAGTCCCAGGGTCTCCCGGTCCGCGAGCGGATGCCCGGCGGGCAGGACGGCGTAGAGCTGCTGGCTGCGGAAGGGCACCGTCACCAGGCCCTCCATCTCCGGCAGACAGGAGAAGGCGATATCCACGATCCCCCTGGGCACATCCTCTTCAAAATTGTAGGTGGCGTGGTTCTCATGGATCTGCAGAAGGATGTTCTGCTCCGCGCATTCCTCTTTGAATGTCCGCAGAAGCGCCGCGGCGAACTGCCAGCAGTTAATGTAGGAGAAAGCGATATTGACCACGCCGGCGTTGGGTGTCCTCAGCCTGCGCATGGTCTGGGTGATATGGTCAGTCTGCGCGATGGCCTCCTCCGCCATGGGAAGAAGGGCCTGCCCGTAGCGGGTGATCTCCACCTGCTTGCCATGAGCCCTGACAAAAAGGGGGAGCTCCAGCTCCCTCTCCAGAGACAGGATGGCGTGGCTGAGCGCTGACTGCGTTACGTTGAGATTCTGGGATGCCCGGGTGAAATTAAGGGTCTTCGCGACCTCCCGGAAATAAACCAGCTGTTGTATGGTCATAGTCCTCTCTCCTGTTATCTCTCGAAAGATATACAAGGGCTATTGTACCACAGAACAGCCTGCCGCACCCATTAAAAAAGGGACCAAATACAGGGAAAACCCTGCCGCGGAGGCCGGAAGCGCTGCTCCCGTGTGCCTCCCGGCAGGGCCGGTCTCCTTTCGGTCCGCGCCTGACGCTCTTCCGCGGGGAAAGGTGTCAGACCAGATATGCCTTCAGAGAGCCCATGAAGATCTTCTTCAGGCCCTCGCCGTCCATGTGGCCGGGATAGATGGCCAGACGACGGCTCTGGTAGGTGAGGAAATGCTCCACCCATCCGTCGATCTCCTGCTCCGTGACCGTCATGTGCACGTCCCGGTTGGTCATCGCACGGACATACTCCGCAAACTCGTCCACGTTGTTGAACCCGCAGGCCTCAAGGATAGGCGCGACGATGCTCTGGTCCTGGATGGAGCGCAGGAACTCTCCCTGCGTGATGCTGCAGGCAAGGCCGTGGTTGAGCCCCTTGTCATGGGACAGATAATAGCCCAGTCCGTGGGGCAGAAGGGTGCCTGCCTGGTAGAAGGCCATGCCCTGTACCGCCGAGTGCAGCATGATGTTGTCGTAATCCTCGTCCGTCAGCTCCCCGGAGAGCAGATGGTCCTTGAACTTCCGGAAGAGACCGAATCCGATCATGGCGATCTGCCGGTTGAGGAAATTGCTCTTCACATTGATGTAGGTCTCGATGCCGTGGCTCAGGGCGTCCATGGCGCCCGTATCCAGGATCAGCTGGGGCGCGCCGCTGATATAGCGGGGATCCAGCAGAGCCGCCTCGGCAAAAACGATCATGGGCGGCGTGTCCTTGGAGCCGGTATCTTTTCTCGTAAGGACATAGAAGCCGGTGATCTCCGAGCTGGAGCCGGCCGTGGTGGGCACACAGATCACCGGGCGGCAGGGATAGGGCCGCCGGTAGGCATCGGTCACCGGATGCTTGAAGAAGAGGTCATAGGCTGCCTCTTCCTCGGTGATATCGTTCTGCAGAAGGACGCTGGCGGCCTTGGCGGCATCCATGGAGGAACCGCCGCCGACGCCCAGGAAGAAATCCGGGCCGAAGGCCTTGGCTTTCCGGGTGATCCGCACGATGCATTCCACGGAGGGGTTCTCCTCGGTCTCGTCGAAGACTTCGTAGGCGATGCCCTTGTCCTTCAGGACCTGCTCGACATCTTCGAGAGCCAGGTGCCGTCCTTCGAACTTAGTGGTGACGATGAAGGCCCTCTTTCCGTAGCTGGCGATGAGATCCGCCTGCTTACTGACGACTTCGCGTCCGAAATAGACCGGGGCCGGCGCGTGGAATTTAAAATCTTTCATGGGATGTCCTTTCTGTTTATATACACGGTCATGAGGGTTGACATACACACTTTGTGAATCTGCCATTATTTTAACGGGCCCGCTCCCGGAAGGGAAACCGATTTAATTCATAGGGGCGATGAAAAAAGGTCATTGGAAGGCTTCAGAACGACTCGTTAAAATAAGAACAGATGTGATAATACGCGCCTGAAAAGCGATGTGACGCGGCAGGCGTCCGCCGAAGGAGGACAGATATGACAGGAAGATATGAACACCTTTTCACGCCCATTCAGATCGGTAAGCTTACGGTCAAGAACCGCTACGCGGTAGGTGCCATGGGCGGCCGGCATTTCATCTACACCGACAAGGGCTCCTACAGCCGCAACGGCATCGAGTACTGGGTGGAGCGCGCGAAGGGCGGCTTCGGCCTGATCGTGACCGGTTCCAACGTGGCGAACCTGACCGTGGACCCTTTCGACCCGGTGAACGGCAACCCCAATCCCCTCATGTTCAAGAGCTATTTCAGCGCCGCGGCCCGCGAGGTCCTCGAGCGCGTGCACAGCTACGGCGGCGCCATGTTCATGCAGGTCTCCATGGGCCCCGGCCGCATGCGGGACGGCAAGTCATGTTCCGCCATTCCCCGCTACAAGGCCCCGGACCAGCTGACCGAGGTCCTGACTAAAGAGGAGATCGAGACCAAGATCGCCGATATGGCCAGGCTGTCCGCCTTCGCCAAACAGTGCGGCTACGACGGCGTGGAGATCCACGGCATGCACTGGGGCTATCTTCTGGACCAGTTCGCCATGGCCTATACCAACCACCGGACCGATGAGTACGGCGGGGACCTGGACGGCCGTCTCCTCATCCACAAGAAGATCATCCGGGCCATCAAGGAAGCCTGCGGCGAGGACTACCCGGTGGCGATCCGCATGTGCATGAAGACCTACATGGCCGGCTACAACAAGACCACCCTGGACGGGGAGGACGAGGTCGGCCGCACCATCGAGGAGGCCGTGGAGATCGCGAAAAGGTTCGAGGAGTGGGGCGTCGACATGCTGGACGTCAATTCCGGCACCTATGACACCTTCTACTACTGTGTGGGCCCCTACTACATGCCCAAGGGCTACAACATCGACCTGGCCGCTCAGCTCAAGGCAGCCGTGAAGATCCCGGTCTTCCTGGCCGGCAAGATGGATGATCCCGACCTCTGTGAGCAGGCCATCGCCGAAGGCAAGATCGACGGCGTCACCCTGGCCAGAGCCTCCCTCGTGGATCCCGACTACCCCAACAAGGTCTTCATGGGCAGGCCCGAGACCATCCGTCCCTGTATCGCCTGCACCAACTGCATCGAGACCGTGCTGGCCGCCGGCGTGCCCCTCTGCAGCGCGGACCCGGCCGCCATGCATCACTATAACAACGGCGTGCAGACCGCCCCTGTGAAGAAGAAAGTCCTGGTGGTCGGCGGCGGCGTGGCCGGCATGGAAGCGGCCAGGACCGCCCGTCTCTGCGGCCATGACGTGGAGCTCTGTGAGGCCGACGGCGTTCTGGGCGGCCACCTTCTGGAGGCCGGCGCCCACCCCTTCAAGGACGGCATCGCCGATCTCAACCGCTGGTACCAGGCGGAACTGGACCGTGTCGGCGTGAAGGTCTCCCTCAACACCCGCCTGGATGCCGACGCCATCCGGGCCAAGGCTCCCGACGCCGTGGTCCTGGCCGTGGGCAGCGACCACTTCATCCCCCGGATCCAGGGTGTGGACCACGACAAGTGCGTGAGCTGCCGGGACATCCTCCTGAAGACCCGCACGACCGGCGACCGCGTCGTCATCGTGGGCGGCGGCCTGACCGGCTGCGAGCTGGCCTATGACCTGGCTGCCGTCGAGAACAAGGAAGTGACCATCGTGGAAGGCCTCGACGACATCATGTCCGCCGGCGCCCCCGTGCCCAAGGCCGTCAACATGATGCTCCGCGACCTTCTGAAGAAATATAATGTGAAGCTCTGCACCGGCCGCATGATCCGCGCGGTCACCGATGAAGGCGCTGTGGTGGCTGACAGAGAGGGCAATGAGACTCTCCTTCCCGCGGACACCGTCGTCATGGCCATCGGCCTGCGTCCCCGCAAGGATATGACTCAGGAGCTCCTGGGCTCCGGCATCGAAGTCTACAAGGCCGGTGACGGCGCAAAGGTCGGCAACATCCGCACCTGCACCGCGGCCGCCTACGAGATCGCAAGGAATATTTAACTGTATATATTAAAACCCCGGTGACGCCTTTTCCCAAGGGTCACCGGGGTTTTTCATGTACCTGTGTCTGTTTTGCTTATCTTTCCTTCCCGCGGAAGAAGAGTCCCAGCATGCCGGGGCCCACGTGGGCGCCGGAGAAGGGCTCGTGCTGGCAGATGGTGATGGGGATATCGGGGGTGATCCGGTGGACCAGGTCCTCCAGAAGGCGGGCATCCTCCAGGCAGTCGCCGTGGGAGATGCAGATCCTCTGGTCAGGGGAATCCAGCCTCTTCTCGGCGTATTTGGCCGCCAGGGCCTCGATGGATCTCCGTCGGCCGCGGGTCTTCATGCAGGAAACGATGTGTCCCGTGCTGTCGCCGTAGAGGATAGGCTTGATGCCCAGGACGGTGCCGATCGCCGCGGTCATCCCGCTGACGCGGCCGGTCTTCTTCAGGAAGTTCAGGTCATCCACGGTGAAATACTGGCAGGTGTGGGGCACCTCGGCGTCCAGGATGGCCGCCGCCTCCCGGGCGTCCATGTCCTGCCGGCTCAGCTCTGCCGCCCGCACGGCCAGGAGGCCGTTTCCGAAGCCGCAGCCCAGTGAGTCCACGATGTGGACGAACCGCTGGGGGAACTCCTCCATCAGCTCCCGCGCGGCGATCATGGCGGCGTTGAAGGTCCCGCTGATGCCGGAGCTCATGGAGATATAGATGATATCCTTACCCTTTTCAAGGAGCGGTGTGAAGTTGGTCAGAAAGAGCTGTGTGTTCAGGAGGCTGGTGCGGACCACCGTTCCCTTTCTGAGGGCGTCGTAGAAGGCGCGCCCGTCGAAATGATCCACATCCCCGCTGTAGACCTGGGGCTTCCCGTTTACGGTATACTCACAAGGCAGCAGGGAGATCCCCTCCAGCATACTCTGCGGCAGATTGGCGCTGCCGTCCGCAAACACAGCAAATGACATGATTCCGGCTCCTGTTCCATATTTTGATATAGATGAATCAATTAATCATATCACAGAATGGCAATTAGGCCCAAATAACCCTGTCCCTGCCCCTTCTTCTGCCTCCCGCGGTCAGCCTCTTTCCTTATCTTCCGTAGAGCTGGGTCATCCTCCGGATCCGGTCGGCGAGCTGAGAGGTCAGGGCCTCCGGCGCGACGCGCCAGCACCAGTTGCTTCCCTGGGTGGAGGGCTTGTTGATGCGGGCGCTGTTGTCCAGGCCCAGGTAGTCCTGGAGAGGGATCACGCACAGGTCCGCCGCGGAGGACTGGGCCATGCGCAGCATCTTGTCGATGAATTCTTCGGGATCGTCCGTCATCACGGCCAGGTATTCCCGGGCCTCCGCCAGCTCCTCGGGCAGGATGCTGTCCATCCAGCCGCGGAGGGTCTCGTTGTCGTGGGTCCCCGTGTAGACGGCGCAGTTATGGCCGAAGCGGTAGGGCAGGTATTCCATCCGTCCGGTGGAATCCCGGCTGTCGAAGGCGAATTCCAGGACCTTCATGTTGGGGAAGCCGGTATCCCGGACCAGCTGCCGGACGGTGTCCGTCACGTAGCCCAGGTCCTCGGCGATGATCTCCGGCTCTCCGCAGGCAGACGCGAGAGCCCGGAAGAGGTCCATGCCGGGGCCTTTCTCCCAGTGTCCCCGGGAGGCATTCTCGTCCTCGGCGGGAATGGCAAAATACTCATCAAATCCGCGGAAATGGTCGATCCGGATCACATCGTACAGTTCCCGGCACTTGCTGATGCGGCGGATCCACCAGTCGTAACCGGTCTTCGCATGCTCCGCCCAGTCATAGAGAGGGTTCCCCCAGAGCTGCCCGTCCGCGGAGAAGCCGTCCGGGGGCACGCCCGCCACCATCCGGATCCTGTCCCTGTCGTCCAGGAGGAAGAGCTCCCTGTGGGCCCAGAAGTCCGCGCTGTCGGCGGAGACATAGATCGGAATATCGCCGATGATGCGGATGCCCGCTGCGTTGGCGTATTCCTTCAGGGCCTTCCACTGCCCGTCGAAGACGAACTGCACCCATTTGTGATAGCGGACCGCGTCCTCATAGTCCGCCCGCAGCGTGACCATGGTCTCCGGCTCCCGGTCACAGACCGCCTCCTCCCACTCGAAGAGGCTCTGGCCTCCGCGGGCTTCCTTGCAGGCCATGAAGAGGGCATAGTCCTCCAGCCAGAAGGCATTCTTCTCACAGAACCGGTGATAATCCGCCGTCTCCTCGTGACGGCTCCGTTCGAAGGCCTTGTGCAGCAGGGCCGGCCTCTCCCGGTAGAGCTTCCCGTAGTCCACTTTTCCGCCGTCCCCGGCGCTCTCCGCCGCGGCCTCACACTCCTCCTGCGTCAGCAGCCCCTGCTTCTGCAGGGCCTCCGGACTGATGAAATAGGGATTCCCCGCAAATGTCGAGAAGGACTGGTAGGGAGAATCCCCGTACCCCGTCGGGCACAGGGGCAGGATCTGCCAGTATGTCTGCCCCGCCTCCTTCAGAAAATCCACAAACCGATACGCTTCCTCGGAAAAGTCCCCGATCCCGTATCTCCCCGGAAGGGAGAACACAGGCATCAGGATCCCGCTGCTTCTGTCCATCTCAGCCTCCATGTCTTATGTCACGCCGGTCCGTCAGCCGGCCGCCTCGATCTCAAAGAGCTCTCCGCCGCCCCTGGGAAGTCCGAAGCGCAGGGCCTCTCCTGCCGGCATTGTCTCCTCTGTGCCCTCGAAGGGCCGCCGCACCCGCAGGGCCTGTACCGCGCCGGGGTCGATCCCGCTGTCCGCAAGGCAGCCGGCCAGTTCTTCCCAGGCCAGCACGGCTTCCGCCTGGTCCCGGTCCCTGCGCAGGTCAAAAGCGGCGATCAGGAGCTGTCCCTCCCGATGATTGTACACCTTCAGGACGCCGTCGCCCTCCTGTCCCCGGGGATCCGTGAACAGGCAGCCCGGTGTCGGCAGGCCGACGCCGCCGCCGCGGCGGATCCGCCCTGCGCCGTCCGTGAGCGGCAGGATCCAGGCGGGGTCCGTCCGGCCCACCCGGTCGCTGGTGTAGACAGGGCCGCCGCTGACCGCCCGCAGGGCAGCGCTGAGCCGGTTCTCCGGGTGGTCCGAGAAGTACATGTCCCAGTCCCCCGTATAGAAATTGCCTGTCCAGAGGGAGTCGTAGGCGTTCTGCATGGCGTGCTCGACGAATCCCTCCGGCACATCCGGCACGAAGTCGTCGCTGGTGCGGGTCACCATGGTCGACGGGCGTGACCAGACGTCCTCCGGGGCCATGCCCATGCAGTTGATCACGGCGCCGCCGAAATTACCCCGCACGGACCGCTCCAGCCCCCGCTGGATGGCGCCCGACACTTCCCCGTAAGCGCCGATCCCCCTGTAGAAGACCGACAGAGAGCTCTGGCTGTCGACTTTGACGAAGTCGATCCCGCAGGTCTCATGCAGGTAGCGGTGCCAGGTGTTGTAGAAGCCGAAGGCCTTGTCCTCGTCCGCGTCGATCACGATGCGGCCGTCGGGAAGATGCCTGCAATAGGCGCCGAGGAGGCGCTCCGCCTCCGAGCCCGGCTCGAGTCCGCACCAGTAGCCCATGACGGCGTGCCAGACACCCACGTAAGGGATGCCGTACTCCTCCTTGATCCGGGCGACGGTCCCGGCCAGGCCGTGGGGAAATTTGGCCGGATCCGCGTCCAGCCCCCGCAGGCGCTGCCGGTCCAGGTCCGCGTCCAGCCAGCCGTCGTCGATGAGGACCCACCGGACCGGCACCTTCTTCTCCTTCAATTCGTCGAGCTTGGCGAAGATGCCCCGCTCATCGACCGCGTGGTAGAAGGCGTCCCAGGTGCACCAGCCATAGCCCTCGAAGATCTCCGGATACTTGCGGTCCTGCCGGAGCAGGCAGGGCGTGCCGCGTCCCTGTGCCGCCGCGGCGGCCGCTTTCCGGACCGCCTTATAGGGGTCCGCGTCCCAGGCCAGGGCCGCGCAGAGCGTATGGACGCGGCTGTCGCCGACCCGGCCGGACCGGCAGCGGATCTGCAGGTCCCAGTCCTTGCCGCCCATAAGGTCGCTGCGGTAGAGGTCGTCCGTTACCGCCAGGACGCAGAGGGTCCCCGCCGGATACTGAAGGAGCAGGAGCTGGGTCCGCTCCGGGATGTCCGCCATGTGGACCGGAAAGGCCGGCCGGACCCACCAGCTCTTGTGCTGGTACACCGCGAGGATCCTGTCCGGCGACGGCACCTGCAGGGGGATCAGGAATCCCTCCTCCGGGTCCAGCCGGGGCTGCGGCTCGAACAGCGGTCCCGTAAAGATCACTTCACCGTCCGCGAAGAGGAGCGCGGTGCCGTTTTCCGGCTCTCCTGCCGTCTCCAGACGGGTCTCCACCGGGAGTCTCCCGTCCAGTGGCGCCACCCTGTCCGGCACGCCGACCGTGACTGCTGTATTCGGACTCCAGTTTCTCATCTTTTCCCCCTATACTTTCACTCGACAGAGCACGCATCCGCTATTTACTGAAAAAAACGGTCCCGGGCCCCACCGGGCCGCAGGACCGTTCTCTCGAAATCATATCTCCATTACGCGCTAATACAATGGCGTCATGCAGACAGAACCTGCCTTACTGTTTGACTGCGCCGTCCGCCACGCCGGACACGATGTAACGCTGCAGGAAGATGTACAGAATGATGATCGGGATGATCGTCACGAAGACCGCCGGGAAGATCAGCTCCCAGGGATTTCCGTACTGTCCGCTCGTCAGCTTGGCGAAATACAGCTCCAGGGTCAGCGTCTTGGCGCCTTCCCGGTTGCCGATGACCAGGAAAGGCAGCAGGTAGTCGTTCCAGATCCACATGGCGTTGGTCACGATGACCGTAACGGTGGTGGAACGCAGCAGGGGCATGACGACCTGGAAGAACATCTGGAAGATGTTCGCGCCGTCGATGATGGCCGCCTCCTCCAGAGACTGCGGCACGCTCTTGATGAAGCCGTGGTAGAGGAACACCGACATGCTCAGACCGAAACCGCCGTACATGATGATCAGGCCGGGGATGTTCTTGAGACCGATGTTCTCAAAGATGTTGAGCAGCGGATACATGACCGCCTGGAAAGGCACCAGCATAGCCGCTGTGAAGCCCAGATACATGACCCTGGACAGGACGCTCTTGGAACGCACCATGACCCACGCCGCCAGAGAGCTGACGACCACCAGCAGGAGCACGGACAGGAAGGTGATCATGAAGGTGATGCCGATCGCCTTGAAGAAGTTGATCTGCTGCGCCGCGCTGATGATGTACTGGAAGCTCCACTGAGTGGGGAGTGACACCGGCGAGTCGACGATCTCGCTGTTGGATTTAAAGGAGTTGAAGACCAGGAATACGATCGGGAACAGTGTGTAGATCGCGATCAGGATCATCACGATGTGAGCGATGACCTGTCCGGCCTTCTGCCTTCCGCTCATTGTCGTATGCATCACAGCTCCACCTCCTTCTTCGAAGTGATCGAGACCTGCACGATCGTCACGGCCGCGATAAGGACAAAGAAGATGACCGCCTGTGCCTGAGCCAGACCGTAGTTCGGCGGCGAGGAGTCTCTCGTTGTACGCAGGATCTGCATGGCCAGCATTCTCGTGCCGAAGTCGCCGTCCGTCAGAGCGATGTTCTGGTCGAGCAGCATGAAGCATCTCGACAGGGTCAGGAAGAACACGATGGTGAAGGAAGGCATCAGCATCGGCACTGTGATGTTGAAGAAACGCTGGAAGACATTGGCGCCGTCGATGGAGGCAGCCTCTGTCAGGTCCTTCGGAATGTTGTTCAGGCCGTTGATGTAGATCAGGATCATGTAGCCGGCCTGCTGCCAGGTGAACAGGATGGCCAGGGCGAACAGAGCCTTGGTGTTGTCCTGCGTCATGTTGGTCAGCGCCGGGATCGAGATCACGCCCTCCGGTCCGAAGAGGAGCTTACTGAACACGATCTGGAAGATGAACTGCCAGATGTAGCCCAGAGCCAGACCGCCCAGAAGGTTGGGCAGGAAGTAGATCGTACGGTAGGCGGATGCGCCCTTGTGGATATAGGTGGCCAGAAGGGACATGCAGAGCGACACAAGGTTGATGATCACGACCGCGATGAGCGTGAACTTGACCGTGTAGACCAGCGCGTCCATGAACTTCTTGGTCTTAAAGGCTTTGATATAGTTTTCGAATCCCACGAAGGATTCAAACAGGGTACCCCCTGCGAAATAAGTTCCGCGCCAGCTCGTGAAGGAGTATACGATACCGATCACGAACGGGAGCAGGATGACCATGACAAAAAGGATCACGGCCGGCAGCGCCAGAGGCGCGAACCGTCTCTTATAATATTTTTCCATAGATCCCCCTCTGAGAAAAGGAGGCTGCACACTGCATCTGTGCAGCCTCTGCCTTTCTCTTGGACAGTCTTCTGAACCGATTTGCTCCGGCGGGAGCCGGGGCCTGCCGCTGTAAGATTACAGACCGGCCTGCTCGCACCAGCTGCTCACGAAGTAGTTGGCGATGTCTTCATAGGCATTCGCGGGCCACTCGGGCTGGTTCAGATAGTTCTCCATGATGTAGGCGCCGAAGATGTCGCCGGACCATCCGGAAGGAGCGCCAGCATAGGCGTTGGTGATGGTCTTGCCGGCGGCGATGTACTCGATGATGGAGTTGCCCAGGCTGTAGCCGGCATCGGTGGTAGCGGGATCCGCATTGTAAGGGATGAAGGCCATGTCTTCCACGACGAACTTCTGGCCGGCTTCGGTGGTGTTGAGCCATACCAGGAATTCCTGAGCCAGTTCCTTCTCAGCGTCGGAGACCTTGTCGTTGATCAGGTAGTAGTTGGGAACGAACACCGGGATGGAGGTGTTCATGTGCTCGGCGGTGAGGCCGGACTTGATGTCAGCGTCATTGAAAGGCATCTTGATCGGGATGAAAGCGAGGTTGTCGCAGACATCGGGATTGGCGTTCATCAGGT
This sequence comes from Lachnospiraceae bacterium UBA3863, assembly GCA_002392385.1. Taxonomy (GTDB): domain Bacteria; phylum Bacillota; class Clostridia; order Lachnospirales; family Lachnospiraceae; genus CAG-791. The sequence goes on from DGGX01000191.1 coordinate 11,965, forward strand.
TGGTGTATACCCAGTTGCCCTGCTTGACGAAGATGGCCTTGCCGTTGGCGAAGTTCTGGACCTGCTGGTCATAGCCGTTGACGGAGGAGTTGATGAGCTCCGGTCCTCTGGCGGTGGTGGCGTTAGCGGAGATCTTGTCCAGAGTTCTGGCATAAGCCTCAACGTTGGCCTTGCCGGCCTCAAGCTGCTCGGCAGTAGCCTCGGAAGCAGCCTTGCTGTCCTTGAAGATAGCGTCGATCGCGACGTTGATCAGGTGATCGCCATAGGTCCACTTCTCGGAACCGGCCACGGAGAACACGCCTTCAAGATTGGCCGCGAGACCGGTCTTCTCGGCTGCCAGATCGAAGGTCTGGCCGCTCAGGGTCACGGTGCCGGCGGTGCCATCCTTGATATAGGCGGCGAGCACGTCGACCATGGCTTCCCACTCGTCATAGGAAGCGGTCTTGTAGGCCTCGATCCAGGCGTCCACATTGTCGGCGCCGAAGAGGTCAGACAGCATATCCTTGTCGACGATGTAGCCGTAGCCTTCTACGTTGAAAGGCACGCCGTAGTTGGTCACGCCGTCCTGGGTCAGGTAGAAGTTCTCGGGGATCTCGGAGACCATCTTCTTGAACTCCTCGTTGGTCGCCTTGGAGAGATCCATGGCGTAGCCGCCCTCGACCCATTCCACGAGCGCCATGGCGTTCATGCAGCAGAAGATGCCGGGTTTGTTCTTGGAAGCCATCTCCGTGCGGAGCGTGTCATCCGAATTCGTGCCGCTGCCCAGGGAGAAGACCTTGACAGTCACGCCCTTCTCGGCGGAGAAAGCGTCCACGGCCGCCTGCAGAGCGTCCGCGTTCTCACCCTTGGTGTTGAAGATGTACAGGTCATAGCCTGCGTCAGAGGAAGCCTCGCTCCCGGAAGAAGCGGACGAGCTGTCGCCTCCCGATGAGGAACCGCCTGAAGAGGAGCCGCCGCAGCCGGCCAGAAGGCCGATGCCTAACACTGCGGTCAGTACCAGTGCCAACACTTTTTTCATAATTGTTACCCTCCTTTTTGATAAAAAGTATGCGCGCAAAGCCGTCGGATACGTATACACATGTTCGTGTGCAGACACTGCCTTTTGCGCATAAGTGCTGTTATTATCTTACCATTTTTCAGCAATATTACAATATTTGTTTGCAAAAAGGATAAAAAGATGCGAGGTTTGATTATTATTGCCAAATCAAACCCCGCATCCTTGTGCATCGTGATGGACCTATATAGTTTCTTTTGCGTTATTCTGACCTGGTCTTGTCAATTTTTTCGACCGGCATGACGGTATCACGGACCACCAGGGAGACCTTGGCCTGGATCTCGCGCCGGGCCGGGGGGTTCCCCTGCAGGATGTCGATCAGGGTCTGCGCCGCCAGCCTGCCGCGCGCCGCGACGTCCTGGTGCACGGTCGTGAGCGCGGGCCTGTGGAGTCTCGCGTACAGGTTGTCGTCGAAGCCGGTCACGGACAGGTCCTCCGGCACGCGGATGCCGTGATCCCGCAGGGCGTCCATGAAGAGGACGGCGTAGAGGTCTGAGACGCAGGCCACCGCGGTGAAGTCTCTTGCCTTCTCCACGAGCTGGGCCAGGCTCCGGTCGATCTCATCGCGCTCCGGCCGCAGCAGGAAGAAATTCCGGTCGCTGTATTCGATCCCGGCCTCCCGGAGGGCTGTCCGGTAGCCCCGGAAGCGGGCATTGTCCACGTTGACGTTGTTATCCGAGAGAAAACCGATCTTTCTGTGCCCCATGGAGATCAGGTACTGGGTGACATCGTGCATGCCCTTGGCGTCCTCGAGGCCGATGTTCACGAAGTGCTGCAGTCCCTCCCCGCAGTAGGTGTCGATGCAGACCACCGGCTTGGCGTACTTCTCGCTCACGCGGATCCCGTCGTCGTCCAGCATATAGAAGAGGATCAGGCCGTCGACGTTCCAGGTGCTCACGTGCTTGAGGATCTCCGCAATGTCGTCCGAAATGTAGAGCATCATGAAGTAGCCGTGCTCCCGGAGCCGCTCCTCGATCCCGCTGATCAGCTCCGAGACGAAGGGGTCCATCAGAATACTGACATACTTGTAGGTCTGGGATTTCAGGACGACGCCGATGATCTTGGAGGAATTGGTCGCCAGGTTGCGGGCGCTGATATTGGGCACGTAGTCCACTTCCCGCACGAACCGCTCCACGCGGTCGATGGTAGCCTGCGAGACCTCTCCCGTCTTCCCGTGAATGACATTGGAGACGGTGGTCGTGCTCAGATTCAGCTGCCGGGCGATCTCTTTGATGGTGATCATGCTGTCCTCCTGTCAGTGTGCTGCCGTGGTGACGGTGCCGGTACGACACAGCTGTCCGGCACCCTCTGTTACACTATACCACATGCGGCGCCCCTGTTTGGTAAGAATAGAGCACACTGTCTTCAAATATGCGGCTCTTTGTTCCCCGAATGTCAATATAATGCAATTTAAAATCACTAATATCCCTGTTTTTACGCCATTTTTCCATGTACAATCATATCTGACAGTCAGTATTCCGTTAATGATTTCTATACAGCAATACCGATGCCCGTCAACCGATGCCCCGAAAGGAATCTGCCATGAGTACCAACCCGGCTGCACTGCAGGAGTCCCGCGTCCAGGGCTCCGTCTCCTTTCCCTGCAGCATGTACCGCGCCGACGCGCGGATCGAACTGCCCGGCAGGCCGCTGATCACGAAGAACCACTGGCACAGGAGCCTGGAGATCATCCACTGTGAAAAGGGTCTCTTCCAGATCGGCGTCAACATGGAGATCTATAACGTCGCGGAGGAAGCCTTCTTCTTCGTCGGCAGCGAAACGCTGCACTCCGTCCGGAGCGAGCGGGATTACCTGGAACAGGCGGTCCTCTTCGATCCGCAGATGCTGGCCTCCCTGGTGGGCAACGCCGCGGACAGCGGCCTGATCTATCCTCTCACCCGCGGGGAGTTCTCCCTGCCCCTCTATGTGAGCGCCGCCCATCCGGCCTTTCCCGCTGTCCGGGACGCCTACATGCGGATCGTGCGGACCTTCGAGGACGCCCACGAGATCGCCGTGGACCAGTTCCGCGTCAGTGCCCCGCACGCCCAGCTCCGCATCCGGAGCGCACTGATGGAGATCCTGGCGGAGCTCTCGGAGACAGGCTCCCTGCAGAAGGCAGACGGCGGGATCGAGGACTCCCGCAGCGTCGCCCTCAAGGAAGTGATGACCTACATCGAAAGGCACAAGAACGGCAAGATCTACATCCACGACCTGGCCGACATCATGAATATGAACGAGCAGTACTTCTGCCGTTTCTTCAAAAAGACCGTGGGCAGGACGCCGATCACATACGTCAATGAGATCCGCATCCGCGACGCGGCCCTCAGGGTCGCCTCCACCAACGATCCCATCAGCACGATCGCCGAGGACAACGGCTTCGTAAATATGGGCAACTTCATCAAACAGTTCCGGCGGATCATCGGCGTGGGACCGGCGGAATACCGTAAGGCCATGCGCAGCGCCGGCTGATCCCGGCAGCAGGAGGACACATTTATGGAAAAAAAGTGGTGGCAGACCAAGGTCGCCTATCAGATCTATCCCAAGAGCTTCTATGACAGCAACGGCGACGGCATCGGCGACCTGCAGGGGATCATCCGCAAGCTGGACTATCTCCGTGACCTGGGCGTCGACATCCTCTGGCTGTCCCCGGTCTACGTCTCTCCTCTGGCGGACCAGGGCTACGACATCGCCGACTACTACGACATCGATCCCCGCTTCGGGACCATGCAGGACATGGATCAGCTCATCGCCGAAGCGAAAAAACGCGGCCTCCACATCATCATGGACCTGGTGGTCAACCACTGCTCCGATGAGAACATCTGGTTCCGCAAGGCCTGCGAGGACCCGGAGGGCCGGTACGGGAAGTTCTTCTACCTCCGGACCGTCAAGCCCGGCGAGCCCCTTCCGACCAACTGGCGGTCTTATTTCGGCGGCCCCGTCTGGGACAGGCTGCCCGGTCATGACGACATCTACTATCTCCACGTCTTCCATAAAAAACAGCCGGACCTCAACTGGGAGAATCCGGACCTGCGGGAAGAAGTCTATAAGATGATCAACTGGTGGCTGGACAAGGGCATCTCCGGCTTCCGGATCGACGCCATCATCAACATCAAGAAGGCCCTCCCCATGCGCAGCTACCCTGTCGACCGGGAGGACGGCCTCGCCGACATCGGGCAGATGCTGGAGGAAGCGGAGGGCATCGGCGAATTCCTCGGGGAGATGCGGGACCGCTGCTTTGCCCCCCACGACGCCTTCACCGTCGGCGAGGTCTTCCACGAGAAGCCGGAGGACATCCCGCTCTTCATCGGCGACGGCGGCTACTTCTCCTCCATGTACGACTTCGCGGAGTCGGTCCTGGGCCAGAGCCCCAGAGGCTGGCACCGCAACGACCCGATCACGCCCGACGACTATAAGCACGCCCTTTTCGGCACCCAGAAGAAGATCGGCAATACCGGCTTCATATCGATCATCCTGGAGAACCACGACCAGCCCCGCGGCGTCTCCTACTTCCTTCCCGAAGGCGTCCGCACCCCCGCGGCCAAAAAGATGCTGGCCACCGGCTACTTCTTCGTCCGCGGCCTGCCCTGGATCTACCAGGGACAGGAGCTGGGCATGGAGAACACCGTCATCCGCTCCATCGAAGAGGTGGACGACATCTCCACCCTTGACCAGTACCGGGTGGCGATCGAGGACGACGTCCCGGCGGAGGAGGCCCTCCGCATCGTCGTCAGGCAGAGCAGGGACAACGCCCGCACGCCCTACCAGTGGACGGGCGGGGACAATGCGGGCTTCATGGAGACGGCCGCCCCCGGCGCCCGCCCCTGGCTGCCCGTGAATCCGAATTACAGGGAGCTCAACCTGGAGGCCGAGGCGGCGGATCCGGATTCCGTCTACAACTACTACCGGCAGCTGATCCGCCTGCGCAAGGACCCCGCTTACACAGACGCCCTCATCTACGGCGACCTGGTCCCCTATCTGGAGGAGACGTCGAACGCTCTCTGCTATCTCCGCAAGGGTGAGTCCCATACCCTCCTGATCATGACCAACTGGCAGGATGCCCCGCAGACACTGCCCCTCCCCGGCCAGGTGCGAAAGGTGCTCCTCAATAATATGGAAGACTCCGACATCCGGCCTTGTGACGGCGGCGCGCTGTCGATCCGCCTGGAGGGCTGGCAGGCCCTGGTGCTGGAGTTGGGCTGACCGCTGCTTCCGAAAGATCTCTGATGACCCGTTAAGACAGAGCTGTCCTCCCGATCGCCTCAGGAGGACAGCTCTTCTATGTCTCCTCTGGTGAAAAGGAAGGTGTTTCCCAGTTCCATGACCGGCACCAGCCTTCCCCGCCTCACCAGATCCTGTATGTTCTGCCGGGAACAGCACAGTATGTCCGCGGCTTCCGCCGTGCTCAGCAGATTCTGCCGCATATAAGCCCGGAAGACGTCCGCACCCATAGAGGCCTCTCTCCCGGCCATCCGCAGCTGCTCCGCCGGCACCTCCCCGGCATCATCGACGTTCAGGGCATGCCCGCCGCCGCACACCCGGAGTGTTCCGAGGCGTTCCTGACAGGCCCTCAGCCGTTCTGACCGGGCACATTCCAGCAGTTCCCTGTCCGGTATCTTCCGGACCAGGCCGTCGCGGAACAGCACCCATACGCTGTCCTGTGTGCGGAAGATCTCCCGGACCTTCGTCCGCAGCCGCGCCTGCAGTTCTTCCGGATAACGTCCCTGCTGCAGGGCTGCGATATAGCACTCATCCTGTGCGCAGCGCCCGTCCGCGATCGCCAGCAGCCTGTATTCGTCATATTCCGCAAGCCCGTTCTCCTTCAGGATCATCCCCAGATTCTGCCTGTCGGGGGGAACGATCCGCTGCCGCACCCAGAGAAGACTGTCCTGTGTCCCCACGCTGTACAGTCCTCTTTTTACGTATGACGAGAGGATCAGCGGCGCTTCCCACTCATCCGTCAGGCTGCTGATCTCGATATGGAACTCCGGTGTCTTTTCATAATATAGAAGCCAGGCGAGATCCCTGTTTCTGTCGATGGTTCTGTCACGAATCGCGTAGGCTTTCATAATACTGCCACCTCCTCCACAGCATGTCCCAGACAGCTTCCTGCCTCGCCGGAGAGATCGCCTCTTCAAGGTCTTCAAACAGCCTCTCCCGGTCGTTCCGCGTCAATATCCCCGTGAAGGGCCTCTCCCCTTTCGGAATCAGCCGCAGATTCTCCAACGCACTGCCCGAACCGACAAAACACTGCACCCTCCTGTCCCGCATGGGATCTTCTGTCTCCAGCTTCTCATCCTCATGCACGGAGAAGTATAAAGACAGCCCGTGATCAAACAGCGGCGCCAGCCGGTAGGACCGGTCCGCGCGGCTGCGAAGCACTTCCATATTCGCGCCGTGGCGGTCCCTGTTCAGGATCAGGAAATCCACAGCAAGCATCTGCCGGATATACTGCTCCCATCCCTGCCTCCGGCAGAAAACGAGGGGGCTCTCCCCCGGTTCCCTCTCCATCTGGTAGAAAGCGTCCAGCGCGATCTTGCTCTCGTCCTTCCTTTTGAAGTCCGCGGACCGGCAGAGCCAGGTCACATATTCCTGCCCGTCGATGCTGATCCGTGCATGGATCAGCTGATAGGGTACGTGCGGCACCTCCAACAAGGTCAGCAGCCTGTCCGCAATGATCTCATTGACGCACTCATGCCCGACGATCCCCCGGAAGGCGTCGAAATCTGACAGTTTGTAATACCATTTGGTCCCTTTCTCCGTGGTGCGGGCCTTCAGGAAAGATCCGGCCGTCCCGGAGGAATGCCTGATCCGGGACCACTGCAGCAGTCGAAGGTCCTGCAATTCTTTTATGACCTTTCCGTCCATTCCGTCCCTCCTTTTCTATTAATTATTATCTATATTTACTTGTCGTTTGACAAGTTATAGCCAAAATACTATTATGTGCAATATCCATCGATCTGTAGTATCTTTAGGTATAGTTTTTCAGGTTGGTTTTTTGTTTTTGCGGCGGTATCTGCGGTCAGCTGTCCGCAGAGTCCGCATGCCCCGGTTCGCGGGGCAGAAAGGGTTTTTTGCATGAAGATCGGATGTGTCAGAGAGATCAAGAACAATGAATTCCGTGTCGGCCTTACCCCCGACAATGTGCGCAGTTATGTGAGCGCCGGTCATGAAGTGATGATCGAAAAGGGTGCCGGCGAAGGGAGCGGTTTTGCCGATGAGGAATATGCGGCGGCAGGCGCCGTGCTGTCGGACAGTGCGAAGGCTGTCTGGGATCATTCCGAGATGATGATCAAGGTCAAGGAGCCTCTGGAGGAGGAATACGCCTTCTTCCATGACGGACTTCTTCTGTATACATACTTCCACCTGGCAGCGGACAAGGAGCAGATGGACGCGCTGCTGGCCGGCGGCGTCACCGCCATCGCCTACGAGACCCTGCGCGAGACAGACGGCTCCCTGCCGCTCCTGGCGCCCATGAGCCAGATCGCCGGCCGCCTCTCCATCCAGGAAGGCGCCAAGTATCTTGAGAAGCGGTTCGGAGGCGAAGGCGTCCTCCTTGCCGGTGTTCCCGGCACCCCCAAGGCCCGCGTGGCCATCCTCGGCGGCGGCACCGTCGGCGCCAACGCCTGCAAGCTTGCCGTCGGCATGGGCGCTGACGTCACCATCCTCGACATCAACCTCAAGCGCCTCGAGCAGCTCGACGACATGTTCGGCTCCCGCATCCAGACCCTCGTCTCCACAGAGAGCAACGTGGAGAAGGCCGTCACAGAGGCTGACCTCGTCATCGGCTCCGTCCTCATCCCCGGCGGCTCGACGCCCAAGCTCTTCAAGCGCGCCTACCTGTCCAAGATGAAGAAGGGTTCCGTCTTCGTGGACGTGGCCATCGACCAGG
>DGGX01000150.1:0-2641 GCA_002392385.1 Lachnospiraceae bacterium UBA3863
GGCCTGGGTGATGCCGCCGGCTTCCTTGTCGGTGACATTGGTCTTACGGATGGCATCCAGCAGGGAGGTCTTACCATGGTCAACGTGTCCCATGACGCAGATGACCGGCGGTCTGGGGACCATGGTCTCCTCGCTGTCATCCTCCTCCTTCAGGAGCTCCTCGATGACATCGACCTTCTCCTCCTGCTCGCAGAAGATCTCGTACTCCTCGGCGATCTTCTCGGCTTCCGCGTAGTCGAGCTCCGAGTTGGGGGTCATGACCTGACCCTGGAGGAAGAGCTTCTTGATGATCTCCGCGGGCATGATATGCATCTTCTCGGCAAGGTCACGGATGGTGATCTTCTCGGGGATGGTGATCAGCTTGATCTGCTCCTCGACCTTCTCCTCAGGCCGCTTCTCCGGCTTGATGAATCTGCCGGGACGGTTCTTCCTGGTGGTCTCGTCCTCCGTGTAGATGCGGTCCTTTCTGGAGCGCTCGTCGCGCTTGGGACCGCCCTTGCGCTTATTGTCTTCTCTCTTCTTCTCAGTGGCAAAATTGCCGGGACCCGCAGCGGGACGACGGCTCTTGCCGCCCTCGCCGAAGCCGGCACCGCGGCCCTGCTGTCCGCCAAAGCCGGGTCTGCCGCCCTGAGGCCTTCCCTGACCGGGTCTGGCCGGGCCTCTGCCGTCGCCGCGGGGCGCGAAGCCGCCCTGTCTGGCGCCGTCTCTGTTGTCACGGCCGTCTCTGCCGGCACCGCCGGAAGCATACCGGGAGCCCGCGGGACCTCTGTCGCCCCTGTCGGTCCTCTCCGGACGGTCGCCTCTGTCCGTGCGGCCTGTGCCGTAGCCCGGTCTCTGTCCGTCTCTGCCTGTTCTGGCCGGACGGGGGCCTCTGTCGGTCCTCTCCGGGCGGTCGCCTCTGTCTGTGCGCTCTGTGCGCGCAGGTCTGTCGGAACGTTCAGTTCTCTCCCTGCGTCCCTCTTCCGCTGCCGCGGGCGTCACAGTCTCCCGGGCGGCCGGCGCGGGGGCGGGCTCAGCGGGTGTCTCGGCTGCCTTCTGTACAGGGACCTCCACAGGGGCCGGCTCCGCCTCGCGGGCAGGGGCCTCCTGGGGCTTCTGTACGGGCGCCTGGGTCTCCGCTGCGGGCACCTGGGCGGGCCTCTCCGCGGGGGTCTCTGCCGGTGCGGGTGCAGGCGCTGCCGCCGTCTCCGCTGCCTGTACAGGGGCGGGGGCGGGTGACTCCACACGGATCTCGGGCGCTGCCGCCGTCTCCTCCACGGGCACGTTCACCACAGGCTCTTCCTGGGGTCTGCGCACGGGCTGCTGGACCGGCTTATGGTAATCCACTTCCATCTGGACCGGCTTGACGCTCGGCTTGATGATGCGATGGGCGGGCTGGCTCTGCGCCGCGGGCCTGTCATTCCTGGCACCTTCTCTGCGGCGTCTGTCGCCGCCCTGGGAAGGCGTCCCGGCCTGACCGGCATTTCTGGGTCTTCTGGGTGCGCCGCCCGAAAAAGAGCCGCCGCTCCCCGTACTGTAGGCGCCGCGCTGTCCACCCTGACGGCCGCTCCCGGAGCTGCCCGTCACGATAATGATCTTCTTCTTTTTGACAGGAGCCTTCCCGTCTGCGGAAGCAGGCCGCTGAGGCCTCTTCTTGTCTTCCGGTGCTCTGCCTTCTCTTTCATTGTTCTGTTCTGACAACTTTACCGCGCCCTCCCTTGAATAATGATGGTATCTTATATCTTCTCACACCGTATCTGTCCTGTAAGGACTACACGTTGTGCCTGTCTTTGTTTCTGTGTCTGCGGAGCTCTCCGTGCAGCTCGACGCCCTGTCCCTCCAGGAGTCCCCGCAGGCTTGCCGCGAAGCCCCGGTCTCTCACCGCCAGGCAGGCCCTGTCGGCCTTGCCCACCGCGTGTCCCAGCGACTCCATATCTCCGTACAGAGCCCAGGATACGCCGGCATTCTCGGCCATGCGCACGAGCTTCTCCCGGGTATTGCCGGAGGCGTCCCCGGCTATGATCAGAAGGTGGGCCTTCCGGTCCTTGACCGCCTGCTGCGCCATCTCGCCGGCACTGATCCGGCCGGCCTTCTGGGCCAGGCCCAGCAGGGTATAGATCCTGTCCGTCACTCCGCTCTCAGCTCCTTCTCCAGTTCCGCGTAGATCTCCGCCGGCACGTTGTCGCGCAGGGCCTTGTTGAGGGACTTCCTGCGGACGGCCTTCCTGAGGCACTCGGGATCTCTGCAGAGATAGGCTCCCCGCCCGGCAGCCCTGCCGGTGGGATCGGTCATGATCCTGCCCTCGGGGCTGCGGATCACGCGGATCAGCATTTTCTTCTCTTTGCTCTCACCGCAGCCGATGCAGCGCCGCATCGGGATCTTCTTGATCATGGTGTCATCTCCTCACGATGCCGGAAACCGGTTCACTCTGTCTCTTCTTCGGAATATGCTTCCTCTTCGTAGCTGTCCTCGTAGATCTCGTCGGCGGGAGCGCCGTCCTCGCCGGTGTAGGCCTCCTCCTCGTACTCATCGTACTCGTCGTAGTCCTCGTAATCCTCGTAACGGAAGCCGACGGCATCCTTGGCCTGGGTCTCGTTCTTGATATCGATCCTGTAGCCGGTAAGCTTGGCGGCGAGACGGGCGTTCTGGCCCTCCTTGCCGA
>DGGX01000150.1:2694-4785 GCA_002392385.1 Lachnospiraceae bacterium UBA3863
TTGCCGATGGCCAGGGACAGCTGGTAGTCCGGCACGACGACCTTGGCGCTGCGCTCCTCGGGGTCCGCGAACACGGCCGTGATCTTGGCGGGAGACAGGGCGTTCTTGATCAGCTCGCCCGGGTTGTCGTCCCAGTTGACGATATCGATCTTCTCTCTGCCGTCCTTGCAGAGCTCGCGGACGATGGCGTTGACACGGCTGCCGTTGACGCCGACACAGGCGCCAACCGCGTCCACGTCGGGATCATTGGACCACACGGCGATCTTGGTGCGGCTGCCGGCCTCTCGGGCGATGCTCTCGATGGTCACGATGCCCTGGGCGATCTCCGCCACTTCGGTCTCAAAGAGGCAGCGGACCAGCTCCCTGGAGGAGCGGCTGACCTGGATCCTGGGACCGCGGCTGTTGTTCTGCACCTCGGTGATGTAGACCTTGATGTGATCTTCGGGATTGAGGACCTCACCGGGGATCTGCTCCTTCTCAGGCAGCACACCGTCGGCCCTGCCGAGGTTGATGCTGATGTTCCTGCCGAAGCGGCGACCCACGATACCGGTGACGGCGCGGTTCTTCATCTCGCTGAAGTAGTTGATGACCGCGTTCTTCTCCTCTTCCCGGATCTTCTGGGTGATGATGTTCTTGGCGTTGGCGGTGGCGATACGGCCGAAATCACGGCTGTTGATATCCACGCGCACCTCGGCGCCGATCTCGCTGTTGAGGTGGAGCTGCACGGCCTGGTCCTGAGTGATCTGCAGCATGGGGTCCTCGACCTCCTCGGGGCTTCCCACCACAGTCTTGACCGCGTAGACATGAAATTCAGAAGTCTCTCTGTTGATCTCGACGCTGATGTTGTCTTCCTTGCCGAAATGGCTCTTGCAGGCTGTGCGCAATGAGTTCTCGATCGCGTCGTACAGCACGTCGGGACTGATCTTCTTCTCCTGACAGATCATCATGATCGCCGCATGCAGCTCTCCGACTCTCTCCTTCTCGCTCGGTCCCTCCGCAGCTTTCTTGGTACTTCTTCTCATCTCTGCTCCTTTGCTCTTATGTCCTTGTATTCCGTCCGGCCGGAATCGTTTCAGAAGTCCAGCGCCAGCCGGATCACGGCGACGGATTTCCTGGTCAGCGTTCTCTCTCCCTGTTCCGTCATGAGGCGAATGCTGGTGCTGTCGTAGCCCAGAAGCTCTCCCGACAGATCCTTGGTTCCCGTCTCCGGGTCCGCCTTGTAGAGACGGATCTCCACATCCATGCCTATGCTCTGGGCCAGGTGCCTGTCCCGGGTGAGTTTCCTGCCAAGGCCCGGACTGGATACGATCAGTGTGTAGGCATCCGCGATGAAATCCGCCTCGTCCAGGGCATCGGACAGGGGCCTGCTGACGGCCTCACAGTCTCCGATGTTGACCCCGCCGTCCTTGTCGATAAAGACGTTCAGGCTGTACTCACCGCCGGCCCTGACATACTCCACATCATAGATGCGGACGCCGTTGGCAGCCGCGATGGGGGCCGCAAGCGCTTCTGTTCTCTCCTCGATCTCTCTGTATCCGGCCATGGTCCTTTACCCAACAAAAAAGCGGACTTGCAGGTCCACTTCACTACTTACACTATCCATTTCGGTGACATCTTAACACAGCTTGTCCAAAGATGCAAGGACAAGTGCGAAAAAATGCTGAAAAACAGCCTGTCGGGGGCCATAAGGCCCCCAAACCGACAGACTGTTCTTTCTTAATTATATGCCCTTCCCTATATGCCCGTTACCGGCTATATCCATCGCCGGGTGTGATCGCCATGATGACCTCCTTATTCAGTCGTGAAGCTTACGTTTGTCGATAACACGGACGGCCTTGCCTTCGGACCGCGCGATGGACTTGGGCGGCACGAGGTGGATCTTGGGCCCGATGCCCAGCATGGAGCGCATGGCCCCGTTGAGTTCCTTCTCACGGGACTGGATGTCCGCGATCTTGTCGGAGAACTGGTCCGGGCTGAACTCCACGTAGACATCGAAGGTGTCGGTGTTGTTGGCACGGTCGACGACGATCTGATAGTTGGGCGTATAGCCTTCCTTGAGCAGGACCGCTTCGATCTGGCTGGGGAAGACGT
>DGGX01000150.1:4841-5065 GCA_002392385.1 Lachnospiraceae bacterium UBA3863
CCGCGGATGATCATCATATCGTCGCTGCGGCCCATGGGTTTGGTCATTTTCACATGGGTGCGGCCGCAGGAGCAGGGCTTGCGGCTCAGGATGCAGATGTCCTTGGTGCGGTAGCGGAGCAGAGGGAAGCCCTCCTTGTCCAGAGAGGTGAAGACCAGCTCACCCTTGGAGCCCTCGGGCAGCACCTCGCCGGTCTCGGGATCGATGATCTCGGCGTAGAAGTG
>DGGX01000073.1 GCA_002392385.1 Lachnospiraceae bacterium UBA3863
TTGATTGTAGCAGTAATATCCTGGCCTTCCAGACGAGCAATCTTCAGAAAGCTGTCAAAGTACATCTGTTCAAGGTCATGATCCTGAGAAATGATACCGGCAACAAATCCAATAAACTGGTCCGCGTTGGAAATTCGGAAATCTCTGACATTGATCAGTCTGACACGGTTGTTGAGCTCGAACATATGCTTGGCATTCTTGTCCAGATAGCAGATGCTTCCCTGCGTAGTGCGGATCTCTTTGTTGACCTTGTCAAGCAGATATTTGGTCTTACCGTTACCTTTGCTGCCGGCGATCAGTTGTACCATGATGAGTGCCCTCCTGTATTGTATTGTCTCCGTGACCGGCATATGTCTCCTGCCGGAAACGGAGGGGTATCGTGTATGTCTCTGTAATCATTATAATGGACACGTCATGGAAAAGCAATGTCCTTTACTCTTCCATGGACTGCGCGTCCGCGGCGGCTTCCTTGAGCAGGTCGGTCATCCGGGCGTAGAGCTTGTTGTAGTCCGGGGCCTTCATGACCACGGATACGTACTCCCTGCCGGAATCGGTGACCGAGCACAGGATCAGATTGGCGCCTGCCTCATCGGTCCAGCCGGTCTTGCCGCCGATGACCTTGATGCCTTCCGGCGCCTTCATGCCGCCGTTCAGATAGACATCCGTGGCCTCCACATAGATGTTGCGGATATTGTTGTCCTTATCGCGGAAGGCCGTGGAATAATCCGACATGTGGATGATCTCCGAGAACTCCTCATACTGGAGCGCCGCGTGGAAGATCAGATAGAGGTCATAGGGCGTCGTATAGTGCTTGGCATCATGCAGCCCGTGGGCATTCACAAAGTGAGTCCCCACGGCACCCAGGGCCGCGGCCTCCTTGTTCATAAGCTCAGCGAAGCCGTCCTGGCTGCCGCCGATATCCTCGGCAATGAGATTGGCGCAGTCATTGGCGGAGAAGACCAGCAGATAATGAAGGGCCTGCTCCATGGTCATCTTGTCGCCCACCGCCAGTCCCAGCTGCTGGGCGTCCCAGGGCAGGTTGATGGTACTCTTCTTGACCGTCAGCGTCTTGGACATATCGCCGTATTTGAGCGCCAGGTAGGCTGTCATGATCTTGGTGGTACTGGCGGGATAGACCTTTTCAGTGAGGTTCTGTGCCCTGAGCGTCCGCAGACCGGACAGGTCAAAAAGGCCTGCAGCACCGACATCCTTGATCTTGGCAGGCTCTTCTGCCGTGCCGTCGACGACGCAGAGGCACAGGTCCGCCGCGAAGGGCCGGGCCCTTTGGGCGTACTCCACCTCACGGTTGACCAGACGGAAGGCCGGCTGGCCCAGATTGTCCTCAAAAGCCTGTGAGTATTTGCGGCTGCAGCCCGTCAGGAGCATGGCCGCGCAGGCCGCCGCGAGAATGGATACTTTAAGGAGCCGGACGCTTGTGCGGCGTCCGGCTGTTCCATACGCTCTGTTGTTTGTCTCTGAAAGATTACTTGTACATTTCACGCCACTCAAAGTCTCCTCTGTCCAGTGATTTGATCAGCAGCTCCGCCGTGGCCAGATTGGTGGCCAGGGGGATATTGTGCTGGTCGCAGAGCCGCACGACGAAATTGACATTCGGCTCATGGGTCTTGGGGTTCAGCGGATCGCGCAGGAAGATGACCAGATCCATCTCATTCTGTTCTATTCTGGCGCCGATCTGCTGCATGCCGCCCAGGTGTCCGGCCAGCTGTTTGTGGACATTCAGACTGGTGACATCCTCGATCAGACGTCCCGTGGTCCCGGTGGCATATAGGGTATGACGGCTCAGAATGCCTCTGTAAGCTATGCAGAAATTCTGCATAAGTTTCTTTTTCGCGTCATGTGCGATCAAAGCAATGTTCATTCTTCGCTCCGTTCCTGAGATGTAGTAGATTCTGCTGTGATGCGGCGATCATGAATCCGGACGCTCATAACCAGTCCGACAGCGGCAAACAGGCTCAGAAGACTTGACAGACCATAGCTGATGAAGGGGAGCGGGATGCCGGTATTGGGCAGCAGGCCTGTCGCCACACTGATGTTCATATAGCTCTGTACGATGATCCACAGACCGGCAGCCATGCAGATCACGGATCCTCTCGGATCCCGGCACCGGAAGGCGATCAGGAAGATCCTGGCCGCTATGCCGAGCATGAGAAGGATCACCAGCACACAGCCTGCAAAGCCCATCGTCTCTCCGATGACCGTAAAGATGAAATCTGTCGTGGAAGATGCCACAAATCCGGTCCTGTAGAGTGTCTGTGTCTCGGCTGCGGCGAATCCCTTACCGATCCAGCCTCCTGATCCGATCGCTGTCATGGAATTGATGGTCTGGTAGGCATAGCTTTCGGCGTAATCTTCCGGATGCAGCCAGGCGAGGATCCGCAGGTTCTGGTATCCTCGCAGGAGTCCGAATCCGCCGCCGGAAACTTCTATCAGTACAAAGGCTCCGAGAAGACCGGCACATACACCGGCACCGGCGATAATGGCGGAAGAAAGACCGGCGGCATAGACGCATCCGCAGATAATGACGGCCATCACGAGGGTGGTGGAAAGGTCCGGCTGTCTTGCTGTGAGAAACAGGACAGGCAGGCCCAGCACGAAGGCACTCGTCAAAATCACCATAGAAGACGCCTGTTTTCTCAGCCTTATTATGAACTCTGCATAGAATAAAATCAACAGGAATTTAACAAGTTCTGAGGGCTGAGCCGAAATACCTCCGATCATGATCCATCTTCTGGCACCGTAAACATAGGTCCCGAACAGGACCACAGCCATCAGGAGACCGATCATGCACAGATAGCAGGCGGGAAGGAAGAATCTGCTGTCCAGGATGCGGCGGTAATCGACGGAAGCCGCCAGAGCGGCCACCAGGCATCCCGCCGCGATGCCCGCCAGCTGACGCCCGGCAGGATCAGCAAGTGTGAAGCGAAAGGTGTTGTCCTGCGCAGCACCGATGCCCAGGATGCCGATCGCGCATGCTGAAAGGACCAGGAGCCACAGCGCCCAGTCCATGTCTGACAGACAGCGTAAAGAAAAGAATGCTGATTTTTCCTTGTCTTCCTTCAAAGCAGCTCCTCCTCCGCGGGGCGGGCCCCGAAAAGGCTCGTGGTGTTTTCAAGAAGCCATCCGGAGAGATCTCCGGCTTCCACTCTGTGCAGGGTCTCTCCGTCAGCGACCAGGAGGCAGTCCTCCTCCGGCCGCAGAAGGCTGCGGAGACCGCCGCTCTTCTCCCTCGGGGCCATGCCTGCCACCGTGATCTTCTTCGAGGCCAGCCTTCGCACATAGGCGAATCGCCCCTGGCATATCAGACGGCCCTCCAGGGTACCCAGCAGGATCACACTTCCCTTACAGTAGAGCTCCGCGCCTTCCGGAATGTCGCCGATCATCAGGAGGCTCCTCTCCTCATGGACGGATTCCTCCGGCCGCAGGGACCCCTGCCGCACGTGCAAGAGGCGCAGGTCCGGCCTGGGATCACCTTCGATGACCCCTTCCTGCCGCAGGGCCCGCACGAAGAGTCTGTCCTCTTCTCCCTCCGGGCTCAGGATACAGCTGATCTGCAGGTCCGTCTCCCGGAGGATCACCTCCAGAAGGGCATCCTCCTCCGCGGATGTGAGGGGACGTCCCTCCAGACGCAGGGCGAGCTGTGACTTGCCGAAAAATTTGCGGGTGCTTCTGAACTGGACGGCTGCCTCCTCCAGCAGATCAGGAAAGGGGACATCCGCGTCCAGACGCAGGGTTATGCCGTTGGGATAGCTCTTGATCTTCATAGGCCCTCTCAGTCTCCGGAATAGGTATAACCGGGTGTGCCTTCCCCCAGAAGCTGCTCCAGACTCTCTGTTCCGAAATAGTAGCGCATGACCTGGGCTCCCAGCTGGGCTGCGTAGGTCGAGCTGTAGCCGTTGGGGATACGCACGGCTATGGAAATATCAGGATTCTCCGCCGGGGCGAAGCCGACGAAGAGGACATGGCTGGGCTCACCGGGAGCGTGCTCCGCCGTACCGGTCTTGCCGCAGACACCCTTATCCTGCAGGCTGTTGAAATAATACTCTCCTCTCACCACCCGGCGCATGCCGTTATGAATGACTTCCCAGGTCTCGTCAGATACCTCGACGCCGCTGTCATTTTCCAGGATCACAGGGGTGTTGGCTGTTGACTGCCCGCTGCGCTCCTCGATGCTCCGGATCAGGGTCAGCTTGCAGACACGGCCCCTGGTCGCCACAGCCGCGGCATATCTGGCCAGGCCGGCGGTGGTGTAGCGGTTGTCCGACTGACCGATACAGGCGCGGACCACATCGGAAGAAGCAGGGATGGGATCCGCCTCCTCCACCTCCACGCCGGAGGGACGGTCCAGGCCGAAATAGCGGATGTATCTGGCCAGTTTCTCCGTTCCCAGCGCGTCGTCCGGCTTGCCGTCCGTATGCTGGTCTCCCTCGCCCAGACGATAGCCCAGCTCATAGAAGTAGGTGTTGCAGGAATTGGCGATGGCGCTCTCCATATTCATGGAACCGTGTCCGCCTGGCCAGATCCAGCACTTGGGCGAAGGATCGATCTTGCGGAAGATGCCGCCGCAGTGGATCCATTCATCCTTATCTATGACACCCTCCCCCGCGCCGGCGGCCGCGGAGACCATTTTAAAGGTGGAGCCGGGGGCTGTGAGGGTCTGGACGGCCGTGTTGACCAGCGGAGAATGCCGGGTCATGAGACTCCGGTAGTAGCTGCCCTCATGGATCCGGTTATTGTCATAGCCGGGATAGGACACCATAGCCAACACAGCGCCTGAGTATACGTCTGTGACGACGACGGAGGCCGTGCAGGGATCCAGCTCCAGCTGGGCCGGTGTGATATCCAGCTGGGCGATGCGGCTGCGCAGGAAATTATAAGAGTAGATATAGCCCTGCATGTAGGCTTCCTTGTCCTCTTCGGCCATGGGCACGGCGTCCTGAATGATCATGACCCGCAGGATCTGGTCGCCGGTAATGACACCATTGGCGATCATGAAACGATATTCGGCCGCGATCAGATCCATGTCACTGTCCACGGCATCCAGCAGAAAGGTCTCCAGAGCCTCCCGCAGGACGCCGCTGTCACGCGTGTCTCTGGGAAGTCCCAGGGCCTCGGGATCGATCCAGCCCTGTTCTATGGCCCTGTCCAGGAAATCGGACATGCAGGCCGTCTCTTCTTCCGTCCATGCCGTATAAACACTGTCGGAGGTGTCTATGCGGTCCCGCACGAGAATATTGGAGTCATAGAGCAGCTGGATCATCCGGTACTGATAATACCTGTACTCGACGGACAGATTCTCGTAAGCCGTATGGTATTCGCGCAGTTCCGCCGTCATGGCGTCGCGCACCTTTGTACCGTAATCGACGCGGGCCTGCAGAAGGGCCTTCTCCTCATCGGAAGCGCCTGAGGCGCTGAAATGGGACATATCCACGATATTCAGCAGAATGGCTGCGTAGACGTCTCCGGAGGGAATGCGGATCTGGCTGTCGGTCGTGTTCTCATCCGTGACCATGACAGCTGTCCTGTCGATCATCTTGTCCAGCAGGATGTCCGCCAGATACTGCTCGGTCAGGTCGTAGGCTGCCCGCTGCAGGTCCCGGTCAATGGTCAGACGGATGTCCGCTCCGTCCTCCGGTCTGCGGGTATCCAGCAGCTCCAGTTCACGGCCCAGGCTGTCCACGATGATGGTCTCGCTGCCGCTGACGCCGCGCAGCTCCGTCTCCATGGAAGCCTCCAGACCGGCCTTGCCGATCAGGTCTCCGGTACGGCAGCTGACGCCCTTGTCCGTCAGGGCCTGTGCCTCTTCTTCCGTGGCCTCGCCCATATAGCCGATGATGCCGGAGAAGTACTCCGGATCCGTATAGGTACGGGCGTAGGAGGTCTCCACGCTGATTCCGGGATAGTCCCGGGCCAGGGCCAGCACCTCCGCGGCGGTCTCCTGATCCACATCCGGGGCGATAATGGTGGGAATATATTTCTGGTAGGCGTGCAGGGACAGCTGCCAGCGGAAGGAGATCAGCTGCAGGACCCTGCGGGGCGGCATCTCCTCTTCTCCCCCCGTCTCGATCTCGTAACGGGCGCAGAGGTCGGCCACCGCATCCGCCGCGCTCTTGCTCTTCTCCTGGGGCGTCATGTCGTCCGGATCGGCATAGCCGTAGATGTCCGCGAGAAAACGGGTGAGCTCCCAGCCGGAAACGGTATAGCTGTAGCCGCTGGCATCCGCCCGGATGGAGAAGCTGTCATTGACAGAGGCCCCGGCATCCTCCGCGGTGTCGATCAGCAGCCCGATCTCTTCGTTGAGCAGCCTGTTCCCGTCGGGATCGTAGGGGTCCGTGGTGTCCACCAGGGCGATGCTCCGCACTGTGCGGGTGTCCGCCAGCACATGGCCCTCCCTGTCCAGGATCCGTCCTCTCCTGCCGGGAACAGTGACCGTTCTGGTCAGACGGTCGTCCAGGGCCTGCCTGTAGCGGTCATAGTGGATCACCTGCATCCAAAAAAGACGCAGGACCAGCACCGGTGCCAGAACAGCTGCGACAGCGCACAGGGCCAGGGCCCTGCGTTTTTGATTTCCATTAAAAAGATCCTTGCCCTTCAAGGCAGATATCCTTCCTCCTGCATACTGGTATAGCGCAGGTCTCCGATAATCAGGTGATCCAGCAGCGGGATATCCAAAAGCTTTCCGGCCCCGGCGATCCGCTCCGTGACACGGAGGTCCTCTTCGCTGGGCGTGGGATCGCCGCTCGGATGGTTGTGGAGCAGAACGATACCCGAGGCGGCATCATGCAGTGCTTCTTCAAATATTCTGCGAATGGGCAGAACAGTCATCTCAGCGCTTCCGACGGACAGGGCCACCTCCCGGATCAGGCACAGGCGGCTGTCCAGAAGCAGCAGGATGGCGTGCTCGCTCTTCTTGTGCCGCAGCCGCTCCATATAGACCGCGGCGATGGTGGACGGCTCCCGGAAGGACAGGGTCCGGCTATGCCGCTGGGCATTCATGCGGAGGCTGATCTCCGCCAGGGCCAGCAGCTTGACGGCTCTGACCGAGCCGATCCCGTGCACAGTCTCCAGATCCTCCCTGCGCAGGTCATATAAAGACAGCAGAGACGGATTCTGCGGGTCCTTGAGCTCCAATACGCGGGCGGCCAGCTCCGTGGCGCTGAGATCCTTTGTGCCGGTCCTGAGAATGATCGCCACAAGCTCGGCGTCTGTCAGGCTCTCCGCCCCCCGCTCCATGAACCGCTCGTAGGGGAGCTGGTCCTTGCGGAGCCCTCTTGAAGGCTCCGGCGCTGCATGCCTGCGGACCGGAGCGGGACTTTCGAAAGCGCTTTCCGAAGTGATTGCTGAAATGTTTTCGGTTTCCTGGTTTCTTACGTTGACTTCACTCATTTTCTGCCCTCCCTGCAACAAGCTCTGATATGCTCCTGCGAAGGCGGGCGGACGCTCGCTCAATACATTCTATAGTTCGATCAGACCGCGGTCAAGAAGATTCTGCAAGGTCCGGAGGATCCCCAGCTTGGCGTGAGGCCATGACAGACCGCCCTGGAAATAGACATTGTAGGGGGGCTTGATGGGGCCGTCGGCGCTCAGCTCGATAGAGGAACCGGAGACAAAAGCACCGGCCGCCATGATCACGTCGCTGTCGTAACCCGGCATGGGAGCAGGCTGGGCACTGACAAAGCTGTCCACAGGGGAAGCGCTCTGGATGCCCTGGCAGAAGGCGATCACGCCTTCAGGCGTGCCGAAGGTTATGGCCTGGATGATGTCGCTGCGCTCTTCCGTCCCGTTGGGAAGGACCTCAAAGCCCAGCTTCTCATAGCAGCGGGCCGCGAAGACCGCGCCTTTGAGGGCCGCTGCTGTGACGACGGGTCCCATAAAGAAGCCCTGATAGAAGGCGGGCAGCAGGTCCAGGGAGGCGCCGACTTCCTTGCCCAGGCCCGGAGAGGTCAGACGGACAGCCGCGTTCTCCACGCACTCCCGGGTGCCGGCGATATAGCCGCCGATGGGAGCCAGTCCCCCGCCCGGGTTCTTGATGAGAGAGCCCACGACCATATCCGCTCCCACGTGGGAGGGCTCCAGCCGCTCGACGAACTCACCGTAACAGTTGTCCACCATGATCCTGACATCCCGGCGGCAGCTTCTGACGGTCTCGATGGCGGCGGCGATCTGGGCGATGGTCAGTGTCCGGCGGGAAGCATAGCCCTTGGACCTCTGAATGGCGACAAGACGGACGCTTTCATTCTTCAGGGCTTTGCGGATCCCGGCCAGGTCGAATTCTCCGTCCTCGGTGAGATCCACCTGCCTGTAGCCGATGCCGTATTCAGCGAGAGATCCCCTGGAAGGCCGGATCCCTATGACCTCCTCCAGGGTGTCGTAGGGCTTGCCGGAGATGGATAGAAGGGTGTCGCCGGGCCGCAGGTTGCTCATGAGCGCCAGGGCCAGGGCGTGGGTGCCGCAGGTGATCTGGGGCCTTACCAGCGCGTCTTCCGTGCCAAAATAGTCCGCGTAGACCTGCTCCAGGCCGTCCCGGCCTATATCGTCATAACCATAGCCGGTCGTGCCCTTCAGGTGTGCCTCGCCGATATGGGCCCTCTGCATGGCCCGCAGGATCCGCAGCTGGGCATGCTCAGCGCCGGCGTCGATCCTCTGAAAACGGGGTTCCAGATCCTCCAGAACAGGCCGGGCGTAGGCCATGACCCGGTCAGAGACCCCCAGAGTCGCGTAGAGCCTGTCCATGGTCTCCCCGGTGATGTTCCCATCTGCCCGGTCTGTATTGATCTGTGTCTGATAATTCTCTTCCATAAATACTGTCGTTCCTCTTCTTCTGTCTGTCAGGATCTGCACGCGGGCAGCCCCGTCGGTATTTCCTTTCCGGTGCCGTGAAAAGACCTTCACCGGGGAAAGAGCCTGTCCCTGACCAGTTGCTCCATATAGGTATACAGCGCGGCGGTGTCATCGAACCGATCGGTGTCGATGAAGACCGCGTCCGGTTCTCTGCGGAACCAGGTGAGCTGCCGTTTGGCATAGTGACGGGAATCTCTTTTGATCCGTCTTACGGCCTCCTCCAGGCTGAACTCACCGTCCATGTACTGAAGGAGCTGCTTATAGCCCAGCCCCTGCATGGAGACGTCCCGGCTGCTCAGGCCGGCCGCCCGCAGCCTCTCCACCTCTTCCACAAGGCCTCTCTCCATCATCCGGTCGACCCGCAGGTCGATCCGCCTGTAGAGCTCTTCCCGGGGCACGTTCAGGACCATAAAGACGGTCCGGAAGGCCGGCGGGCGCTGTCTCTGTTCCCGGTTGTGGTCAGAGATCCTGCCGCCGCTAAGGCGCGCGAACTCCAGGGCGCGGATGACCCTTTTTACATTGTTGGGATGGATCTGGGCCGCCGCCTCGGGATCCTCTTCCATCAGCATGGCGTGCAGGGCCTGGGGGCCCTTGTCCTCCGCCAGTGACTGGAGGGAAGCGCGGAGGGCGTCATCGGCTTCCATCCGGGTGAAATCCACCTGGTAGAGCAGGGCCTGTATATAGAAGCCCGTGCCTCCCGCCAGGATGGGGAGTCTGCCCTTGGCCAGGATATCCCGCACGGCCGCGTCCGCCTCATTCCGGAAACGGACAACGTTCCACTCCTCTTCGGGGTCGACCACATCCAGGAGATAGTGGGGGATGCCCTGCATCTCCTCCTCCGTGATCTTGGCGCTGCCGATATCCATGCCCCGGTATACCTGCATGGAATCCGCGGAGATCACACTGCCCTGAAAGACCCGGGCCAGATGGACGGCCGCGTCGCTCTTGCCGGAGGCTGTGGGACCGGCTACGATGACCAGCGGCGGGCGGGGATCCGGCTGACCGGTCATCTTTGGAATATGCTCAGTCATGGTCATCCTGGCCTTTCTTCTCTGTCTGATGAGGGATAATTGCTGCGTCACACGAGCCTTTTGAACTTCCTGTCCATGTCGCTCTTGTCCATGATGATCATGGTGGGGCGCCCGTGGGGACAATGGTAGGGATCTTCCAGGGTCAGCAGTTCGCCGATCAGGGTCTCCGCCTCTTCCCTCTTGAGGAGGGAGCTGCCCTTGACAGCCGCCTTGCAGGACATGGTGGCGATCCGTGACAGGATCATCTGCGGCTTGCCCTGCAGCCTGTCTCCCATGATCTCGTCCAGGGTATCCCTGAAGAGCTCCACGGGATCGCTGCTGAAGAGCTCCAGGGGTATGCCCCGTATGGCGTAGGAGCCCTGTCCCAGGTCCTCGATCTCATAACCCAGCTGGCGGAAGACGTCTGCGCAGCGCTGGTAGGCCTCCTCTTCTCTTCCGCTGAGGGTGACGGCCCTGGGCGGGAGCAGCTGCTGGGTGCCGGCCGCGTCCGTCCTGCCCGTGACTCTCTTCATGATCCGCTCATAATTGACCTTCTCGTGGGCGGCATGCTGGTCGATCAGCAGGAGCCTGTCGGACTCCTCCACGATCCAGTAGGTGCCGAAGATCTGTCCGACGATCCGGAAGAAGGCCGCCTTCTCTTCCGTGAGAAAACGTTCCTCCGGCACCGGCTCGAAATCAGTGCCGGCAAAAAGCTCCATCTGCACAGGCCGCAGGTCCGCCGGCTGACTGGCCGCCTCTGCGGAGGCATCAGCAGGTGCCGCGGGGATCGGTGTGCTGGTGTTTACCGGGTCCGTTCTGCGCCGGTCATCGAAGAAGAGATCCTCCTGGTCTTCCTGCCCGCCGAAGGTAAGGCTGTCCCGCACAAAGGCCGCGGGCGCGGCCTGCAGGGTACTTTCATAAGAGGAGGGGGCAGGGATCCGGGGTTCCCGGGCAGCGCTCTCAAAGGGCTCCGGGGCCGCTTCCTTCTGCAGGGTCTCTTCTCTCTCCGCCTCTTCCTGCCGCTGCCGCTGCAGCTCCTCCGCGTATGTTTCCGGCTTCTCCCGCGGGATCAGCTCGTAGCTGTGCAGGGCCTTATGGACCTCCTCGTCCACGAACTGCAGGATCTTCCGGCTGTCGGTGAACCGGACCTCCATCTTGTTGGGGTGCACATTGACGTCCACCTCCGAGGGCGGCATCCGCAGGTGCAGGACCGCGAAGGGGAACCGGTGCTGCATGAGGTCAGTCCTGTAGCCCTTCTCCAGAGCCGTGGACAGAAGGTCGCTCTGCAGCATTCTCCCGTTGACGAAAAAGGTCTCGAAGCTCCTTGAGCCGCGGCTTGTCTCGGGCCTGCCCACAAAGCCCTCCAGGACCAGGCCGTCCTCCTCGGCTCTGACCGGCAGGATCAGGCCGGCCGTCTCCCTGCCGTAGATCCGGTAGATCAGCTCCTTGAGGTCACCGCTGCCGGTGGTGTGGAGCTTCTCCCTGCCATCCGCCCGGAAGTGGAAGGAAATGTCCGGATGGGACAGGGCGAACTGTTCCATGAGGCCCGCGATCCTGCCTGTCTCCGCGCGGGCGGAGCGGAGGAATTTCTTGCGCACGGGCACATTGTAGAAAAGGTCCCGCACCAGGATGGTGGTGCCGTCCGGAGCGCCGATCTCCTCTGTCTCCAGCCGGGTGGTCTGGTCAGGCTCCCCCTGTCCGGAAGCATCCTGGGCGGCGAAGGTCTCCGGGACATTGACGGCCCGGACGCCGGTCAGGCTGCCGCGGGTCTTGGTGATGATCTCCACCATGGAGACGGCCGCTATGCTGGCCAGGGCCTCTCCGCGGAAGCCCAGGGTCTCCAGCTGCTGCAGGTCGGCGTCGTCCCGGATCTTGCTGGTGGCATGGCGCCGGAAGGCCAGAGGAATATCCTCCGCTTCAATGCCGGACCCGTTGTCCGTGACACGGATCATGGCGGCGCCGCCGTCGCGGATCTCCACAGAGATGGCGCCGGCACCGGCATCGATGGCATTCTCCACCAGCTCCTTGACAACGCTGGCGGGTCTCTCCACCACTTCTCCCGCGGCTATGCGGCCGATCGTGTCGGCACTCAGTACATGGATCTTCATACGCGCTTACCTGTTCTGTCTTCCTCTTCTGTCCTTTTATACCGCCTTTTATCCCGGCTTTTATTCCGCCTTCCAGCGGTTCTTCAGTTCGCTCTGCAGACGATAGAGGGTGTTCAGGGCATCCAGAGGGGTCATGTTCTGAATGTCCGCCTCCTCCAACTGGCGGAGGATCTCCTTGTCGGAGGAGGTCTCGAAGAGACTCATCTGCTGCAGGTCTACATCGTCGTAATGCCGGGCCTTGCCGGCCGGCTTGCCGCCTCCCCCCGCCTGGATCTTCTGGATCTGGTCCATAATGTCGTTGTCGGACAGCTGGGCCACCAGCTCCCGGGCACGGTCGATGACGATGTCCGGCAGGCCGGCCAGACGGGCCACCTGAATGCCGTAGCTCTTGTCCGCGCCGCCCTTCACGATCTTGCGGAGAAATACGATATTGTCACCGCTCTCCCTGACCGCTATGCAGTAGTTGTTGACATTGTCGATCTTGCCCTCCAGCTCGGTCAGCTCATGATAATGAGTGGCGAAAAGGGTCTTGGCCCCCAGATAATGGCGGTTGGAGATGTGCTCGATCACCGCCCAGGCGATAGACATGCCGTCATAGGTGGAGGTGCCCCGGCCGATCTCGTCCAGGATAATCAGGCTGTTTTTCGTCGCGTTACGGAGGATGTGCGCGGTTTCGCTCATCTCCACCATGAAGGTGCTCTGGCCGCTGGCCAGGTCGTCGCTGGCGCCTACCCGGGTGAAAATCCGGTCGCACACCGGCAGGCAGGCTTCCTTTGCCGGGACAAAGCTGCCGATCTGCGCCATCAGGCAAATCAGCGCAACCTGGCG
>DGGX01000067.1 GCA_002392385.1 Lachnospiraceae bacterium UBA3863
GCGGCACGATGACGATGCCGCCCGGGTGCTGGCCGGTGCTCCGCCGGATCCCGGTGCAGCCCGCCAGCAGGCGCTCGATCTCGCAGTTCCGCTTGGCGATCCCCTTGTTTTCAAAATAGTGCTTCACGTAGCCGTAAGCGGTCTTGTCCGCCACGGTCGCGATGGTCCCGGCCTTGAAGGTCTGTTCATGGCCGAAAATGACCTTGGTGTAGGCGTGGGCCTTGGACTGGTACTCGCCGGAGAAATTGAGGTCGATATCCGGCTCCTTGTCGCCCTTGAAGCCCAGGAAGGTCTCGAAGGGAATATCGAAGCCGTCCTTGTGCAGGGGCTTGCCGCAGCGGGGGCAGATCCGGGCGGGCATGTCGATGCCGCTTTTGCCCGCGTAGCTGCGCACCTCGGGGGAGTCAAAATCGGAATAAAAGCACTCGGTGCAGTAATAGTGCGGGGGCAGAGGGTTGACCTCCGTGATACCCGACATGGTCGCCACGAAGGAGGATCCGACGGATCCGCGGGAGCCGACCAGATAGCCGTCCTCCACGGATTTCCACACCAGCTTCTGGGCGATGATGTACATGACGGAGTAGCCGTTCTTGATGATGGAGTTCAGCTCTCTCTCCAGCCGCTCCTCGACCACGGCGGGGAGGGGATCCCCGTACATGGAGTGGGCCTTGGTATAGCAGATCTCCCGCAGCTGCTCGTCGCTGTTTTCGATGACGGGCGGGCACTTGTCCGGACGGACGGGGGAGATGGCGTCCACCATGTCGGCGATACGCCGGGAGTTGGTGATGACCACCTCCCTGGCCTTTCTGGCGCCCAGGTAGGCGAACTCCTCCAGCATCTCGTCGGTGGTGCGGAAATAGAGGGGCGCGGGATCCTCCTCGGCCATGCCCATGCCGGCCTGGATGATGCTCCTGTAGATCTCGTCCTCCGGATCCATGAAATGGACGTCGCCGGTGGCCACCACGGGCTTGCCCAGCTTGTCGCCCAGGTCCACGATCCGCCGGTTGAGGTCCAGAAGGTCCTCCTCTGTGCGGATGTGGGGATATTTATCCTGCATCTTGGGGGATTCCAGGAGGAAACGGTTGTTGTCCCTGGGCTGGATCTCCAGATAGTCGTAGAAGGACGCGATCTGGGCGATCACCTCCTCGGACCGGTTCTCCAGGATGGCCTCGAAGAGCTCTCCCATGACGCAGGCGCTGCCGACCAGGATCCCCTCCCGGTGCTTCATGAGAAGGCTCTTGGGGATCCGGGGCTTTTTGTAGAAGTATTTGAGGTGAGAGTCGCTCACCATCTTGTAGAGGTTGTGCCGTCCCACGCTGTTCTGGGCCAGCAGGATGCAGTGATGGGTCCGCAGCCTCTTCATGAGGTCCACGTTGTCGTCGCCCAGGGCATTGGCCCCGCCGAAGGTGTCCGCGCCGGCCTGGGCCAGCAGGGGGAGCTCCTTCTGGAAGATCCTGGCGGTACAGTCCGCGTCGTCCACCGCCCTGTGGTGGTGGCCCAGCTCGACCTTGAGGACCTTGGCCACCGCGTCCAGGGTATAGCGGGCGTGTCCCGGCAAGAGGACACGGGCGAGGCCCATGGTGTCCACCGTCGTGAAGTCCGCGCTCAGCCCCAGCCTTCTGGCCTTGGCCCGCACGAATCCGATATCGAAGGCCACGTTATGGCCCACCAGCACGCAGCCCTCGGCAAAAGCGAGGAAACGGGGCAGCACGTCTTCGATGGTGTCGGCTCCGATGACCATGTCGTCAGTGATGCTGGTCAGCTGGGTGATCCGGTAGGGGATGGGCATTTTGGGGTCGACGAACTCGGAGAAGCGTTCCGTCACCTCTCCGTTCACCATTTTCACAGCGCCGAATTCGATAATGCGGTCATTCTCCGGGGAGAAACCGGTGGTCTCCAGGTCAAAGATCACGTAGGACTGGCCCTCGAAGGGGGTCTCGTCCGTCTCCGGACCGCCCAGATAGGTCACGCTCTTCTTGAGATCGTCGACCAGGTAGCACTCCACGCCGTAGATGACCTTGAAGAACTTCTGGGGATCCACAGGAGGCAGGCCGGCCTCCTTGCGCTTCTTGTTCTCCGCGGACAGGAGGGCCTCCCGCACGTGATTGGCGTCGGGGAAGGCCTGGACATTGCCGTGGTCCGTGATGGCCACGGCGGGCATGCCCCACTGGTAGGCCCGCTTGACCAGGTCCTTGCACTCGGACACGCCGTCCATGTCGCTCATCTTGGTGTGCAGATGGAGCTCGACACGCTTGTCCGCAGCGTTGTCTTCTCTCTTGGTGCCGAAGGGCGGGATCTTCATGATGCCGGTGACGCTGCTGATGCTGACCTCGTGGTCGAAGGTGTCCAGCATGGCCGCGCCCCGGACCTTGACCCAGGCGCCTTCCTTGAGCTCCTTGCAGAGCTCGTCCAGATGCTCGTTGGGCACGAAGAGCTTGCAGCATATAGAATCGCCGAAATCGGTCATGGCGAACTTGACGATGGTCTTCTCATTGCGGATGGCCCGGGTCTCCAGGGTCATGATCTGGCCCCGGATGACAGCCTCTGACCCGTCTCCCAGGATCTCGGAGATGGGCATGGCCTCCTGGTCTATGCCGCGTCCGAAGAGGACGTTGGGATCGTCGCTGCGGCGGATCCCGGTGAAACGGCCGCCCTTGCCGGACCGCTCTCCCCGGCGGCCTCTCCCGCCGCTCCTGCCTGCCGGCGCGCCGCCGCCCCGCCTGTCCTGGGACTGGCCGGCCCGGTCCGCGGGTGCCCCTGAGCGGGCCTTTGCGGCCTCAGCCTGCCGGGCTTCAGCGGCCTGTCTGGCTTCAGCTGCCTGCCCGGCCTCCGCAGCCTGACGGGCAGCAAGATCGGCGGCCTGCTGCGCGGCGTAGTCGGCAGCGGCCGCATCCTCCCAGGGCGCATACTCCGGCGCCTGGGGCTCGGTGTAGGTATCTCTCTTCTCTCCATAGGCCGGAGAGAATTCCTCCGTGGAGACGACAGGATCTCTTCTTCTGGGCAGTTCTCCGTTCTCCGGGAGATCGCAATAGGCCTCTCCTCCTGCAGCCGCCAGCACCGGCGCCGGCCGTCTGCGCGGCGCCTGCACCTCCTCCTTGTCCTGCAGCACGGCAAAACGGGCCGGCACGCCGCAGCGATCCCGGAAGGTCCTTTCCAGGGCATCCTCCAGGTTGTCCAGGATCCGGTCGCCGAAGGCCGACCTCTTGAGGGTGATCCGGATCAGGTCCTCCTCGGGGTACTCGATCAAGGCGTCCCGGAAATAGCGGCCCATGATGCGGGAGGTCTGCTCCAGCTCCAGGGAGAGGGAGTCATAGTAATCCTGCATGAGCTTCTTGGGGGTGTACTGGGCGGAAAGACTATATTTCTCCTGGAAATAGACCCGCGTGGGGCGCTCCCCGCCGAAGATCTGTTCCTCCACGGCGGCCCGCATCCTCTCCAGCTGGCGGAAATGAATGAGATGGTCGGAATGCAGCACTATTTTAAGGCGGGTCCGCCCGCTGTCCGTGCAGAGCTTCTCCACCTGTGTGTCCGTAAAGAGATCCTGCAGGTCCCCTCGGACCTGCAGGGTCGGAAATACGTCAAAGAACGGTTTGGACATGCATTACTCCTTCCAGTTGTCCAGTTCTTCTTTCAGCGTCTGCAGCAGCTCTGCCTCCGGGATCTTGCGGATGATCTCACCCTTCCGGATCAGAATGCCCACACCGTCTCCGCCGGCGATGCCCAGATCGGCCTCCCGGGCCTCTCCGGGGCCGTT
>DGGX01000175.1 GCA_002392385.1 Lachnospiraceae bacterium UBA3863
TCACAAACGTCACCTTGCAGTGATCCACCTTGTCGCTCTTCGGGAAGGTCTTGTCCCAGTCCTGTGTCAGCTTCAGCTCTTCCATCTTCATCATGATTCCTGTCCTCACTTTCTTTTACTGCCTCTGTTTCTCCTGATTCCGGATCAGGAAGTCCATGCGGTCTACCCTGCGCTGGCTCTCATGCATCTCCTGGATCAGCACGCAGCGCTGTACCTTCATCTGGCGCAGCACTTCGTCGTAGCTGCCGGACTCATAGAGCGTGCCGATCCTCCTGGCGGTCTCCGCGCTGCAGCCGGCATCGGCCAGACCTTGTATCAGCTGTTCCTTCACGCCCATCTCTGCAGGATCCTTTCTGCATTCTGCGTTTCTTACCTTCTGCCGGATCCCATATCTCCGCCGGCAAGTTCAGCATAGCGCCTTGCGGCGCATCGTGCTAATGGCTATAATTTATTTCATGATATTCCGTATGGGAATATCATATAGCAATGAGCAGTGCAGACAGGATTATACGGATGTGCTTTGAGAGCCTGCTCGCATAAGCACATCCGTATAATCCTGTCTATTCGGCGAATGCCGAAGAACGAAAAATGCGAAGCATTTTGAGTGCACTGCCACATAAAAAACAGGAGGTTTTCATGGAGATCCGCACTTTGCGATACTTCCTGGCAGTCGCCAGGGAAGAGAACATGACCAGAGCCGCCGAGATCCTGCATGTGACGCAGCCGACGCTTTCCAAGGCTCTGAAATCTCTGGAAGAGGAACTCGGAAAGAAGCTCTTCATACGCCACAGCTTCAGCATCCGGCTGACGGAGGAAGGCGTGCTCCTGCGGAACCGGGCGGAGGACCTCGTCAGCATGGCGGACAAGATCGAGCAGGAATTCGTCTCCCTCGATGACATCAGCGGCGGGGAGCTCTACCTGGGACTTGCGGAGTCCTACCAGATCCGCTATCTCGCCCAGGTGATCCGGGATTTTAAGACCCGGTATCCGAACCTGCATTACCACATCACCAGCGGCGACACGGAGCAGATCGCGGACAAGCTGGATAAGGGCCTCCTGGATTTCCTGGTCCTGGCGGAGCTGCCGGACAGCCGGAAGTATGAATATCTGGCTTTTCCTGAAAAGGATGTGTGGGGACTGGTGATCCCGGAAGGGGATCCGCTGTCCGAAAAGGATGTGATCCGGGCAGAAGACCTGCAGGACCTGCCCCTGTTCTGCTCGGAGCAGGCCTGGAAGGGGGATATTCAGAAGTGGGCCGGGAGCTCGTATGCAAAAATGAGGCTGGAAGGATCCTTCCGTCTCTCCTATAACGGCTCGATCTTTGCGCGGGAAGGTCTGGGCTATCTGCTGACCTTCCGCCATCTGATCGACACCTCCGCAGGGAGCGGACTGTCCTTCCGGCCTCTGGCGCCGGCGCTGGAGACGACACTTTATATCGCATGGAACCGCTATCAGACCTTCACGCCGATCGCGGAACGTTTCCTGCAGCAGCTGCGGGAATCTTTCTTCAAGACCTTTTGACCAGACCGGCACTGCCGGCAGTATCTCCGTGACAGCCGGTCCCGATCGGTTCCTCGGCAGGATGCTTTTCAGCGATCCTCAGTAACCTGTAAAACAGTGTTCACAGACCCCGTATTCGTAATTCCACGGCAGCTTCCTGCCGCAGATCCTGCATCTTCTGCCCTGGAAGCGCTGTTTTTCCAGGATCCGTATGATCTCATTCGTGATCGCGCTCTTGCAGGCGCTGACCCGGATCATGAGGGATTCGACAGGATAGAACTTGCGCAGGTAAGCATAGAGCAGGTCGCAGATCCTGAATTTGCGCTCCAGCTTGTCGAGACTTCCGGCATCATACCCCGCATAGCTGATGCCGGGAAGCTCTTTCTCCACGTCAAAGCGGCTGCCCGCGGTCTCCGCACGCACCATCTGCTTCCAGATGCCCAGCAGGATCGGGTCTTCCTCGTCAAAGGCCATGGTGATCAGATCATATTGCAGCTGCTTATCGTCTCCGGGAATAAAGGTGAGCAGATCCAGCATGCGGTCTGTGTCCCCGCGGCTCCATCCGGCATGAACGCCGGCCCTCCGCCAGCGGAGGATCGTCTCCTGCAGGCTCATTTCCACTTGCAGGAGGGACTCCGGGAAATCGATCACCGGCGACCCGGGCGGCGGATACTCGGCTTTCACGGCCCTGGCAATACTGCCAACATCCGCAAGTGCCGTGTAATAGCCCGTTTCGTAGATCCCGTATCTTCCGGCTCTTCCGGCGATCTGTTTGATCTCCGTCGTCCGAAGGGTCCGGAGCTCATAGCCGTCGTATTTTTCCGTCTCCAGAAAGACCACCCGGCGGATGGGCAGATTCATGCCCAGCCCGATGGCGTCCGTGGCAACGACCACGTCATGCTCGCCGCCGGCAAAAAGTCTTGCCTGCTCGTGGCGCACGTCATAGGGAAGCGCGCCGTAGATCACGCTGCACTTGAGCCCCCTGTCGCGGAGGGTCGCCGCGACGGCATGGACGCTCCGCCTTGAGAAGACGATCAGGGCATCGCCCTTCATGACGCTTCCCGGAAAAGCGAAACGGGCAGTATCCCGCAGCAGGGGCGTCAGTCTCTCATGATGGACCACGCTCACCTCATCCTCGCATTCCCGGATAATGGACAGCAGCATCTCCTCCGCATCCGGTGAACAGCACACATGGATCTCCTCCGCGCAGATCCCCAGGATCGCATTCGTCCAGGCGCCCCCTCGCTGACTGTCCGTGATCAGCTGCGCCTCGTCTATGACGGCCACCTCGTAATAGGCCTGCAGATTGGCCATCTCCACGGTAGAGGCAGTGATCATGGCACCGCTTACGATCTCCTGTTCCTCGCCGGTCACGAGAGAGCAGGGGATCCCCCTTGCGTTCAGGCTCTCAAACTGTTCATACGCCAGGAGCCGCAGAGGCCCCAGGTAGACACCGGACATAGCCCTTGCAAGTCTTCTCATGGCGTCAAAGGTCTTGCCGGAGTTCGTCGGGCCGACGTGGAGGATGAAGCGCCGTTTCATGGCCCGGGCCCGCGGATAGAGGTCACGGTATCTTTCGGGGATCGCCGTCAGGACCTTCTCCTGCCGGGCGAGCTCCTTCTCCATCTTTTTCTTCTTTTCGAGCTTCGCTTTCAGAAGGTTCTGCTCATGCTCTCTGCGGCTTCCCGCAAGTCGGGCATACCAGTTCCGGACCGCCTTCTTCTCTCCCGCTTTCAGGCGGATCTCACAGGAGAATTCGATCGGCGTTCCCTCTCCGGCAGAGGCACGGACATCCTCCGGCGTCCCCGCTTCGCAGTCCTTTAAAGACAGTTCCCCGTGTGCTGCGATGAGGTTCTCCCGGACGATCAGCTTGATAGCTTCCCGGCTTCTGCCCATATGGCCCCGGATCTGCTTCCGGCATGCCTCACACTGATCTGCCTTCAGGATCTTCAGGATGCTGGCCTCCCGGATATAGTCGCAGGCATCGAAAACACCATCGCTCATGGCGCGGCTGACGCCGCTGGTGCCTCTTTTTAAGACAGACTCCAGGGTCTGTTCCCAGAAGCTGTCCGGGACGTTCTGCCTCGTGCACAGGTAATAACGGACCCTGGTATAGGCATACTCCGAGATCAGGTCCGTCTGATTGTAAAGCTCATTCAGGATGTGGGATCGCACGATCCCCGTAAGCTGTTCGTCTATGTAATCGGGGTCCAGAAAAGAAGGCCGGTCCCGACGCTCCGCGTTGCGGCTGTTTTTTCTATAGTCTTTTTTCATTCTCCTGATTTGTGGAAGGCAGTCCCTTCTGCCTCTCGATCTCCGTGATCCGTGTTTCGTTCATGATCATTCTTCTTCAGAGCCATAATAACACGAGACAGCCCCTGTCAGCCAGATTGGACATTTCCCTGCTTCCGTGAGAGAATACATGCAGTACCTGCAGATATGCCGTTGAGAACGTGGGAGGACCGGAAGATATGAAGGAACAAAGCATACAAAAAACAGGCAGGATTTCTTCCCGCCTGTTGTTGATCCTGAGGATCGCGCTCTGCGGGGCCCTGGCCCTTTTCACCTCCTTCGCCGGACAGTGCTTCCTCCACCCCAGGGAGAAGCTCTACTGGGCCCTGATCTATATCCCCGCCTGGCTGATCTTCTATCTTCTCGCTTCCGAGGGCGTCCTGCGGCTGTACCCGCTGCTCAGCGCAGACCCCTGGGGAGACAGGCTGCGCCCCTTCTACAGGATGAACAGGCATAATCTCCTGCGGCTGGCTGCCCTTTTCGCGGCAGTCTACCTGCTCTGGCTGCTGGTCTATTACCCGGGCGTCTGCGGGTCCGACACCTGCAATCAGATCAAAGATCTGATCACGGGGACCTCGCCGCTGCCCTACGAGTGGCACCACGGTCAGCCGGAAGTGGCTGCCCTGATGAACGACCATCACCCCGTGCTTACGACGCTCGTCTTCACGTTCTTCTATGAGATCGGCGCGCTCACCGGCCACTACAATCTGGGCATGTTCCTGTACTGCGGCGTGCAGATCGTCTGCATGTCCCTGCTGTTCGCCTGCACACTCTGCGCCCTGACCGAACTTGGCATGCCCTCCGTTCTCGCCCTTGGCGGGACCGTTTTCTACTGCATGCCGTTCATCGCCCATTTTGCTATCTGCATGCTCAAGGACTCCCTGTTCTCTGTGGTCTTCACAGCCTGGTTCCTGACAGGCGTCCTGCTCAGGACACAGGCCGGCACGGAGGGACAGGAGCCGCGGCCGGGCCGCTGGGCGCTGTTTCTGGCGCTTTCCGTCCTGGCAGCCCTGACCAACAAAAAGGGCATGTATCTCACCTTCGCTTCAGGGATCTTTATGATTCCGGTCTTCCGCAGCTTCAAAGACCGTTTTAAGGCGCTGCTCAGCGCCGTTCTTCCGGCAGCCGTCATCATCCTGCTGCTGGGCAGAGTCCTGTTCCCTCTCTTCCAGATCTATCCCGGCGGGCGGCAGGAGGCTATCGCCTTCACGTTCCAGCAGACTGCCTACACCTATATTCAGCATCCGGAAAGCTTCACAGAGGAAGACAAGGAGATCCTGAACGGCGTGCTCACCGTTCCCCCGGAGTCATACGCGGACCTGTACTCGAACCATCTCACCGACTCCATCAAGAGCCAGTACCGCTTCCACGCCACGGATGAGGACGTCGCCGCCTATCTGAAGCTCTGGCTCAGCAAATTCCTCTCCCATCCTTTGGATTATGCCCGCGCCACCTTCATGGTCAACGGCGGCTATTTTGCCCCCGGCAAGGGGATGGTGATCTATACAGAACCGCGGTACTACTCATCGATCAAGGCCTTCAGTCAGCCGGCACGGACAGAAAAACTGCGCAGTGCTTTCACGGGTGCTTTCGAGAGATTCTGCGCTTTCCCGCTCACTGCGCTGCTGTTCGACAATGTCCTCTACTTCTGGTGGACGCCTCTGGCGGTCCTGATGCTCCTGGTGCGGCAGCGGAAGTTCAGACAGCTGTCCTCCCTGGTCCCGATAGCCGCCAACATCCTTTTCCTGATCCTGGGGCCCATCTGCTGGACCCGATACGGGCTGTGCCAGCTGTATACCGTCCCCATCGTGTGGGCGCTGCCCTTCCTCGGCACGCCTGCGGCAGATGGTTCTGAGGAAGTCCTTCTCCCGTCTAATTGAGGAATCGTTGAGATAAACGCCTGCCGCCATGACCAGAAGCGCTGCCCAGAAAAGCTTTCCCGGCATCTGGTGGAAAATGAGCAGGGAGAGCAGAACGCCTGCAAATGGCGATACTGCATAATAGGCGCTCGTTCTGGCTGCGCCGATCCCGCTCTGCGCAAGTACGTAAAAATGAACCTCCACCCCCATGCGG
>DGGX01000170.1:0-21199 GCA_002392385.1 Lachnospiraceae bacterium UBA3863
TGCTCACCAAGAACATCTGCTCCGAGTACGGCCAGTACAACATCCAGTGCAACGCCATCGGCCCCGGCTACATCGCGACTCCTCAGACCGCTCCTCTCCGCGCCCGCGACGAGGAAGGCCACATGAATCCCTTCGACCGCTTCATCCGCTCCAAGACCCCCGCACAGCGCTGGGGCCGCACCGAGGACCTGCAGGGTCTGGCCGTCTTCCTGGCCTCCCCCGCTTCCGACTTCATCAACGGTCAGGTCATCTACATCGACGGCGGTATCCTTGCCTATCTCGGCCAGGATCCGGGCAACCTCGATGAGTCCAAGTTCGCGGCTGAAGAAGAGGCCGAGGCTGAGATCAAAGTTAATGATTGAACCTTCTGACGCAGGTTGCGGCCATTGGACCGCAACCTGTCACCACGTATTATAGATAAGGAGTATAAGCTGTTATGAAGATCGCTCTGATCAATGAAAACAGTCAGGCCGCGAAGAATGGCATCATTGAGGCGGCTCTGAAGAAGGTCGTGGAGCCCATGGGGCACACAGTCGTCAATTACGGCATGTACAGCGCCGATGACGAGGCGCAGCTGACTTACGTGCAGAACGGCATTCTCGCTGCGGTCCTCCTGAACAGCGGCGCAGCCGATTTCGTTGTCACCGGCTGCGGCACCGGCGAGGGCGCCATGCTCGCGCTGAACTCCTTCCCCGGCGTGATCTGCGGACATGTTGCTACACCTCTGGACGCCTACACCTTTGCCCAGATCAACGACGGCAATGCCATTTCGATTCCCTTCGCGCTCGGCTTTGGCTGGGGCGGCGACCTGAATCTGCAGTATATCTTTGAGAAGCTTCTCTGCGAGCCTTTCGGCGGCGGCTATCCGAANNTGGGCCACACCGTGGATAACTACGGCATGTATTCCGCTGAGGACGAGGCCCAGCTGACCTATGTGCAGTGCGGCCTGCTGGCCTCCCTTCTGCTCAACACCGGCGCTGCGGATTATGTCGTTACCGGCTGCGGAACCGGAGAAGGCGCCATGCTGGCCTGCAATGTTTTCCCGAATGTGCTCTGCGGTCATGTGGAGGATGTGGAGGATGCCTACATGTTTGCCCAGATCAACGACGGCAACGCTGTCTCTTTCCCCTTTGCCAAGGGCTTCGGCTGGGGCGCCGAACTGAATCTCGAATATACGTTTGAAAAGCTCTTCGGCTTCGGCAGCGGAAATGGTTATCCGCCCGAGCGGGTTGTTCCGGAGCAGCGCAACAAGAAGATCCTCGACGGTGTCCGCGCGACGGCTTTCCGCCCGCTCGCAGACATCCTTCGCGAACTGGACCGCGACCTCGTGAAAGGCGCTCTCTCCGGCGAGCACTTCGACGAGTACTTCTTCGCCGACTGCAAGAACGCGGCCATCGCCGACCTGGTGAAGGAACTCAAGGCCTGATATTTACAATAACTTGCCAAGGGCTGTCGCGTGCGACAGCCCTTTTAATATGCTCAAGGAATGGTAACGCCGGGAGGTTACCGCTGCTTTTTTGATATTCTCGAGTCGATTCCTGACTCCGCCGGTCTCGTGGTTGTGTAGGGTATTACACGACCTCGTCACCGGCGGATTTACTTGATATGTCCACTTCCCAACCAAAAACTGCGGCACCGGTCCATCCCCGGTGCCGCGGCACTTGCAAGTCGTCTTCCCGCACTTATTAGTCTGCGGTCATGGTTTTTCTTTTCTTGAGGTAGCGGAGTTTCTCTGTCTCGATCTTCTCGACGTCTGTCAGCTGCGGCTCTGTGTCGGCGGCGCCGGCCACCTGGACTCTGCGCAGGATGACTTCCTTGACGTTCTTCAGGTAGAAGCTCTTTCCGGTCATCTCTTCCAGGCCGTCCATCATGAGGGGGCTCTGGGGCTCTCTGCGGCTGGGCGGCAGGAAGCTGATGAGCACGTCTTCCATCTCGATGCGCTCCACGGGCTGCTCGGGCAGGCCGTAAACGCAGACGCCGGAAGCGTCGGCGTCGTAGCAGCGGACGCGGCGGATGGCGATGCTGCCCACTCTGGGGGTCCGCTCGTCCACAGGTCTGGCGTTCTGGTCCTGCACGTAGGTGCTGTGGCCGTCAGGATCGCAGAAATAGAACATGTTGACGGTGACGGGCATGTGGACGCCTTCCATCCGGATGTTCTCGAATACCAGGTCTGTCAGGACGGACCGGTTGCCGCGGCCTCTGCGGGTCTTGATCCGCAGGCCTCTGTCGGTGCCGGAGAAGACGCAGCGGCTGACATGTACGCCGATGACGCCGCCGGATATCTCGCTGCCGATCGTCACGGACCCGTGGCCTCTCTCCAGGAGGCAGTTGCGGATCTCGACGTTGCGGGTGGGCTTGTAGTGGGCCCAGGCCATGTAGTACTTGCCGCTCTTTATGGCGATGCAGTCATCGCCCACGGAGATCCTGGTCCCCAGCAGCGTCACGTTGGTGCAGCTCTCGGGATCGAAGCCGTCGGTGTTGGGGGAGTCGGAGGGGTTGGTGATGGTCAGGTCCACGAAGCGGAGGTTCTCGCTGTAGAAGGGGTGGACTGTCCAGCTGGGCGAGTTGCGGACCGTCAGGTTCTGCAAGCGGATATTTCTGCATCTGCAGAGGTAGACGGTGTTGGGTCTCCAGGCGATGCGCTTTACGCGCTCATTGGTCCACCAGTCGCTGTGCAGGGCGCCGCCGTCCAGGACGCCGGGGCCGATGATGTCCACATCCTCCACGCCGATGCCCGTGATCAGGGAGGCGAAGCAGTCCAGGGGGTTGCCCTCCCAGGTGCCCAGGGGGTATTCGCTGTTCTCGTCGGTGCCGGGTGTCATTCCCGGAAGGACGGGATACTCGTGTCTGTCGGGCAGGCCCAGCAGGACCGCATCCTCTCCCAGCCACAGGGTCATGTGGCTCTTGAGGAAAAGGGGCGCCGTCAGGTAGGTGCCGGCGGGGACATAGACGGTCCCGTTCTCGGGGCAGGCCATGATGGCTGCCTGGAGGGCGGCGGTGTCTCTGGTCTTGCCGTCACCGGCAGCGCCGAACCGGGTCACGTCCAGGAGGAAGCTCTCTTTCAGTGTCCGGAAGGTCAGGGAGAAGGGCTGGGCCGCCTCCTCTTCCTGCTCGTCGGGGCCGATCACCTGTACCGTATAGGAGGTGTCCGGCGCAAGGCCGGTCAGCGTGAATACGTTGTGCGTTGTGGAAAGGACTTGTCGGCCGTTCAGGATGACTGTGTACGGCTTCTGTGCTTCATAACAGCACCTTGTCTCCATCTCCAGGCTTACACTGCGATTGAAGATATCTGTTATCGAAAAATGCACGTCGGACCTCTCTTTCTCTCACTTGGGCAGGGCAGGCTTTCTGAGCAGCTCTGTGTAGGCCAGGATGAAAGGCGCCGTCCCCTTGGCTTCGTTCTGCACTACGGGTTCGCTGTAGTAATAGGCTGTGGAGCCGTCGCGGTGCTGGGGGCCGCCGAGGCCGGCCACCAGGCAGATGCCGCCCAGGCCCAGCGTCCCGTCTTCGTTCTCGATCAGATACCGGTCGATGATGCCCTGCAGGGCACGCTCTCCCATCTCCGCGAACCGATAGGGCAGGTAACCGAGTCTGGCGCCCTTGAGCAGGGCGTAGGCGATCAGGGCGGTACCGGAGGTCTCGGGATAGTTGCCCTCTTCTCCGATCCTGTCCACCACCTGCCAGAACATGCCGCTCTCGTCCTGATAGGGGATCAGTGCCTCCGCCAGATCCCGCAGCATCTTCTGCAGGTATCTGCGCTCGTAGTAGAGGGACTCGTCCATCACCGCGGAGGTCTCCACCAGGGAACAGGAGAACCAGCCGAGTGCCCGCAGCCAGAAGTTGGGGCTGCAGCCGGTCTCGGGGTCCGCCCAGTACATCTGGCGGCTCTCGTCGTAGCCGTGGTAGTAGAGGCCGGTCCTGGGATCCTTGAGGAGCTTCTCCACGTTCACGAACTGGCTGAAGCTGTCCTCGCAGAGGGCCATGGCGTCATACCGCGTTTCATACTGCATATAGAAGGGCTGCGCCATATACAGGCCGTCCAGCCAGACCTGCCAGGGATAGATGTCCTTGTGCCAGAAGTTCCCCGCGTGGGTCCTGGGCATGATGTCCAGCTGTCTGCGCACGGTCTCGATGGCGCGGCGATACTTTTCTTTTCCGGTGAGGTCATACAGGGTGAACAGATTTCTCGCCGCGTTGATGTTGTCCAGGTTTTTCTCCTGGGCGTCATAGGTGCGGATGGAACCGTCTTCCTGCACGAACCAGTCCACGAAGCGATCGGCGAAATCCAGATACTTTCTGTTCTCCGTCATCTCATACAGCGACAGCAGCGCCGTGATCATGCAGCCGTCGATATAGTTCCATTTGTTGGGCTTTCCGCTGCGGATCATCTCCACGTTCCACATGGGTGACTCCGCCGAGGACTGATCGACCAGAT
Organism: Lachnospiraceae bacterium UBA3863; assembly: GCA_002392385.1. Taxonomy (GTDB): domain Bacteria; phylum Bacillota; class Clostridia; order Lachnospirales; family Lachnospiraceae; genus CAG-791. The sequence continues at coordinate 4,436 of DGGX01000170.1, forward strand.
AGTCGATATAAGCATGAATCCTGCTACGGATCTTCTCATCTACCATTGTTCTCACCTTTCTGTATCAGAGAGGTTTATTGCACCGGACGGCCCGGTCAGGCCGCTTCTTCATATTTTCTGAACAGTCCATTATACATCCTGGCGCGCAGATAGCCAGGGCCTGTGAAGCAGAAGGCCAGGAAAATGGGTACAACGGGATAGCCGCCGGCCATGAGGAAGGCCGGGGACACGAACATGAGGAGGCCCTGGGCCAGGGTCCTCAGGGTCAGCATGCCGAACACCGACATGGAATAGGCCGTTTTGACGGTCCCGCCGATGGTGTTGCGGTATCTGGAAAGCACGGGAAAAATATACAGGGAGATCAGATAGACCACGATGATTACGGCGTACAGAAGGATGATGACTATGCCGGGGAACTGGTCTCCCTGCATCCGGATGATCCGCCAGTCGACGAAAAGGAACCCGTACAGGGCCAGCATGCCTGCCCACAGGATCGTTGCCTGCCGGAAGTTGTCCTTAAAGGCCCGGAAGAAGGTCTGGACGATATAGGTCTCCTCTCCCCGCACGATCTTGGTCAGCACGAAATGCATGCCCGTAAAGGCCGCGCCAGCTGTGATGACCGGAATGCACATGAGCAGTGTCACGAGGTTCAGGATCAGCAGGTCGGCCATGACCCCCAGAAATCGCATAAGAGGGCTGTCCAGCTGCAGAAATCCCCATCCTCTGTTGCCTTCATTCATATCTGTCTCCTGTCCTCTCTCAGTCTTCTGTTTCCGCTGCGAAGGCCGCCTCCAGAGCTGCCTCCGTCATCTGTCCTGTTCCCGCGCGGTCCGTCACCATGTAGGGGTCCGCCGCCGGGTCCCCGTCGTCGTCCGTGGTCTCCGCGCGGCGGGATACCAGCAGGTCCGCGTAGGGCTCTCCCAGGGCGAGCAGGCCGTCCGCGATGAATCCGGCGAAGGCCACCGCTCCCTCCATCATCAGATGGGAGTTGTCCTTGGGATATACATAGAGCCTGCGGGAGGCGTAATCGCCCAGAGACGCCAGCCAGGCTTCCGACCTGGCGGTCAGGTCGATACAGGGCACTCCCTCTTCCCGGGCTGTCCGGCGGACAGCTTCCGGATAGGCCCCGTGACTGCCGGGGATGAAATGGCCCTTTTCGTCGAAATTGCGCCTGGCCAGAGGTGTGATCAGGACAGGCAGGGCCTGGTGTCTGCGGGCTGTCTCGATGAACCGCCTCAGATTGTCCGGAAACGCGGTATCGGGGTCCGCGTATCGGGCGGGGTCGCTCTTCTTCTCGTCGTTGTGGCCGAACTGGATGAAGAGGTAGTCGCCCGGTTCCAGAAAGCGGTCGATCTGGTCGAGCCGCCCCTGATCGATGAAGGAACGTGTGCTCCTGCCGTTGATGGCGTAGCTGCGCAGCCACACATCATCCTTGAGGTAGAGCAGGAGGCCCTGCGAGAGGCCTGTCTGCGGCCAGCAGGCGATCTTATTGAATGTCACCGTGCTGTCGCCGGCATAAATGATTCTTTTCATGTCTGTCCTTATAAAACTGTCTGCTGCGCCTGTCTGACTGTAAAACAACAGCCGGCATGCCGGCGTGTTCTCACACGCGCCGCCATACCGGCTGTACCGTTTACGCGGCCTCCGCCTTGGAGTTTCTTATATTATCCTTACCGGGTTGAATTACTCCTTGACAGCACCGACATTCACGCCGGTGACGAAGTACTGCTGCAGGAACGGATACGCGACCATGAAGGGCAGGATCGCGCACACGATGGATGCGTAGTACAGGGTGTTCTGAGAGACCTTGTAAGCTGTGGTAGGCGTATCACCGTCCATGATCATGACACGGAGCATGTACTGGAAGTTGACCTGGGTCGGGTTGGTGATGTAGATCTGCACCGTGCTGTAGTCGTTCCACACGGTGACCGCGAACATCAGACCGACAGATGCCAGAGCCGCCTTGGACAGCGGGAGGACGACCTTGTAGAAGATCTGCATGGGCGAGCAGCCGTCCAGCTTCGCTGCTTCATACAGGGAGCCGGGGATGCCCTCGAAGAAGTTCTTCATAAGGACCAGGTTGTAAACGTTCATGCCGTGCTTGACGACCAGGATCCACATGCTGTCCACCAGGTGCAGCTGCTTCATGACCAGGTATTCCGGGATCATACCGCCGGAGAAGATCATGGTGATCAGCAGGAAGTAGGACATGGCATTGCGTCCGGGCATCTCATACTGGTTCAGAACATATCCGCCGAGGGTGGACATGATCAGACCGACCAGGGTGCCGAGAACGGTGGTGATCACGGAGTTGATGAAGGGACGGGCCAGCTTGGCCGTCTGCATGATGGTCAGATAGCCGGCGAAGGTCGGCTCGCTGGGCCACAGCCGGAACTGGTATACGCCGACCGCGTTGAAGCTGTCCACGATGACCTTCCAGATCGGGATGATCACGATGAGCGCGATGATGGCAAAAACGATGTAGTTGACAACATCAAATACCTTGATGCCGTTTTTCTTGTGGAGCTTGGGCTCCGCCGCTTTCTTCTGATTGTCTGCCATAGTGCACCCCCTTAAATAATTCCGCGTCCGCGGACTCTCTTGGATGCCTCGTTGCTGAGCAGCATCAGAATGCATCCGACGATGGACTTAAACAGACCGACAGCCGTCGTGTAGCCATAGTCCGGGATCGCCGTAAGGAATGTCTTGCGGTACACGTATGTGGAGATAACGTCGGAGACTTCCAGAACACGGGTGTTGTACAGAACGAAGACCGGTTCGAAAATGTTCAGAACCTTGGCCAGGTTCAGGATCAGCACGATGATGATGGTATTGGCCAGAGAGGGCAGGGTGATGTACCAGATCTTCTGCAGTCTCGTCGCGCCGTCAATATCCGCCGCCTCGTACTGATCCGGGCTGATGCCCGCCAGCGTGGCAAAGAAGATAACCGTGCCCCAGCCTGTCTCCTTCCAGAGGTTGATGATCTGGAAGATGGGCTGCCACATGGCCTTGTTGTGCAGGAAGTCGATGCTCTTCTCGATCATGCCCCAGCTCTTGAGGGTCTCATTGATGAAGCCCGTGGAGGAAGGGGACAGGAACAGCGTGAAGATAGCCGCGACCACCGCGTAGGACATGAAGTGAGGCAGGTAAATGATCGTCTGAATGAACTTCTTGCAGAACATGTTGGCCATCTCGTTCAGGAAGATCGAGATGATGACCGCCACGAAGGTGTTCAGCAGGAGCTTTACAATAGAGATAACCAGTGTGTTCTTAAAGGCCAGCCAGAATTCCTTCTGTCCGAACATGTCTTGGAAGTGCTTCAGTCCGACCCAGGTCATGTTGCCCAGCTTGTAGCTGTAGAAGGAATAACGGATGCCGAGCATCGGCCAGTAGTAGATGATCAGGACAAAGAGAAAAACAGGCAGGAACATCAGATAGAAGCCTCTGTTGTTCCAGATTCTGAGTTTCAAGGGTTTCTTGCGGACCGGAACAGCCGCGCTCTTATTATCTTTGCTCATGAAATTGCGTCCTTTCGGAAATCGAAGGTAAGAATATCTCCCCCATAAGATTCTGTTTCATGGCCGTTCCCCGTCTCCGCGGCAGGCCCATGGACCTGCCGGCGGAGCGGGAATCTGTCGTTACTTTCGGTTTTCAGTCAGGGAACCGCCGATTATTCCGCAGCGTTGAGCTCTTCCACGATCTGCGCGGAGATGTCGCCCCAGGAAGCCTTGTACTCTTCGATAGCCTGCTCAGGAGTGATCTCGCCGGTGACAGCCAGGTTCATCAGTCTGGTCCTGTCGTTGACGATGTCAGCCTCATACTGGGTCAGTGTATCGCAGGAAGCCGCAGCGGGAGCATCCACACAGTTCTCGGTGAAGAAGGTGTTGCCTTCCTGGATCAGCGGATCGTCGTTGACGAATCCGTTGGTAAGAGGAGCGATGACCAGAACGCTGTCCAGATGATTCTTCTTCCACAGGGAGTTAGGATCGTTGGGGGACTGCTTCAGATGGAACTCGCCGTCCGCATATTCATAGGCCTGCTCCTGATCGGTGCCGGGATTCAGGACGAAGGACTCCGCCTTGGTGCTCCAGTGAACGTCCTCAGCGCCATAGGTCCAGAGGGTCTGCACGACGTCGCCGTCGAGCATGGTGTCAAACAGTGCATCGAAGATAGCCTGCTCACGGGCATCGTTGCCGTCCTGGTCATCGGTGATGACCCACACGGGAGCTTCTCTGTTGAGGTAGCCGCCCCAGGTGTCCTTGATCTCCTGGATCGGAGGAAGCTGTACGAGCTCGTCCTCAACGCCGTTCTTGATCATGTTGTCAGTGAGGGTGCGAAGCCATGTGCCTGCCCAGTAGGTGAACACACCTTCGGAAGTGGTCTGGTCGTTGGAGAAGAACTTCTCACGTGCCTGCTTGGTGCCGGCTTCCTCGGTATCGGGGTCAATGATGTCCTCGGAATAGGCCTTGTTCAGACGGGTCAGAGCGTCGATGGTCGCCTGCTCCTGGAAGCCGTCCACCCAGACGCCATCCTTCTGATAGAAGGACGGGAAAGCGCCCTGCCAGAACTCGGGCATGTAGTTGATGAAAGGAGTCTCGTCCATCTTGCCGTAGCCGGCAGCGATGACACCGTAGGTCTTGCCGCTGACGCCGTCGCCATCGGGATCGCCTTCATGGAAGAACTTCAGCATGTTGTAGTAATCATCGAAGGTCTTGATGTCGTCGATGGTCTTGCCATAGGCATCCAGCCAGGACTTCTTGACGTACGTCACGCAGCCGTTGCCGTATGTGGGGGCAAAGCCGAACTGCTTGCCGTCGGCGGTACGGAGGCCGATGTTGACGTTGGGAAGCGTCACGCGGGACTGGAATTCTGCATTATCATATGCGTCCTTCAGGTTCCACAGAAGGCCGGTGGTCTGATACTGCCTGAGCATGTTGGCGCTCATGATCAGGGCGTCCGGATAATTTGCGTCGCCGGGGTTGCCGGTAGTCAGGGTCCTGGAAACGGTACCGGAATAATCCGAGTGATCGAGCTGGGTGATGTTCAGCTTGATGTCATGGCCGAGCTTCTCGCTGACGGCCTTCTCCCACTGCTCGATAAACTCAGCCTGACCGGCATCGGTCGTTGCGGTGATCGTGCCGTCCACGATGATGTTGATCTGCGTAAGCTCGTAGGTGCCGTCCTCGTTCATGGTGCCGGAAGCTGATCCGGAGCCGCCTGAGCTGCCCGATCCGCCGCCGCAGCCGACGAGTACTGTCGCCGCCATCACAGCGCTCAGAAGCAGTGCTGCTGCTTTCTTCATCATAACTTTCCTCCTTTTGTGGTTGGTTGATGAATAATACGGTTGTCTGTTCCTTGAAACATATGACCGGTTGCGTTTTTCCCCGATAAAAAGCTTACCCGATCACTATATTGTTCTCTTATTTTATTGGTTAAATTAGCTTCAATAATACGTATAATTCGTCAAATATTATAAATACCGCTGATTTTTTATCTTTTATTGAACTGAAAGTTAAGAATCCGAACAGATTAGGCTATCATAGGCTTACCTTTGTACCCGCGTATACCCGTTATCAGGAGGATCTCATGCACCTTTTCGATCCCGCCGCCTGTCCTTTTCCCGTCCACAGCGTCTGTATCTGCCGCGGACAGGAGTGCCTGCAGGAAGAATACCGGCCCCCGTTCACGCCGGACGGCCCGCATCGGATGTTCTCTGTCACCAAGAGCTATGTCTCCCTGGCCGTCGGCGCCCTGATCGCCCAGGGCCGGCTGGACCTGTCCGCCCCCATTGTCAGTTACTTTCCCGACCTTCTGCCGGACGATCCCCATCCCTGGCTCCTGGAGATGACCCTGGAAGATCTCCTCACCATGCGGACCTGTCATAAGTCGACGACCTACAAGCTGGACGCCCGCGTACACTGGGTCAGGTCCTTTTTCATCACACCGCCGGACCACCGGCCGGGGCAGATCTTCCGCTATGACACCTCCTCGGCGCACACCCTGGCGGCCCTGGTGACCCGCCTCACGGGACAGACGGTCCTCGGCTTCCTGCGGACCATCTTCCTGGACGACATCGGCTTCTCTGCAGACGCCCGGATCCTGGAGGATCCCTTCGGCTGCGAGATGGGCGGCTCCGGCCTGGTCTGCCGGCCCTCTGATCTGGTCCGGACCGGACAGGTCCTCATGTGTCTGTATAAAAAACAAGACCCGTCACCGCTCCTGTGCAGGGGTGACGGGAAGAAGGCCCGCGGTCTTCTTGCCGCTGATCCGGCCTTCAGGGACCGTTACGGGGCTTATGTGCGCAGGGCCATGTCCCTGCTGGTGCCCACGCTCCACGACGGTAAGACGCCGGGAGAATGCGCGGGCTACGGATACCAATTCTGGCAGAACGGCGACGGGGGCGTCATGATGTACGGAATGGGCGGCCAGCTGGTCGTCTTCTATCCCGATCAGGACCTGCTCGCCGTCACCACCGCGGATTCCCAGGCTGTAGGCGGCGGTTTTCAGTATATTCTGGATGAGATCCGCCGGGTCAGAGAATCCCTGCCTGCCGCGCCTTCGGCAGATCTGCCTGCCGCCGGTCCTCTGCCACAGACCGTCAGCTCCAGCCTCTTCGGGCGTTACCGGCTGCTGCCGAATCCCGCGGGCTTCACGGCTCTCACGCTCTCGGCGGAGGCCCTGGTCCTGGAACAGGCTGCCGCGGACGGACAGACAGGCGATGCCTCCGCGCCCGGCATGACGTATCGTTTCCCTCTGGGGACGGACACGCCGGCTCAGGGACGGGAGCCCCTGTACGGGCAGCCCCTCTTCATCCGGGCTGTCCCGCAGCCGGACGGTTCCCTCTTCGTGGACGCGCAGATCCTGGGCGACTATGTGGGAAGCCTCCGCATGCTGCTGCACGGAGACGGCCGCCGGATCACACTCTTCATACGCAGGATCGAGGAGACGGTCTTCCCCGGTTTCGACGGATTCTTCGAAGGTATCTCTATTTCCTGAGAAAATCCATGAAGGCCGCTGACGCAGCGGTATGCTGACTTCCCGTGACCACCCCCGCGTACAGGGCGGGAGATCCCTCGCCGATGTACACGTAGTGATCGTCCAGAAGGGAGGCGCCGTCCAGGCGGACGCCCACAGGGACCCCCTCTGCATAGAGCAGGCGGTCTGCCGCCTCCAGTTCCCGGACCGTCTCCTGTCCCAGGATGGGGGTCAGGTCCATGAACCAGCCGGCCGGCACGAACTGCTCGTAGACATCCTGGCCCGTGACGATGACGTCGATGCCGCCGGTCATGACCAGGAGGGTCAGCTTCTCCTCTTCTTCATAGCTGTAGCGCATGATATCCGTGACATCCGGCTGGTCCGTCCCTTCCGGCGCGGTTCCCTCCCCGCCGTGGGCTATCAGCTGGATGGAGGTGTCCAGCACGATCTGCTCATGCCCGGGGTCCTCCAGGCAGGTCTCCGCGAAGGCCTCCGTGACCTCTGTCTCCGCGGATTCCAGGGGGCTCAGATTGATCAGGGCGGCATAGAAGACCGTCTCCTTCTGCCGCAGGACCGAGAAGATGAAGGCACCCATGACCACTGCCAGAAAGAGTCCTCCCAGCACCCAGAACAGATAATAATCCTTAAAATACTGCCATTTCACCCGGGCGGAAGCGGTCTTGATCTGTTCCCGTTCCTCCCTGAATTCATCCATGACTGCCATAGCTGTCTCCGGCCTGCTCCCGCAGGCATAAGGTAAAGGACAGCCGGCCGGGCAAGTGCCCGCCCGGCTGTCCGTCGTTATTGTCAGCGCAGCTGCGTAGGGCTGAGGTTGTCCATGTCATCGAAGGTCTGGTTCTCGCCGCCCATGGCCCAGATGAAGGTGTAGTTGGCTGTGCCCGCTCCGGAGTGGATGGACCAGGAGGGAGAGATGACCGCGTCATAATTCTGCATGACCAGATGTCTGGTCTCCGTGGGCTCGCCCATCATGTGGAATACGACCTGGTCCTCGGGGATCTCGAAGTAGGTATAGATCTCCATTCTCCGCTCGTGGGTGTGGGCGGGCATGGTGTTCCAGACACTGCCGGGCTGCAGCTCCGTCATACCCATGGAGAGCTGGCAGGTCTTGAGGACATCCGGGTGGATGAACTGGTTGATCACACGCTTGTTGCTCAGCTCGGCGCTGCCGACAGGGCGGTGATTGGCCTCCGCCATGGTGATCAGGCGGGTCTCATAGGCACAGTGGGCCGGGGCGCTGACCATGTAGAACTTGGCGGGCTTCTCCGGATCGTCGGAGGAGAAGGCGACCTCTTTGGTGCCCTGGGTGATATAGAGGCAGTCCTTATAGCCCAGCTTATACTCTGTTCCGTCAGCGGTGATCCGGCCGTTGCAGCCCTCTCCGCCGATATTGAAGATACCGATCTCCCGTCTCTCCAGAATATAATCCGTACCGAAGCTGTGCATGCAGTTGATCCCCTGGTCCAGGGAGACGGTCTTGTGCACAGGCATGCAGCCGAAGGTCACCATGCGGTCCACGTGGGAATACACACAGACGACCTCGTCCGGCTGATAGAGCCCGGTGATCAGGAACTCGTCCCGCAGCTCCTGGGTGGTGTACCTCTTCACATCCTTCTGGTTGGCACTGTAGCGAATATCCATTTCATCCTCCATTCTGAATATCTTCACTTTATGTATTTCTTACGCTTCCTCGTAGACCCGGCAGATATACTCTCTGGCCGCCTGCGCGTCGTCAGGCCTGGTATTCTCCATGGTCATGTGGATCCCCGGCTTCTTCTCCCTGGCATAACGCAGCACAGCCCTGTAATCCATCTCTCCCAGTCCGCAGGCCATGCAGGGCATGGAAGGCTCGCCGCCCTCCTGGGGCACCACCCGGTAGTCCTTGAGGTGGATCATGGCGATGTCCGGTCCCAGAAGATCAATGGCCTCGTCGATGATCTCCTCCCGGTGATCCAGATTGTCGGGATGGAGGAGATTGACAGGATCGAAGATGATCCGCAGGTTGGGGGACTCGATGGCGTCCAGCACCTGTCTGGCCCGCCGGGGATTCCAGACGATATGCTTGTAGACCGGTTCGATCGCCATCAATACGCCGAACTGCTCCGCCGCCCGCACCACCGGCTCCAGATTGCGGATGAAGGTCTCCAGGGCCTCCGCGCTGTGACAGGCCGCGGGGTCATACCGGTAGGCGGCGTTGGGAGCGCCGGTCTCCGTTCCCACCATCCCGCAGCCCAGGGCGGCGGCAAAACGCAGGTGCGCGATATACCGGTCCGTGATCCCCTTCAGCACCGCTTCGTCGGGGTGCGCCAGATTCAGGTAACAGCCCAGCAGGGCTATGTCCATGCCCTGCTCCGCGCACAGTCGGCGCAGGTACATGGCGTATCCAGGGGTCAGGGCCGCCGGATCCGCTGTCTGTCCCGCCAGCTTGGACAGGGCCAGATGCACGCAGGTAAATCCCTGGGCACGGGCCGCGGCCAGTCTCTGCTGCATCGTTCCGGGCGCGGTGTCGTGCAGCCGGATGCCGATCTGCGGCGGTATGGTTCCGGGTGTCGGTATCGTCCTGTCTGCTGCCATATTCTGGTCCTCCTCTGTATCCTGTTCCGTCGTCCCTTTAAGGGTACACTTTCTCCGGGCCGGCGGCTACATGATTCTGGGCTTTTGCGGATAAAAACGCTGTTTTTTAGTTCCCGGTCTCCTCGTTTCGCGACTGCTGTGCACCTGCGGCGGCGTCTTCCGGACCCGGCAGGATCCTCACATAGGCCGGGCGTGCCTGCGGACAGGCGCCGGGGCCGGCGGATCCCTCTTCGACGAAACGCAGTCCCGCCACCGGTCTCCCCCAGTCCTCGTAGCCCTCCGGGCAGATGTGGGCGCCCAGCTCACAGTTCTCCAGACGCAGGGCCGCGTATTCCCGCCAGGGGCGGGCTATGCGGCAGGAGCCGTCCGGCAGGCCCGGGGCCGCGGTAAAGCGGCAGTTTCGGACGACGAATCCCTCCGCCACATGGGCCGGCGTAGAGGGCGCGAACACATATCCCGGCTCCACGCTCCGGAACTCACAGTCATCGAAATAGGCCGTGGCGCCCCCGAAGACATAATCCACACCGCCCTCGATGAGGCACCGGCGGAAATACACCGTCCGTTCCGTCCTGGGCAGGTGCTCCCCGGGTCCCAGGAAGCCGTCCTTCTCATAGGGTGTCGGCGGCAGCGGGGCCAGAAAGAGGGTGTCCTGATGACCACGGATCACGCAGTCCTCCAGGACGATCCCGTCCCCGTCCAGATAGAGGGCAATGGCCTGGCCGGCCTCCGCGCCCGGCCCGGCAGTATTTTCAAAGGTACAGCGCCGGAAGACGGTCCCATTCCCCTGTACCAGCACGGAGGCTGTCCGGAAGGTATGATAGGGCCGCCCGTCAGGATGGGTCTGCCAGGCGCCGATATTCCCGGTAAAGAGGCGATCCTCGATCACCGCGTTCTGCTCAGAAAGAATGATCATACGGTCTCCTCTCCGGCCTTCCCGGCAGCCGCCTGTTCAGGCAGGGCCCGCAGTCGGAAGCAGACAAACCGCGCGCTGCCGGCGCCTTCCCTGTCCCCGGACAGGGCAAAAAGGCCCACTCTGGCGCCCACCCAGGTATGGCGGGAGGGGAGGAAGGGCCGCCCGATGGGATGCCACCGGGTGCCGTCCGGGGACCAGCTGTAGGTCATGCCGGCCGTGCCGGCCAGTCTCTGCCGCAGGAGGATCCTCTCCGTCTGCCCGCAGTCTTCCTTATATAAGACCTGCTCCTGCCGCTCCTGGTCCTCGCCGGAAGACTCCGCATACTCCAGGGTCACCTGCCGCCCGCTGTCCATGCGCACGGACAGGGCCGCGTACTGGCCGCCGAAGGTGCACATGCCCGCGCGGCCGCCTGTTCCCAGATGCCGCAGGTCGATCTCCGTCTCCGCCTCAAAGGCCGGGCAGCAGAATTTCTGTGTCAGGATATTGGAGCACTCCCACAGCACGGGCCTGCCCGTCCCGGTGGGGTCAAAGGCCCGCAGGGACAGCCCCTGGCCGCCGTCGCCCTCCGCTGCCGGCGAGAGATAGAGGGCATCCTCATGATTGCCCGTCCACTGCCACTGGAGCCCGTAATGCCCGTCCCGGAAATCATCCGACGCGGGCGGATAGGAGATCTCCGAGGGCTCCGTATCCGGCTTGCGGTATTCCGTCACCGGTTCTCCGCAGCCCTCCGCATCCTCGTTGACGCCGATGACCGGCCAGCCATTCTCCCAGCGGACAGGCTGCAGATGAACGATCCGCCCGTACATGCCCGCGGACTGGAAATGCAGGAACCATTCCTCTCCGCTCAGAGTGTCCGTCAGGCCGCCCTGATGAGGGCCGTTGATGGCCGTCCCGCCCTGTCTGCAGACCGTGCGGATCTCATAAGGCCCGAAGATATCTCTGGCCCGCAGGGCTCTCTGGTCCCCGTAAACCACACCGCCTGCCGGCGCGAGAATGTAAATATAGCCGTCCCGGCGGTAGACCTTGGGGCCTTCGATCGTCTCCGCGGGGTGGGCCGGATCATTGCCGTCGAAGATGAACCGGTCCTCGCTGATGGCCTGCAGCGTCTCAGGATCCACCTCGAACACGCCCAGCCGGCTCTTGAAACCGATCCGGCTCTTGGCATAGGCATGGACGACGTAGAGCCGTCCGTCTGTATCCAGATAGGGGCAGGGATCGATGAAACCCTTGCCCGGCCGCACACAGACAGGCGCATCCCACCGGCCCGTCGGGTCCGTGGTCTTCACGCAGTAGATCCCCTCGTCGGGCATGCCGTAGAAAATGTAAAAAACACCTTTATGATAACGGATCGCCGGCGCCCATACACCGTCCCCGTGACGGGGCTTCTCATAGCCCGCGTCCGGAATATTGTCCAGGGCGTAGGAGACCAGCTCCCAGTTCACCAGGTCCCGGGAGATCAGTATCGGCAGTCCCGGCGTGTACTGAAAGCTGGATGCCGTCATAAAATATGTATCTCCCACCCGGATCACGTCCGGGTCAGAGTAATCCGCGTAGAGGACCGGGTTCCGGTACCGGCCGTCGCCCAGATCCGCCTGCCATAGGATCTCCTTCATAAAACCTCTCTCCTCCTCTGTATCAGCCTTGCATTACCGGAATATTATAACAAAGCAGTCCTCTTTCTTATACGCGCCAAAGAACGGATATTTTAGGCACTTTCTGAAAAACCGCTGATTTTTTGTTCTCCCTGATGTATAATGGTCTTGCCTGCAGGAAGGTCCTGCAGGTCGTCTCTGCATATGTCGTTCTCTGAATGCGGAGGTAATCAGATGCGCGTATCCGATCTTCACATAGACAGAATCTACATTAATAAACAGTACCGCAGCAGCGACTACACCATGTCGCGAAACCATTATCACTATTACTATGAGATTTTCTATGTGGCACAGGGGGCCTGCCGTTTTTTCATAGATAATCATCTGTATGAGCTGCGGGGAGGAGATTTTCTCATCATTCCGCCTCACACCATCCACTACAACCGTTATCTCACCGGCTGCACACGCTACAATATCTATTTCCGCACGTCCGATCTGGAACAGTTCCTGCGCGGTTTTGACATGGAGAAGGAACAGCTCCTCTCCCTGCTGAGCCAGACACATTTCTATCATGTCCATGAGGCCTACCGGGAGATGTTTTTGAATCATCTGGAGACCATGGTGCAGGAGGACAAGGTGGATGACCAGCACACGCCCCTCCTTCTGCAGCTGCAGCTGCACCAGTTCTTCCTCTATTCCCACCGCTGCTGCAGTCTGCGGGACCAGAGCGGCCGGGGCGTGGCCGACGATCCCATCCTGGACGCGTCCCACTACATCTCTGAGCATTATTCCCAGAATATCACGCTGGATCTCCTCGCCTCGCGAGCCTGCCTGTCCCCCGGCTACTTCAGCAAGCGTTTCCACCAGGTGACCGGCGTCGGCATGAAGGAATACCTGAACTATGTCCGTCTGGACCACGCTGCCAGAGAGCTTCTCTCCACTTCCCACAGCATCACGGAGGTGGCGGCCAACAGCGGCTATGCAGACAGCAATTATTTCAAGGACGCCTTCAAGAAAATGTACGGCGTCTCTCCCCGGGCCTACCGCAAGAACCGCACGACCGACCATGTGACGGCCGGAAGTGTGGAGCGATATGAGAAGGAACAGCCTGCGCGCACAGAAAGGGCGGAGACATGAACATATACGATATTGCAGAACTGGCCGGTGTATCCATCGCCACCGTATCCCGGGTCGTCAACGGGTCCGACAAGGTCAGTCCCCGCACCAGGGAGAAGGTCCTGCGGATCATCGAGCAGAACGGCTACACCCCCAATATCTTCGCCCAGGGGCTCGGGATCGGCACCGTCCATTCCGTAGGCATCCTGGTCCCGGATATCTCCGACCTCTTCATGGCGGACGCCGTCTCCTCCCTGGAGCGCATGCTGCGGGACAGGGGATACAACTGTCTGCTCTCCGCCAGCGGTTTTGACAGGGAGGACAAGGAGAAGCACACCCAGCTCCTCCTGTCTAAAAAGGTCGATGCCCTGATCCTGGTGGGCTCCACCTACGCCGGTTCCGGCAAGGACGCGGAGGAGACGGACTATATCCGGGCGGCAGCCCAGCAGGTCCCGGTCTTTCTGATCAACGGCTCTGTAAAAGGAAAGAATATCTATTCCTGTGTCTGTGACGATCACGACGCGGTCTTTCAGGTCACTGCCCAGCTCCTGGACCGCGGCCGGCGCCGTATTCTGTTCATGACCGACTCGGGCTCCTACAGCGCCCTCCGCAAACGGGCGGGCTACGAGGACGCCCTCAGGGCCGCCGGCCTTGCCCCGGACCCGGCCCTATTCCTCCGGCTGCCCAACCGGATCCACCCGGTCCGGGATCTGCTGCTGCAGTGGCACAGGGAATCCCCCGCGGCGCCCCTTTTCGACGCCGTGATCGCCACCGACGACGGCATGGCCGTGGGTGCGGTCAAATACGCGGCGGCGGCAGGGCTCCGGGTACCGGAGGACCTGGAGATCGTCGGTTATAACAACTCCTACCTGTCGGTGGCCTGTGAGCCGGAGCTCACCAGTGTGGACAACCATCTGGCGGAGATGTGCCGTCATACGGTGGACCATCTGCTTGCCGTCCTCGCGGGCAGCACGGATCACCCCATAAACAGCATGACCGGATGGTCCCTGGCGGTGCGCAGAACAACGCAGAACTCTTCCGAAAGTACTTGACAAAAACTGAACAAGTGTGTAATCTTGGCTATGTAAGCGCTTACATCTTTGTAAGACATCACTTGCCAAACCACACGCGGCGGCGCGGATGCTGCCGGAAAGAGAGGCCTCTATGAAGAAAGCTTTTATGGACAAGGATTTCATGCTCAAGAATGAAACCGCCAAGCATCTCTTCCATGATTTCGCGGAAGATATGCCCATCATCGACTATCACTGCCACATTCCGCCCCGCGAGATCTATGAGGACCGCCGCTACAACAACATCGCGGAAGTCTGGCTGGGCGGCCGCAGTGCTGACGGCACCTATTTCGGCGATCACTATAAATGGCGTGTCATGAGAAGCGCCGGTATCCCGGAGAACGTGGTCACCGGCGACGCCGATCCCTATGAGAAGTTCGTTGCCTTCGCGGGCGCTCTGGAGCTGGCCATCGGCAACCCCATGTACCACTGGTCCAACTACGAGCTGAAGAAATATTTCGGCATCAACGAGCCTCTGACCGTTGATAACGCCAGGGAGATCTGGGACAAGACCAGCGACATGCTCCAGCATGATCCCAACCTCTCCGTCCGCGGCATCATCCGTCAGTCCAACGTGAAGTACGTCGGCACCACCGATGACCCGATCGACACCCTGGAGTGGCACGAGAAGCTGGCTGAGATCAAGGATCTGGGCTTCATGGTCCGTCCTTCCTTCCGTCCCGACAAGGCCATCAACATCACCAAGGCCGGCTGGAAGGATTACATCGGCAAGCTCGGCGCCAGCGTCGGCAGAGAGCTCACCAGCGCGCAGGATGTCTGCGATGCCCTGAATGAGAGGATCGATTTCTTCAAGGCTCACGGCTGTGTCGCTTCCGACCACGGTATCGACTACATCATGTTCCGTGAGGGCACCGACGAGCAGGCGGACGCGGCCTTCAAGAAGGCCATGGCCGGCGAGAAGCTCACCGTCGAAGAGGCGGAGATCTTCCAGACCAAGGTCCTCGTCTCCCTCGCGAAGAAATATCACAAAGAAAACATCGTCATGGAGATCCACTACTCCTGCACGAGAGACAATAACAAGCGCATGTTCCGCATCGAGGGACCGGACACCGGCTTCGACATGATCGCCAAGTCCACCTGCGGCGACCAGATGGCCCAGCTCTTCTCTCATCTCGATGAGACCAACGAGCTTCCCAAGACCATCGTCTTCTCCCTGGATCACAACGACTTCAACCAGATCACGACCTGCCTCGGCTGCTTCCAGTCCGACGAAGTCCCCGGCAAGATGCAGCTCGGCGCCGCCTGGTGGTTCCTGGATACCCGCGACGGCATGGAAGAGCAGCTCAGAGCCCTCGGCAACCTCGGCCTGCTCGGCACCTTCGTCGGCATGCTGACAGACTCCCGCTCCTTCCTCTCCTACACGAGACACGACTACTTCCGCAGGATCATGTGCAACGTGATCGGCCAGTGGGTCGAGGACGGCGAGTATCCGGATCACGACGCTTCCCTCAAGAAGATCGTCCAGGGTATCTGCTTCAACAACGCCAACCGTTACTTCGGTTTAAACATTCAGTAAATCGGGAAAGGAATCATCATGGCACCTAAACTTAACTATGAAGTCCTGAAAAACACCGGCTACGACGGCTACATCCTGAAGGATGCGCCGGTCAAGGTCCTGCAGTTCGGCGAGGGCAACTTTCTCCGCGCGTTCGTGGACTACTGGTTCGATATGTCCAACGAACTGGCGGACTGGAACGGCAAGGTCGCCCTGGTGCAGCCCATCTCCATGGGTCTGACCAAGCTCATCAACGAGCAGGAAGGTCTGTACACCCTGTATCTCCGCGGCAGCAAGAACGGCGAGAAGATCGACCGCAAGCGCGTGATCTCCGTCGTGGACGCCTGCTACAATCCGCATGTTGCCGAGGATTGGGCCAAAGTCATCGAGATCGCCAAGAGCGACGACCTCGAGTACATCGCCTCCAACACCACCGAGGCCGGTATCGTCTATGACGGTTCCTGCACTCCGGACCAGCTGCCGCCGACTTCCTTCCCCGCGAAGCTGACCGTGCTCCTGCACGAGCGCTTCCAGGCGGGCAAGAAGGGTGTCGTCATCCTCTCCTGCGAGCTGATCGACAACAACGGCAAGGAGCTCGAGAAGTGCTGCGTACAGCACGCGAAGGACTGGGGCTATGGCGAGGACTTCATCGCATGGCTGCAGAATGACTGCCTGTTCTGCTCCACGCTCGTGGACCGCATCGTTCCCGGCCGCATCCGCGACGCGCAGGAAGTTGCCCGTCTGACGGAAGAGAACGGCTACGACGATCCGCTTCTGGACGTCGGCGAAGTCTTCGGCGTGTGGTACATCGAAGGTCCCGCCTGGCTTGAGGAGAAGCTTCCCTTCAAGAAGGCCGGTCTCAACGTCCACGTCGTTCCGGAAGTCGCTCCCTACAAGAAGAGAAAGGTCCGCATCCTGAACGGTGCGCACACCGGTTTTGTCCCGGGTGCTTATCTTGCGGGTCAGGACATCGTCCGCGACTGCATGCAC
>DGGX01000170.1:21273-30980 GCA_002392385.1 Lachnospiraceae bacterium UBA3863
ACCATCCGCGGCTTCATGAACAAGATGCTCTACGACGAGATCATCCCCTGCCTGCCTCTGGACAAGGAAGACTGCAAGAACTTCGCGGCGGCTGTCTATGACAGATTCAACAATCCTTTCGTGGATCACCAGCTGATGAGCATCACCCTGAACTCCACCTCCAAGTGGAAAGCCAGGAACATGCCCTCCTTCCTCGAGTACATCGAGAAGTTCGGCGAGCTGCCGAAGGCCCTGACCATGAGCCTTGCCGCCTACATCGCCTTCTATTCGAACGACATTCAGCGCCGCGAGCCCGACGGCCTCGTCTGCAAGAGACCTGCCGGCAACGAGTACAAGATCCAGGACGACGCCTGGGCACTGGATTTCTTCTATGCACACAAGGATGACAGCGCCGCTGACCTCGTGAAGGCGGTTCTGGGCAACAAGCAGATGTGGGACCAGGATCTGAATGAGATCCCCAACCTCACCGAGACCGTCACCAAGGATCTCGAGCTGATCCGCGACAAGGGCGTGCTCGCTGCTTACGCTTCTGTCCTGTAATAATGACTGCAGCTCACACAGGGGACGGTTCTCTGTGTGAGCTGCAGAATGAATGCCCTTGGCAGGCTCACACAGAGAACCGTCCCCTGTGTGAGCCTGTTTGCCGCCTTGACTGGCGGCGGAAAGGATTCTTATGAGACTGATCCATATCCATCCCTCGGACAATGTCGCAGTCGCGCTGCAGCCGATCGCGAAGGGGGAGACGCTCACGGTCGACGGCATCACCGTCACCGCCTCCGAAGATATCACACGCGGCCACAAGATCGCGCTCACCGACATCGCGGAGGGCGGCGAGATCATCAAGTACGGCAACTGCATCGCCATCGCCAAGGCGCCCATCACCAAGGGCAGCTGGGTCCACACCCACAACGTGCGCACCGGCCTTTCCGAGAATGCCGACTACTACTATGATCACAAGGTCTATGACCTTCCGCATCCTGCTCCCCGCACCTTCATGGGCTACCGCAGGAAGGACGGCCGCGCGGCCATCCGCAACGAGCTCTGGATCATCCCCATCGTCGGCTGCGTCAACGGCATCGCCAAGCAGCTCGTCGAGCAGAACCAGCATCTGGTCAAGGGCAGCATCGACGGTCTCTATTCCTTCGGCCATCCCTTCGGCTGCTCCCAGCTGGGCGACGACCTGGCCCAGACCAAAAAGCTCCTCACCGCGCTGGTCCGCCATCCCAATGCCGGCGGCGTCCTCTGTTTGGGTCTCGGCTGCGAGAACCTGGTCCTCGACATGTTCAAGGAGGCCCTGGGCGAGTACGATCCCGACCGCGTGAAGTTCCTCATCTGCCAGGAAGTGGAGGATGAGCTGGAAGCCGGTTCCGAGCTCCTGGCGCAGCTCGCTGAGTACGCCGGCCAGTTCCACCGCGAAGAGCTTCCCGCCTCCGAGCTTGTCATCGGCATGAAGTGCGGCGGCTCCGACGGTCTCTCCGGCATCACCGCCAACCCGACCGTCGGCCGCTTCTCCGACCGTCTCATCGCTCTGGGCGGCTCCACCGTCCTGACCGAGGTCCCCGAGATGTTCGGCGCCGAGAACATCCTCTTCTCCCGCTGCGAGAACACGGAAGTCTTCAACAAGGCTGTCGACATGGTCAACGACTTCAAGCAGTACTTCGTCTCTCACGGCCAGGTGGTCTATGAGAACCCCAGCCCCGGCAACAAGGCTGGCGGCATCACCACCCTGGAAGACAAGTCCTGCGGCTGCGTCCAGAAGGGCGGCAGCGCACAGATCGTCGATGTCCTCCGCTATGCGGAGCCTGTCACCAAGAAGGGCCTGAACGTCCTGTCCGGTCCCGGCAACGACCTGGTCAGCGCCACCGACCTCACGGCCGCCGGCGCCCACATGATCCTCTTCACCACCGGCCGCGGCACGCCCTTCGGCGCTCCCGCTCCGACCATGAAGATCTCCACCAACACCCCTCTCTATGAGAAGAAGGGCGCCTGGATCGACTTCAACGCCGGCACCGTCGCGGAAGGCAAGGAGACCCTGGATGAGGCGGGCGACCGCCTCCTCGACTACGTCCTGAAAGTCGCCAGCGGCGAAAAGGTCAACGCCGAGAAGCACGGCATCCGCGAGATCTCCATCTTCAAGGATGGCGTGGTGCTGTAATGGATGAATTCTTATAAGGCCTTATGAGGCTGGACGAAAGCAGAGCGGCAGAGATGATCTGCCGCCCTGTTTTTGTCCTTTTTCTTATTTTACTGGCCGGAAGACGATATCGGTCAATCGTCTCACCCCTCCAGCGCTTCACTTGCCTCCTGCATGCGCTCGGAGATCAGGATGTGCTGCGGACATACCGCCTCGCAGCTGCGGCAGCCGATGCATTCGGAGGCCCTGCCAAAGCCCTGGGCCACGATCTCCTCGTACTGGGCCTTCTCGTCAGCCGCGCCGCTCTCTTCATGGAGTCTGGCCAGGTTGTAGAGGGCAAAATACCGGGGGATCGACAGGTTCATGGGGCAGGTGTTCTCCTCGACGCAGTAGCGGCAGCCGGTGCAGGGGACAGCGATATTGCCCTTGATCATGGCCGCGGCGCGCTCGAGGACCTTCAGCTCCTCCTCGGTCAGGGGCTCCATGTCCTTCATAAAGCCGACATTCTCCCTGACCTGGTCCAGGGTGCTCATGCCGGACAGGACGATCTCCACACCGGGAAGGCTGGCGGCGAACCGCAGGGCCCAGGAGGCGGGACTCCAGTCGGGGTGGACGCTGTGCAGCAGCTCTCTGACCGGATCCGGCACATTGGCCAGGGTACCGCCCTTCACCGGCTCCATGACGATGACCGGCTTACCGTGCTTCATGCAGACCTCATAGCACTTGCGGCTCTGCACATCATCGCTCTCCCAGTCAAGATAATTGATCTGGAGCTGGACGAACTCGAAGTAAGGACATTCTGTCAGGACCTTGTCCAGGAAGTCTGCCGTATCATGGCAGGAGAAGCCCAGCCGGCGGATCTCTCCGGCGTCCTTTTTCTCCTGCAGGAAGGAGAGCATGTCGTATTCCTTGGCCTTCTCGTAGTTCTCATACTCCATGTTGTGCATGAGATAGTAGTCAAAATACTCCACGCCCAGCTTCTGCTTCTGGGCCTCAAAGGTCTGTACGCCCTCCTCATGGGAATGGATCATGAAAACGGGCATCTTGCTGGCGATGGTGAAGCGGTCTCTGGGATAACGGCTCACAACCACCTTGCCCACGGTGGGCTCGCTCATGAATTTATGATACATCCAGGCCGTATCGCAGTAGGTGAAGCCTGCCTGAAAGAAGGCATCCACCATCTCCTCTGTCCTGGGAATATCGATCGATGTCTGGTCATCGGGATCTGTCAGCGGTAATCTCATGAATCCGAAACCGAGTTTATTCACTGTATTTCCTCCTTCTGTGAAACCTGGAAATCTGTCTGTTTCAGTATAGGTCATTTCTCCTGCTCCGCGCAATCCTCGGTTCCGTTCCATGCCTGGATCTCAAATACCAGGATCCGCTCCCGTCTGCCGGCCTGTTCGAAGAGGTCCATACAGTCGATCTCGTCCACGAAGGCCAGCTCCGGCGTCATCATGAGACGGCCGACGTACTCGTCCTCCGGATAGTAGAAGAAAAGGTACATCTCGCGGGGGGCTTCATACCAGGCATCCAGGATCCTGTCCAGGACCACCCGCAGGATCTTTTCGGAAAAGGGATTGAAGAAATAGAAACGGTTTTCATCCGTCACTTCATAGGTGAGGGCGTCCTCCTGAAGGAAACGGATCCGGCCGTCCCCGCCGGCCCTCCTTATGCCCCGGAAAGCGGTGAGATTCTTCCTTGCTGCGGCGATCATATCCTCATCATAATCGATCCCCGTCGCCCGGCAGCCGGTCACCGCGTTCAGAAAGAAGGACACCCTGCCCTTGCCGCAGCCGTAGTCGACAAGATGGTCCTCCGGTCCGATATATCCGCTCTCTGTCAGGCGTTCCAGAACACAGTAATCGGTGGGTTCGTAGGGATAATGGTCTCCGTCCTGGGCATGGTCCTCGCGGCCGCAGGTGTCGATATGCAGTTTTCTGTCCCACTCACGGTCCGTCAACAAAAATGCTCCCTTCTGACCGGCCTCAGTCAGCGCCTTCCAGGATGTACTTTCTGAGACCCTCATAGATCTTGTCCGAAGAGGGCGGGCATCCCATGATGCAGACGTCAAAATCCTTCGTGCACCGGCCCACGCCGAGCCTTCCCGTCCGGCCCTGCATGCCCTGGCCGATCCCGATCTGGGTGTCCAGCTGGTCCAGAAGTCCCTCTTCCTCCAGCCGGATCAGGGCGCCGGTCAGGTTCGCGTAGCAGGCGCTGCAGGAGTCCACCTCCTCCACGGCGTAGGCGACGTCCAGCACGCGCCGGCTGCGGGGGAGCTCTTCATCCGCTTCCAGGTCCGCCTGTACCGCTGCGCCGGCTGGCACTCCGTTAGCGGTCCCCCTGCCCACGTGCAGGATCTCCGCCTGCGAGAGGTCCGTCGTCCCGATCCCCAGCTGCTCCGCCATCCGCACGTAGGGCACGTCATCCGGCGTATAGCCCATGAGATGGCAGGCGTAGCTGTCGACCAGCACCGGATCCAGGGCTGCCATCACGCAGTTGCGCACCACGGGATTGCCGCCCTCCTCGAAGTCCAGGTCGCCGCAGATGTGGTCCACGACGATAAAATCCTGCCGGATCCCCTTCTGCAGATGCGCGATGGGCTTGTGGAGGCCCATTCTGTGGAAGCGGCTCTTCTCCGGATTGGGCAGCAGGCCTTTCAGGTTCTTGAGGGCACAGGTCATGAGCGTCTGGCAATGGCCCTTCATGACGGGCACGTTGATGAGATAATCGATCCGGTCTACGACATCGGTGATCTTGAGCCGCATCCCGCCGCAGTCGACCTCGTGGGAGCGCTCCTTCTGCGTGTCCACGAAAGGCACGCCGTACTTCTCGCAGAGCTGCCGGTAGCCGCAGTATTCATAGGCTTCCGCCGTGCGGTCGCCGACCCAGGAGCCTTCCGCGATCAGGAGGTTATGAAATCCCTCCTTCTGCAGATATTCAATGATCCCGGCCACCACCTCGGTGTGGGTCGTGCCTCCGAATTCCGCCGGGGAGGGGACGACGAGGTTGGGCTTGATGCCGATATAGGCGCACTCAGCCCGATCCCCGCATTTCGCGCGGATCGCCCCCGCCAGATCGGCCGCATCCAGAAGCCGCCGTGTCATCTCTTTATAGTCGGTCCCGTAGATCTTCAGGATCTGGTTTCTCCGGATCATCTTGCGGATCTCCTCCCTCTGTTCATCTTGAGAAGCATCATACCATATTTCCGGACAAATAAACAGGCGGAGGACTCGCGTCCTCCGCCCATGTACTTCTCTGCCGGGAACTCCGGCGCGATCATTCGTTTATTTACGGTCAGTTCTTCTTTGCATACTCCGTGAAAGGCAGCATACGATACTCGGAAGTGTCGCCGGCTTCCACATTGTACCAGGTCTTCCACACGGAGAAGTTGCCCGCGTTCAGGTCGGCATCCTTGCCGGCAAACAGGAGATTGCCGCGGAAATTGTCCTCGCCGTTGAACCAGGCGAACGCCATCTCCACTGCGTGGTCGATGGTCCAGTTGCTGTGACCGCCGCCCACGACGTCCTTCCAGGTGACATCATAGCCGAGATCCTTCAGGTAAGCTGCCATCTCCTTGTTGGGCTCATACTGAGGGCCGTCCTCGGTGCCGCAGGCACAGAAGATACGGGGAACGAGATCGCCTTTGATGGTCTTCTCAGCCGAGGCCTTCAGGTCATGCTGGCCGCCCTGGAAATCTTCTATGTTGTCGACACCGAGCATGGTCATGTACTGTCTTCTGGTGTGCACGTCCCAAGTGGGCACTTCCGGTGCATCCAGCCAGACCTGCTGATGGTAAGCGGCATCCAGGGCGATGATGCTGCCGAACAGATCCGGATTGGCCAGACCGATGGTCATGGCGCCGTGTCCGCCCATGGAGAAGCCCATGATCGCCGTATCTTCTCTCTTGTCGGAGATGTTCAGGAGCCTTCTGGTGAACCGGATGAGATCCTTGCAGATGAAGCGAACGAAATAATCTCCGGTATAAGGGGAATCCGTGTACCATTTGTTCTCGCCGCCGGCGACGACGACTACCACGTTGTAATCCTCGGCAAACGCCTGGAGCCTGGTGTAGTTGCCGGGGCCGCTGAAGTTGCCCAGAAGACCTTCCAGATAATAGACTGTCTTATAGGGTTTGTTCTTTTCGGGCAGCGGCTGGTCTGTCAGTACCATGTGATCGGTAGGAACGATGATGTCAATGGGCACTGCGCGGTAGAGAGCTTCCGAGATAAAATTCAGTGTCAGCTTGGCCATAGTGATCTCCTTTCCTTATGGTTTTTTCTGATATCCTTTTCCCTTGAGTGGTCCCTGCCCGGGACCCGTGTCCTTATAAGATGATTGTAATTCCGCAACTGTTAATCATGAAGTAGTCATTATGATCCATCTGTGTTACGTAAAACGTACATGTCGTGCTTCTGTAAGTTCCCTCCATTGATAAAGCTCCGCCTTCTGTATAAAATACTGTGTATAATTAAACATCTCTGAGAATCAAAGAAAAGAGGGGAACATGATCACACAGCAGGTACACACTTTTCTCAAGGTCGCAGAGTGCGGCAGCTTTTCAAAAGCTGCTCATAAACTGTACATCTCCCGCGTCTCTGTCATGAGACAGATCGATGCGCTGGAAGAGCATGTCGGCGTCCCCCTGCTGGTGCGGCACAGCACCGGTATCTCCCTGACACCGGCCGGCAGATCTCTCCGCGAGGATGCTGCCCGTCTCCTCGAAGACTCCGAAGCGGCGATCCGGAGAGCCCGCAGGGCAGGGGCAGGGGCACGCCCGGTGATCCGCGTGGGGTCCTCCATGCTCAACCCCTGCTCGCCGCTGGTCTCTTTGTGGGAAGAGATCCGGGAGGAATACCCCCAGTATCGTCTCAAGATCGTGCCTTTCAGCGATGATCACGAGCGGATCGAGGAACTGATCGCCTCTCTGAACACGGACGAGCCGTTCTTTGATGTTTTGCTGGCAGTATACGACAGCGAGTTCTGGAACAAAAACTGCAGTTTTCTTTTGTTACACCAGGAACCCATCGTCTGCGCCGTTCCCATCTCCCATCCGCTGGCCTCCCGAGAGAAGCTCTCCGTCCGTGATCTGAACGGTCAGACACTCATGATGATCTCTGAGGGCTCCCCCGGCAATGCGCGGGCGATGGAGATCCTGAAACGGGAATGCACGGATCTGAACATCATCGGCGTGGGCGGTTTCTACGACGTGGATGTTTTTCACACGTGTATCGACAACAACTGTCTGCTCCTGAGCCTCCCCGTCTGGGAGACGATGCATCCCGGCCTGGTGCAGATCCCCATCGACTGGGACTGCGCGATCCCCTACGGGATCATGTATCCGAAACGCCCGTCTCCCGAAGTACAGGGCTTTATTGACGCGATCCGGCAGTACTATGAAGAGCGGTCAGAAGAGCTCTCCTGACAGTCCTTACTGATAGTCCTCCGCCGGTGCTTCAGCGCTCTTGGTCTCTTCAGGGGCCGCAGCCGCGATCTCAGGCTCTTTGAGGAAGAGGATCATCAGAACGGCCGGGATCAGCGCAAACCGGACACGGTGTTACGCAAAAAGTCACAGTTCCCGGCCTCCCCTGCTCCATTCGCGTCCCATTCAGGCACAGTGGATGCTGTCATTTGCACCACCTGTGCCTGTTTCTGTGGTATGATAGCAGGCAGAAAAGGCTGCCGCCCACGGGCGACAGCCTGAAGAGAAGGTGCACTGACAGTACAACTATACAGAGAGGACTAACATGAGCGCACACACTGATCTCGGCCTGTACACAGCAGCCGCTCTCCGGAGGAAGTTCCCTTTAAAACAGCGGGACCTCGGCGCGGATGCGCACCTGTCCGGCCGCGGCATGACTTTTGATACGGAAGCTTACGATGTGGAGGGCCTGGGCCACTTCTGCATCATGCGCATGCACGCCTTTCTGGGGCTCATGAAGATGGAGACCGTCATCATAGCGCCCCGGGAGGTCGATGCGCCGCTCTTCAACGCGGACTGGATCCGCGCGTTCGGCAGGGAGACGCAGCTCGTCGAGATCTATGACACACAGCTGCAGGCATGGCCGGAAGAGCCGCAGGAGGCCTTGCGCAGGCTCCGCGACAGAGACGCGGACCTGGAGGACTACACGAGTGACAGCCACTGGTACGATAGCATCCTCTACGACTGCGCCTATCAGAAAAAATGCCGCAGCGCAGACCGGATGAACCTCACAGCGCAGGCCTATATCGATGCTTTCTCCGCGCAGCTGGAGGAAGCGCCAGTATGTGATCCTTCGCAGCGCCCCGCCAAGGCGGCAAAAGTCGATGCTTTTGCCGGGAAGCTGCTCGCAGGCGGCGGCCCCGCCGTCAACATGTTCACGAAGCTGTTCGGTCCGGAGACCGCAGCGAGGATCGTGCAGAAGCATATGTACGGGAAAGCGTAACGAAACGACAAGATGGGCTGGAAACGGTTCTCTGCTTATATGCCAAGAGGGAAGCATGAAAAGGTACAAGGCTTATGTCTTTGACATGGACGGCACCGTCCTCAACACGCTGACAGATCTCACACATTCCCTGAATCACGCACTGGAGGTCTGCGGGCACCGGCACGACTACACGCCGGAGATCACCGGCACTTTCTTCGGCAGCGGGATCACCGTCGCGGCGACCCGGGCGCTGGCCTTCGAGGCCGGCTGGCCGCAGGAGACGCTGGTACAGGTCGGCTCCGCAGAGGATCCGATCTCTCCCACCGTCGACGCCTCCGCCGCTGCACGCGTCGAGGAGGTCTTCCGCCCCTACTATGCCATCCACTGCACCGACAGCACCGGCCCCTATCCGGGGATCCCGGAAATGATCCGGGCCCTCCGGGCACAGGGCAGGCTCACCGCCGTCGTCTCCAACAAGCCGGACAACGCCGTCCAGGAACTCGTCCGCGATCAGTTCGACGGCCTCTTCGACTACTCCATCGGCGAGCAGAAGGGCATCGCCCGCAAACCCGCTCCCGACATGGTCCTCCGCTGCCTGGACGTCCTCGGCGTGACCCCTTCCGAATCCGTCTACATCGGCGATTCTGAGATCGACCTCCAGACCGCCGCAAACACCGGCCTCGACTGCATCGCCGTGGACTGGGGCTTCCGCTCCCGCGCCTTCCTCGAAGCCTGCGGCGCCGATCCCATCATCTCCCACGCCTCCGAGCTGCTATAACAGGCTCTCACAGGGGACGGTTCTCTGTGTGAGGGGATACAGTGCTATAAACATGAACAGACGTCCCATATCCGTGATAGCTGCGGATCACTTCGCGGGGATACACATAGACCTGCGCAGCAGATCTGCCGGGCAATGATCGAACTCGGTGCGTGCTCCGATGAGCACGCACCTCAGACAGCGATCAACAAATGCCGCAGCCTGAAACTGCGGCATTTGACCCGGCAGATCAGCTGCGCAGGTCAAATGTATCCATCCGCTCGTTCAAAAGCAGCTCTCACAGACACGGGACGTCTGTTCATGTACACAGTGTCGCCCGCGCCAAAGGACCGTCCTCTGCGCGGGGATAATGCAGGTGGGAGCTACTGTGTTCAGTCAACCTGAATCA
>DGGX01000226.1:0-5186 GCA_002392385.1 Lachnospiraceae bacterium UBA3863
AAGTCCCTGGGCCGCTTCCACCTGGACGGCATCGCGCCGGCCCGCCGGGGCGTGCCACAGATCGAGGTCACCTTCGACATCGACGCCAACGGCATCGTGAACGTCTCGGCCAAGGACATGGGCACCGGCAAGGAGCAGCACATCACCATCACCGCCGGTTCCAACATGTCCGACGAGGAGATCGATCGTGCCGTCAAGGAAGCCGCCCAGTATGAGGCGGAGGACAGACGCCGCAAGGAGGCCGTCGACGCCAGAAACGAAGCGGATTCCATCGTCTTCCAGACCGAGAAGGCCATGAAGGAAGCCGGCGACAAGCTGGGCGCTTCCCAGAAGAGCACCGTGGAGCAGGATATCGCCGACCTGAAGGCGGTCCTGGATCGCACCCAGAACATGTCCGACATCAGCGACGCCGATGTGGAAGCTCTCAAGAGCGGCCGCGAGAAGCTGATGAACGACGCGCAGGCTCTGTTCGCCCAGATGTACCAGGGCACCGGCGCACAGGGAGCAGGCCCTGACATGGGCGGCTTCGGCGGCCAGGGCGGCCAGCAGGGTCACGACGACGATGTGGTTGACGGCGATTACCGGGAGGTATAAACTAGTTGGCGCTTCAAGTTGTTGACTCATAGTGAGCCAACTAGCGCACCTTGCTGCGCAAGGTGTCGGCACGTTGTGGCAGGCCGCATTGGCGCTTTAGTTTATTGATTCACTGTGAGCCAACTAGTGCAGGTTGGCGCCATTGGACGCCAACCTGTCACCAACAGAGGGCGCCGGAGGCAGTTCCTCATTTTGAGCCCTCTGTCGCAAGTCGGCGCCATTGGACGCCGACTTGTCACTACACATGTAATGATAATAAGATATCGAAGATACCGATAATAAGTATGGGGTGCCCAGGCTGTGTATGCGGTCTGGGCAGCCGCAGTGAATAAGAGAACTGAGAAATGGCAGAAAAGAAACGGGATTATTATGAGGTCCTCGGTGTCGCGAAAACGGCTTCGGAGGATGAGATCAAGAAGGCCTACAGGAAACTGGCCAAGAAATATCACCCGGACGTGAACCCCGGCGACAAGGAGGCGGAGGCCAAGTTCAAGGAGGCTTCCGAGGCTTTTGCCGTGCTCAGCGATGCTGACAAGAGGAGGCAGTACGATCAGTTCGGACACGCGGCCTTTGACGGCAGTCAGGGCTTCGGCGCGGGCGGATTTGATTTCAACAGTGCGGACTTCTCGGACATTTTCGGAGGCATTTTCGGGGATATGTTCGGGGGCGGCCGTGCCAGAGGCGCCCAGGGCGGTCCCATGAAGGGCGCGAATCTGCGCATCAGTGTGCGGATCAGCTTCATGGAATCGATCTTCGGCGTGGACAAGGAGATCACGCTGAATCTCAAGGATCCCTGCCCCAAGTGCGGCGGCAGCGGGTGCAAGCCCGGCACCAGCCCCAAGATGTGCCCCAAGTGCGGCGGCCGGGGCCAGGTGGTCTTCACGCAGCAGTCCTTCTTCGGGACCGTCCGCAATGTGCAGTCCTGCCCGGACTGCGGCGGCACCGGCAAGATCATCGAGGACAAGTGCCCGGACTGCGGCGGTACCGGTTATATCACCAACCGCAAGACATTATCCGTCTCTATACCTGCCGGCATTTTCAACGGCCAGAGCATCCGTCTGCGTGAGAAGGGCGAGC
The DNA here is from genome assembly GCA_002392385.1 of Lachnospiraceae bacterium UBA3863. GTDB lineage: Bacteria > Bacillota > Clostridia > Lachnospirales > Lachnospiraceae > CAG-791. Next base: position 1,672 of record DGGX01000226.1, read on the forward strand.
CCGGCACGGGCGGCGGCCCCAGGGGTGATCTGCTGGTGGAGGTCATCGTTTCTCCCCATCCCGTCTTTGAGCGGGAGGATTACAATATCTTCTCCACGGTGCATATCTCTTTTGCCCAGGCAGCGCTGGGCGGCAGCGTGGTGATCGATACGGTGGACGGCAAGGTGGTATCCGACCTCAAGGCCGGGACACAGACCGGCACCAGGATCCGTCTGCGGGGCAAGGGCGTGCCCGCCGGCCGGGGCAGCAGCGTGCGCGGAGATCAGTATGTGACCTTCGTGGTGGACGTGCCCACCAGGCTGAGCAAGGAGGCCAAGGACCTGCTCAGGCAGTTCGACGCCATGACGGGCGATACCCTCAGCGAGGCAGAGCGGGTAGAAAAGAACGACGACAGTAAGGACAAGAAGAAGGGATTCTGGAGACGCTGACCGGCGCCTCCGGGGACAGGGAACACTATGAAATGGATGCGCCTGCGGGTCAGGACCCGCGCGGAGGCGGAGGACATCCTGGTCAGCGCCATGCAGGACATAGGCCTGTGCGGCGCCCAGATCGAGGATCATGTGCCGCTGACAGCTTCTGAAAAGGAGCAGATGTTTGTAGATATCCTTCCCGAGAGCGGTGAGGACGACGGCAGCGCCGTCCTCAGCTTTTTTGTGGAAGAAAATGAAGACGGCCTGCTGGTGACGGAGGAGGGTGCTGAGCCCTGCACGCCGGAGGAGATGGTGAGACGCATGGAGGGAGTGATCGCCTCCCTGCGTCCTTATTGTGATGTTCTCGGCGAGGGCACCATCACCGTGGAAGAGACGGAGGACGTCGACTGGATCAACAACTGGAAGCAGTATTTCCACCAGTTCAGGATCGACGATATTCTGGTGATCCCCTCCTGGGAGCAGCCGGAGACGGAGGACGGCTATCAGCCTTCGCTGACCTTCCATATCGATCCGGGGACAGCCTTCGGCACCGGCATGCATGAGACGACCCAGCTCTGCATCCGTCAGATCCGCAAGGTGCTGACGCCCGGGTGCAGGATCCTGGATGTGGGGACCGGCAGCGGTATCCTGGCGATCCTGGCCCTCCTGCTGGGCGCCGGAGAGGCTGTGGGCACGGATCTGGATCCCTGCGCGCCGCCGGCGGTGCTGGACAATCTGGAGGCCAACGGTGTGGATCCTTCCCGGATGGAGATCATTCTGGGCAACCTGATCGACGATCCGGCCGTGAAGGCCCGGGTCGGCACAGACCGGTACGATATCGTCGCCGCCAATATTCTGGCGGAGGTCCTGGTGCCCATGACACCGGCGGTCGTTCCCTGTATGAAGAAGGGGGCTTATCTGATCACCTCCGGTATTCTGGAGGGCAAGGAAGAGATGGTGGCTGACGCCATGCGGCAGGCAGGCCTCACAGTGGAGTCTGTCACGGCCCAGGGCGAGTGGCGCTGCGTCGTGGGGAGAAAATAAGCTCCCCGGGAGGACCGCATGCTGCATATTTTCACAGAGCCGGCCGCGCTTTCGGGGGACACGCTCTCGATCACGGGCCCGGACGTCAATCATATCCGCAATGTCCTGCGTCTGCAGCCCGGGGACATGGTCAGCGCCAGGGTGAACGGGGACCGGCAGGAGTATCTGTGCCGGATCACGGAGATGGGTCGGGAAGAGGTCCTGTGCCGGGTGGAGGAGGTCCGCCAGGCGGATACGGAGCTTCCCGCGCAGATCTATCTCTTTCAGGGCCTGCCCAAGGGCGACAAGATGGAGTGGATCATCCAGAAGAGCGTCGAGCTGGGCGTGACGGAGATCATTCCCGTACAGATGGAGCGCAGCATCGTCCGTTTGGACAAGGGCAGCGCCAAGACAGACAAGAAGATCCAGCGCTGGCAGACCATAGCGGAGAATGCCGCCCAGCAGTCCCGCCGCAGCATCCTGCCCACCGTCCACAGTCCCATGAGCTTTAAGGAGGCCCTGGACTACGGCGCGCAGATGGCGCAGCAGCGCTATATTCCCTATGAGAACCAGCAGGACGACGGGAGCTTCCGGCAGGAACTGCTGGACCTGCAGCCGGGCGCCGGGATCGCCGTCTATATCGGGCCGGAGGGAGGCATCTCGCTGACAGAACTGGAAGAGGCACGGCAGGCGGGCGTCAGGCCCGTCTCTCTGGGCAGACGGATCCTGCGGACAGAGACGGCTCCTCTGGTGTTCCTGTCCTGGCTGGTGCTGGCCTTTGAGATCGGCTGACCGCCCCGGACAGAAGCGGGCTATACTATAGAAGGACAGTAATACATGAAGGAAATCTATCTGGACAATTCCGCCACGACCCGGTGTTTTCCCGAGACGGCGGACCGCATGCACCGGATCTATCTGGAGGACTACGGCAATCCCTCCAGCATGCATCATAAGGGTGTGGAAGCGGAGCAGTACGTGCGGGAAGCGCGCAGGATCCTGGCCGGCATCCTGAAGGTGGGAGACAAGGACCTGGTGTTCACCTCCTGCGGAACAGAGGCGGACAATATCGCCATCATCGGCGCCGCACAGGCAGGCATGCGCCGCGGCCGGCATCTCATCACCACGCGGATCGAGCATCCGGCGGTGCTGGAATCCATGCGGTATCTGGAGAAGCAGGGATTTGAGGTGACCTATCTGCCGGTGGACCGGTACGGCCTGGTGGACCCCGCGGCCGTGGCGGAGGCTGTACGCGAGGACACACTGCTGGTCTCCATCATGCACACCAACAATGAGATCGGCGCGGTGGAGCCCGTGGAGGAGATCGGCCGCCTGATCAAGGCCAGGAATCCAAAGACCCTCTTCCACGTGGATGCCGTGCAGGGATTCGGCAAGGCGAGGATCCTGCCCAGACGGATGAAGATCGACCTGCTCTCCGCCAGCGGCCATAAGATCCACGGCCCCAAGGGTGTGGGCCTTCTCTATATCGCCCAGGGCGTCCGCGTCCTGCCGCAGATCTACGGCGGCGGCCAGCAGGGCGGCATGCGGAGCGGCACGGAGAACGTAGCGGGCATTGCCGGCATGGCCATGTCCGCGCAGATGCTGTACAGAGATCTGGAGGGCGACAATGCCAGGCTCACCCGGATGCGGGAGACCCTGCAGAGGGGCCTGACGGAGATCGGACAGGTGACCATCAACGGTCCTGCCGGTCAGGAGGACGCGCAGCCGGGCACGGCCGCGCCTCACATCCTCAGCGTCACGGTGCCCGGTGTGCGGGCGGAGGTCATGCTGCACGCCCTGGAGGACCGGGGCATCTATGTTTCTTCAGGAAGCGCCTGCAGCAGCAATCACCCGCATCCGTCGGACACCCTGCAGGCCATCGGCGCCTCCAGGGACGCCCTGGACAGCACCATCCGCCTGAGCCTCTCCGTGATGAACACGGAGGAGGAGATGGAGGAGACCGTGCAGGCCTTTAAAGAGCTTGTGCCGCAGCTGCGGCGGTTCACACGTCATTGAGTCAATACAGGAGGAACGAGGAGTGCAGTATCAGTCATTTCTGATCAAATATGCCGAGATCGGCATCAA
>DGGX01000226.1:5232-12044 GCA_002392385.1 Lachnospiraceae bacterium UBA3863
AGATCGGCATCAAGGGCAAGAACCGTCACATCTTCGAGGAGGCCCTGGTACACCAGATCCGCCTCGCGCTGAAGCCGGTGGAGGGGAGATTCCGTGTGGTAAGGACCTATGGCCGGGTCTATGTCGAGTGCCAGTCCGACTACGACTATGAGGAGGTCACGGAGGCCTTACAGTGCGTTTTCGGCATTTCGGGCATCTGCCCCGTGAAGGAAACGGGCATCGTGTCGCCGGAGGAACTGGCCGCCACCGTCACACAGTTCGTTCTGGACGAATATCCGGATGGAACGCATACCTTCAAGATGCATACCCGCCGCAGCAACAAGAACTATCCCCTGGATTCCCAGGAGATGAACGCGGAGCTGGGCCATGCCCTTCTGGAGGCCTCGGACCGATTCCGCGTGGACGTGCACACGCCGGAGATCATGGTCACGGTCGAGATCCGGGAGGACCGGATCTGCATGTACTCCCATGTGATCCCCGGGCCGGGCGGCCTGCCGGTGGGCGTGGGCGGCAAGAGCATGCTCCTGCTGTCCGGCGGCATCGATTCGCCTGTCGCCGGCTATATGATCGCCAAGCGCGGCGTCAAGATCGACGCCGTCTATTTCAACGCGCCGCCCTATACCAGCGAGCGCGCCCTGCAGAAGGTGATCGACCTGGCTTCCCAGATCGCCAGGTACACGGGGACCATCTGGCTGCACAATATCAATTTCACCGATATTCAGCTGTATATCTATGAGAAGTGCCCGCACGAGGAGCTGACCATCATCATGCGGCGCTATATGATGCGGATCGCGGAGTATCTGGCGCGGCAGAACGAATGCCTGGGCCTGATCACGGGAGAGAGCATCGGACAGGTGGCGTCCCAGACCCTGACCGCCCTGGGCGTGACCGGAGAGGTCTGCACCCTGCCCGTCTTCCGTCCGCTGATCGGTTTTGACAAGGAGGAGATCGTCACGGTGTCCAAAAAGATCGGGACCTTCGAGACCTCCATCCTCCCCTATGAGGACTGCTGCACCATCTTTGTGGCCAAACATCCCGTGACCAGACCCCGTCTGGACGTCATCAAGCGGCATGAGGAGAATCTGGCGGACAAGATCGACGAACTGTTTGAAGAGGCGATCCGTACGGACGAGATTCTGATCGTGGACAAGAACGGCAGCCGGGTGGTCAAGCACAGAGAAGATCCCATGCCGGGAAGCATGGAGCAGGAGAACGGCTGACACAGAAATGTATGAAAGAAGCCCGGAGGCTTGATGGCTCCGGGCTCTTATCAATCGACGATATAAGGTCTTAATTTCTCGATGATCTCGTCCACATTCTCAGTGGCGTGGATGTTCAGGTCGATCGGCTTGGACAGGTCCAGGGAGAAGATACCCATGATCGACTTGGCATCAATGACATAACGGCCGGACACCAGATCGAAATCGTAATCGAACTTCGTGATGTCGTTGACGAATGCCTTGACCTTGTCGATGGAATTCAGAGAAATCTTAACAGTCTTCATACAGGATTCACCTCCTTATCCATAAGATAACCTGCGCGCGGCGCAAGTTTGTTATTATAGTACTCACGGCATAGAGAAAAGTCAATGAGATGGGCCGTGAAAAAGTCATAAAGAATTCAGAAGGACCTGAGGGAGAAGGAATGGCAGGCAGAGCGGCATTTCATAACCTGGGCTGTAAGGTGAACAGCTACGAACTGGATCTCATGCGGCAGATCCTGCGGCAGGAAGGATACGAGGAGGTCCCCTTCAGCGAGGAGGCGGACGTCTATGTGGTGAACACCTGCAGCGTCACCAATATCGCGGACCGCAAGAGCCGGCAGATGCTCCACCGCGCCAGGAAGCGCAATCCGGAGGCTGTCGTGATCGCGGTGGGCTGCTATGTGGAGACGGACCGGGCCGGCGTGGAGGCGGATCCGGCGGTGGACCTGGCCATCGGCAGCCGGGGCAAGGAAGAGATCGCCCGGCGTCTGGCGGCCTTTTTAAAGGAAAGAGACGGGGGCGGCATGCCGCGGGAGGACCTGTCCGCGGAGAGCCCGGAGACGGACGGAGACGCGGCCGGGACCGCGGACTGCGGTCATGTGCACCTGCAGTCGCCGGGGCATACGCGCGCTTTTGTCAAGATCCAGGACGGCTGCAACCAGTTCTGCACCTACTGCATCATTCCCTATGCCCGGGGCAGGATCCGCAGCCGGGAGGAGGCGGACATCTGCGAGGAGATCCGCGGCCTGACGGAGGAGAGCGGCGTCCGGGAGGTCGTTCTGAACGGCATCCATCTGAGCTCCTTCGGACAGACCGGCAATGTGCCTTTCGATCCGGAAAAGGGCGGCAGGAGCCTGCTCTCGCTGCTCCGAAGACTCCAGGAGATCCCCGGGCTGCAGCGGATCCGGCTGGGGTCCCTGGAACCCCGCATCATGACGGAAGAATTCGTCAGCGGGATCGCCGGCCTGTCCAAGGTCTGTCCTCATTTCCACCTGTCCCTGCAGAGCGGCTGCGATGCCACCCTGAAGCGTATGAACCGGCACTATACGACGGCGGAGTACAGGGCCTGCGTGGAGAGACTGCGGCGCGCCTACGACCGCCCGGCCATCACCACCGATGTGATCGTCGGTTTTCCCGGGGAGACGGAGGAGGAATTCGCGCAGACAGTCCGCTTCCTGGAGGAGATCGGTCTCTTCGAGATCCATGTCTTCAAGTATTCCGTCCGAAAGGGGACCGTCGCGGCCCGGATGCCGGACCAGGTGCCGGAGACGGTCAAGAACGACCGCAGCGCGGTCCTTCTGGCCCTGACGGCTGAACAGGCACAGCGCTACCGCGCATCCTTCTCAGGAGAGAAGGTCCGGGTCCTGCTGGAGGAGAAGATTCTGAAAGGCGGCAGGCTCTTCTGGCGCGGTCACACGGAGCGGTATGTGGAATGTCTGGTGCCGGCGCGGGAAACCGGCGAGGCCGGGCAGGGAGACCTGGTGACGACGGTATACCCCTGATATGCGGCAGATCCTGCCGGCAGAACGGCTTTTTGCGACGCTTCACAAGCATCAGGCAGGTGTATATGCTATGATAAGATAAGACGGGCCCGCGGGGCCTGTGAAGAAGTTCTGCTGCTCTTGAAAGTGAAGGGAAGGACAACCAAGGGAGGACCATTATGGAGAAGACCGGAAAGAAGAACCCTCTGGTGCGAGTTCTTGGCATCATCCTGGCAGCCGTCGTCGCGCTGGCTGCCGTTCTCTGCGCGCTGCATCCGCGGGCGGTCTCCGCGGTCTGGCACAACCTGACTGTGGAAAAATATGATCTGGACAAGGAAGCTGCCTGGGAGAACGGCACGGCTTACATGAACGTCCCTTATGCCGACGTCTCCGAGGCACAGTACGTGAACATCTATGTGCCCGCGACGGAGGCGGGCGCGCCGCTGCCGAAGCTCTACGTCATCATCCACGGCGGCGGCTTCATCTCCAACGACGCGGAGTCGAGACAGGCAGTGCTCATGTATCAGTACTTCCGCGACCACGGCTATGCCTGCGCGACCATCAACTACCGGCTGGCCCAGGAGGCCGGTTTCCCCGGCGCCGTGGAGGACTGTAAGACCGCGATCCGGTTCCTGCGGGCGAACGCGGCGCAGTACGGCTATGATGCCGATACCTTTGCCGTATTCGGCGAGTCGGCGGGCGGTTATCTGGCCACCATGTGCGCGGGCACCAACGACCAGGAGTTCAACGACCAGCCTTATATCGGCGAGGCGGAATATCTCGCGGCCGGCGGGGACAAGTATTCCGCGGAGCCTGACGTTCTCGTGGACTATTACGGCCATGTGGACAATGAGGGAGAGGCGGAGGACTGGAAACGCCTGGGGATCCCGAATATCGTGTTTAAGATCGCCAATTCCTGGATCTCGGGCGAAGCACTGCAGGGATATGAGGATATCCATTCCTATTTCTTCCGGAAGAACATGACGGAAATGACGCAGGAAGAGAAGGATGTGGTGGATCCCCACACCTATCTGGCGGAGAACCTCGGGGGCGATCGCGTCCTCGACACCTGGATCGTTCACGGCGACGCGGACATCACGGTGCCCTACCTGCAGTCGGAGAGACTCTATGAATTCCTGAGCGGCCTGCAGGGTTCGGAGCACGTCTCCTATCATCTGGTCCCCGGCATGGGCCACGCCAGCGACCCGCTCTACTCGGAGGAGATACTGGGAGAGTTGAAGGTGTTTCTGGATGAGAAGCTGTGATCCTGAAGTAAGGTACTGAAGAAAAGAGGGTGCTGCAGAAGATGCAGGGCCCTCTTTTATGGAGGTGAGCATGGCAGTCTGTGAAGTCTGTTTCCGTCATTGCCGGCTTGAGGAAGGGCAGTCGGGCGTCTGCGGCGCCAGGACCTGCCGTGAGGGGAGCATCGTGCCTTCCGGGTACGGGAAGATCACTTCGCTGGCCCTGGATCCGATCGAGAAGAAGCCGCTGGCGCGCTTTATGCCCGGGAGCCTGATCCTGTCGGCCGGGAGCTATGGCTGCAACCTCCGCTGTCCCTTCTGCCAGAACTATTCGATCTCCTGGTCTGACGCTGCCCGCCGGGCCGCCGAGGAGGCGGAGGACGTCCCGCCGGAGAAGCTGGCCGCTCTTGCGGTGAGACTCCGGGACAGGGGCAATATCGGCGTCGCCTTTACCTACAACGAGCCTCTCGTGTCTTATGAATATGTGCGGGACACGGCGCGGCTCGTCCGGGCGGCGGGCATGCGCAATGTGCTGGTGACGAACGGCACGGCCTCCCTGCAGGTGCTGGAGGAGCTCACGCCCTTCATAGACGCCATGAATATCGACCTGAAGGGCTTCACCGATCACTATTACAGAGATGTTCTCGGGGGCGACCGGGCCATGGTCATGGATTTCATCCGGGAGGCCGTAAAGCACTGCCACGTGGAGCTGACGACGCTCATCGTGCCCGGAGAAAATGATTCAGAGGAGGAGATACGGGCCCTCAGCAGCTGGGTCGCAGGCCTTCCGGGCACGGCAGGAGGCCGCGGCGGAGAGGAAGTACCGCTGCACATCACACGCTTTTTCCCGCGTTTTCATATGACGGACCGGCCGGCGACGGATGTGGGACAGATCTACCGTCTCGCCGAGATCGCCCGCGGATCATTGCGGTATGTCTATACAGGCAATTGCTGAAGAATATGTTTTCTGATCACCGCAGCAGCACGGCGGCAGTCACAAGCATCGGAATTCCCGCAATGATGCCGATCATGGCGGGGCCCAGGATCATCTGATCCGCGAAGGCCGGATCCAGGAGCAGGAGAGGAATGCCCGCAAAGGCATTGACCGCGCCGTGCCCCAGCGAAGGGATCCAGATGCAGTGCGTCTTCTCATACAGCACATCGAGAAAGGTACCGAGACTGACAGTGAAGACACAGAAGAGAATGGGTCCGAGAACCGGCGCGCCGGGGTACTGCAGGCCGTACTCATAGCCGGCCAGGACCATGATGGGCCAGTGCCAGGCACCCCAGATCACGCCGCCCAGGATCCTGCCGCCCCGTGTGCCGAAGCGGTCCCTGAGGCGGGGATACATGGCGCCGCGCCAGCCGATCTCTTCACCCAGCGCCGCCAGCATGTTGAGGAAGGGCGCCCAGGTCAGTGCCTGCACGGCAGAGACCGCCAGATAGGACTGCGGCGTCAGGCCCTGTGCCTGGAGCTGGGCGAGACCAGCCTCTCCGAGCTGCGCGATCAGGAATTTGCCGGTGGTGTCCAGACGGGCGGGGAAGATAAGAAAATAGAGCGCCGCGCCGACAGCTCCCAGTACAGCCGGGCCCAGCCAGGCTGCCAGGAAGGCTTTCCATTTCCCTTCCCGCAGAGAAGGCTTCCAGCCCATCTCCCGCAGCGGGATCCCGGCGATCAGGGTCGCCGCACAGGGCGCGTACATGCTGCCGGTGAGGAGCATCCTGTAGAAGCCTGCCTGTCCCTGCCAGGCAAAATACGAGGCTGCGATCTGCATCGGCCAGGCGATGGCGAAGGCCGCGATCAGGTATTTGATCAGTTTTTCATCTTTCATGGGGTGCCTCATTCAGATATCCAGTTCGATGGGCTCGTCGAGATGTTCCGAGACATATTTTCCGTTCTTCTTGCGCTGCCGCACGCACTCGGTCAGAAGATACTCGATCTGGCCGTTGACGGAGCGGAAGTCATCCTCCGCCCATTGGGCGATCGCGTCGTAGAGCTTTTCATTGAGCCTGAGCGGCACCTGCTTCTTGGCGGCCATAGGCTGTCACCTCCTGCTGTATGGATCCGGACCGGCCGGAGAGACCGGCGCGCGCCGGACCGCCTGCGCATGCAGACAGTCCGGCGTGCTTTCTTATGCTGCTGTGATCAATAGAGGCTGCCCGAGTTCACGATGGGCTGGGCGTCGTGGTTGCCGCAGAGGACGACCAGGAGATTGGAGACCATGGCGGCCTTCCTCTCGTCGTCCAGGTCGACGATGTGCTCCTCGCTGAGCTTGTCCAGAGCCATCTGCACCATGCCGACGGCGCCGTCGACGATCATTTTTCTCGCGTCGATGATGGCGCTGGCCTGCTGTCTCTGGAGCATGGCCGCGGCGATCTCCGGCGCGTAGGCCAGGTAGGTGATGCGGGCATCCAGGATCTCCAGACCGGCCTCCTCGACCTTGGACTGGATCTCCTCCCGGATCCTTCTGGCGACCACCTCGGTGGAGCCCCGCAGGCTGCCGTCGTCCGCCTGTCCGTCGCCGGTGGTATCCACGTTCTGCGCGATATCGTAGGGATAGATCTTGACGATGTTGCGGACCGCCGCGTCGCACTGCAGGCTCAGGT
>DGGX01000232.1 GCA_002392385.1 Lachnospiraceae bacterium UBA3863
AGATCAAGGGCGTGGACGACACCGACAGAGTCACGCGGGCGGAGCTTGCGGCCGGCGCGGCCCTGGTGGTGCGGGAACGCCTGATGACCCACGGCGAGCAGCGGGCCATCAGCACCTATGTCGTGGATCTTAACGGCGACGGCTCCAGCGCGGACGTCGTGTCCCGTTCGGTCGCCAGAGATACTTCCTATCAGAAGTTTGACGCCAAGCTGGTGGGAAGCGCCGCCTGCAACGGACACACAGAGTGCGATTCCATCATCATGGACCAGGGCCGTATTCTGGCGGTTCCCGGTCTGGAGGCCAACAGTGTCGACGCCGCCCTGGTGCATGAAGCGGCTATCGGCAAGATCGCGGGTGACCAGATCATCAAGCTGATGACCCTGGGACTCAGCGAGCAGGAGGCAGAGGAGCAGATCATCAACGGTTTCCTGAAATGAGCAGAATTATTGTCGGAATGTCCGGCGGCGTGGACAGCGCCGTGACGGCCCACCTCCTCCGGATGGCAGGTCACGAGGTGATCGGTGTCACCCTGAAGACCTGGGTGCGCGCGGACGGCGGGGAGAGCCGCTGCTGCGAGATCGACGACGCCCGGGCCAGCGCGGACAGACTGGGGATCCCTTATTATGTCCTGAACTGCGCGGAGGATTTCCGCACCAAGGTGGTCATGCCCTGGGCGCGGGAATACGCGCAGGGGAGGACGCCCAATCCCTGCGTGGACTGCAACCGGGTGCTGAAATGGGACGGGCTGCTGCGGGCGGCCCGGGATCTGGGCGCCCAGTGCGTGGCCACGGGCCATTATGCCCGCGTCCTGCGGGGAAACAACGGACGGTATACGGTCAGAATGGCGGACCAGACCGCCAGAGACCAGACCTATATGCTCTACCGTCTGACCCAGGACCAGCTGGCCATGACCCTGATGCCCCTGGGCGGGCTCACCAAGGACGAGGTCCGCAGGATCGCTGCGGAGGCGGGGATCCCGGTAGCCGCCAAGGCAGACTCCCAGGAGATCTGTTTTGTCACCGAGGGGAACTACGCGGACTTTATAGAGAACGAGCTGGACGCGGAAGTGCCGCCGCCGGGCAATTTTGTCGATGAACAGGGCAGAGTCCTGGGCAGACACAAGGGAATCCTCCACTATACGGTGGGGCAGAGGAAGCACCTGGGCCTGGCCATGGGTGTGCCGGTATTCGTCCGGGAGATCCGGCCGGAGACCGATGAGGTGGTGATCGCGGAGAACGAGGCCCTCTTCAGGACCAGTATCCTCTGCGATGACCTGAATTTCATGAGTATGGAAGAACCGGCTCCCGGGGCGGGGTTCTCCGCCCGGGTGAAGATCCGTTATCAGCACCGCGGGGAGGAGGCAGGCGTCACCATGCTGGAGGACGGCCGCTGCCGGGTGGACTTCGCGTCACCTGTGCGGGCGCCGGCGCCGGGACAGTCCGCCGTCTTCTATGATCTGGAGGGCTGTGTGATCGGCGGAGGGAAGATAATACGATAATGATCGAAAAACTGGTTTTCTATTATCAATATCCTTTTGTCAGGTATGCCCTGATCGTGGGTGTCCTGATCGCCCTGTGCTCGTCCCTGCTGGGCGTGCCGCTGGTGCTCAAGAGATTCTCCTACATCGGTGACGGTCTGTCCCATGTGGCCTTCGGCGGGATCGCCGTGGCCAGCGTGATGAACCTGACCAACGAGATGCTCCTGGTGCTGCCGGTGACGGTCCTCAGCGCCGTCCTCTTGCTGCGGACGGGGCAGGGAGCCCGTATACGGGGGGATGCGGCCATTGCCATGATCAGTGTTGGCGCTCTGGCCCTTGGTTATCTGATCATGAACATATTCTCGGTCTCCTCCAACCTGTCCGGCGATGTCTGCAGCACCCTTTTCGGGTCCACGTCCATTCTGACCCTCACAGGCAGGGAGGTGGCCCTGTGCATCGTGCTCTCCATCCTGGTCCTGGCGGTCTTCGTGGTCTTCTATCACAGGATCTTCGCGGTCACATTTGATGAGAACTTCTCCAGGGCGTCGGGCATCAATACAGAGGCTTACAATCTGCTGATCGCGGTGGTGACGGCGGTGATCATCGTACTGGCCATGAATCTGGTGGGTTCCCTGCTGATCTCGGCCCTGGTGATCTTCCCGGCCATGTCGTCCATGCGGCTTTTCAGGAGCTTCCTGTCGGTCACCGTCTGCGCGGCGGTCTTCTCCGTGGTGTGCTCCGCGGCGGGGATCCTGATCTCGATCCTGGCGGGCACCCCGGTGGGCTCCACCATCGTGGCCGTGCAGATCGCGGGTTTTGCCGGCTGCTGCGCGGTCAGCGCCTTGAGGAGGCAGTGATCCCTGTGCGCCTGCGCCTGGATCGCGGTATATATTTAAAAGGGCAGCATCATTTTGTTACATAGAGTTTTTTAAGAAACAGAAAGGCGGTTGCGGAACATGAGACAGGAAACGAAGTGCATTCAGGCAGGCTATACCCCGGCTAACGGCGATCCCCGTATGATCCCGATCATTCAGAGCACGACCTTCAAGTACGACACCAGCGAGGATATGGGCCGGCTGTTCGATCTGGAGGCGGAAGGGTATTTCTACACCAGACTGCAGAATCCCACCAATGACATGGTGGCTGCCAAGATCGCAGCCCTCGAAGGCGGTACGGCTGCCATGCTGACCAGCTCCGGTCAGGCGGCTTCCTTCTTCGCGGTCTTCAACCTGGCGGGAGCGGGGGATCACGTGATCTCCTCCGCGTCGATCTACGGCGGTACCTACAATCTCTTCAACGTCACCATGCGCCGTATGGGCATCGACTTCACCTTCGTGGATCCCGACTGCAGCGACGAGGAGCTGGAGGCGGCCTTCCGCCCCAACACCAAGGCGGTCTTCGGCGAGACCATCGCCAATCCGGCCCTTACCGTCTTCGATATTGAACGTTTTGCCGCGGCCGCGCATGCCCATGGTGTGCCGCTGATCGTCGACAATACCTTCGCGACCCCTATCAACTGCCGCCCGATCGAGTGGGGCGCCGATATCGTCACCCACTCCACCACCAAGTACATGGACGGCCACGACACGGCCGTCGGCGGCTGCATCGTGGACGGCGGCAAGTTCGACTGGATGGCCCACGCGGACAAGTTCCCCGGTCTGACCACCCCCGATGAGTCCTATCACGGCATCGTCTACGCGGAGAAATTCGGCATGGGCGGCGCCTATATCACCAAGGCCACCGCGCAGCTGATGCGGGATCTGGGCAGCATCCAGGCGCCCATGAACGCCTTCTTCCTGAATCTGGGCCTGGAATCTCTGGCGGTCCGTATGCAGAGACACTGCGAGAATGCCCAGAAGGTAGCGGAATTCCTGCAGGCCAACGACAAGGTCGCATGGGTCACCTATCCCGGCCTTCCCGGCGACCGCTATCATGAGAGAGCGAAGAAATATATGCCGAACGGCACCTGCGGCGTGATCTCCTTCGGTGTGAAGGGCGGCAGAGCCGCGGCGGAAGAGTTCATGAAGCACCTGCAGGTCGCCATTATCGCCACGCATGTGGCGGACGCCCACACCTGCGTCCTGCACCCGGCCAATTCCACCCACAGGCAGATGAGCGACGAGGAGCTGATCGCGGCGGGCGTGGGTCCGGACCTGATCCGTCTGTCCGTCGGCATCGAGAACTGCGACGATATTATTGAAGATCTGGCACAGGCCCTGGCCTTTGTGTGATCTCCGGATGGCCTGAAATATGAAAAGAGACAAGAGAGCCCCGGGACGGTCCGGTCTGATCCTGCGGCTGTCCGCCTGGATACTGGCCCTGGTCCTGCTGACAGGACTGACGGGCTGCCGCAGGCAGCAGACACCTGCCGCGGACACCGGCGCGGAAGAGGCCCCCACCCTCACGGTCGTGGAGACGCCGGATCCGGGAGAGGGGACGCCGGAGACCGGGGAAGAGGCACCGGAGGCCGGAGAGGAGACAGTCCCGCTGGCGGCATTTGCCGAGGTGGTCCTGCCGCGGGCGGAGCAGGTCCTTTATGTAGAATACAGCCGGCAGTTTCCGGAAGAGAGATGCTATATCACCGCCGATCCGGCCCTGATCAGCCGTTTTCTGGAGGGGATCGATGCCGCCTCTGTTTCGGAAGGCCCGCAAGAGGGGAACCAAGGACAGGGAGCGGGTCTGCGCCTTGTCTGCCGGGACGGGACAGAGCTGTACCTGCCCCTGGACAGCCGGGAACCCTGGTCGGGCAACGCTTTCCGCCTGATCGATGCCGAGTCCCTGCTGGCGGTATGCGCGGAGGCGGAGACAGAGGCTGAGACCTGGTCGGAGGAGGCGGCGGACACCCGCAACCTCCGGAACATGGACGACCCCCGGGTCCTCATGCTGGGCGGGAGCTATGACCGTAAAGACGCCGTGGCGCTCTACCTCTATGCTTTCCGGACCCTGCCCGACAACTACCTGACTAAAAAGCAGGCCCGCAAACTGGGCTGGGACAGCGGTTCCCTGGAGAGATACGCGCCGGGCAAAAATATCGGCGGCGACTATTTCGGCAACTACGAGGAAACACTGCCGGAGGATGACTACCGGGAATGCGACATCGCAACGCTGGGAAGGAAGAGCCGCGGCCCCAAACGTATCGTCTTCACCGAGGACTGCAGCAGGATCTATTATACAGATGATCACTACGAGCATTTCGAACTCCTCTACGGGGAGGAATGACCGCCTGACAGCGGGGGAAGGATCTGCGGAATGGAGGAGAGCAGAACTGACAGATATATCGTGGATCTGGCCGGCGTGAGAGACCGCCGTGACCTGCACGCGCGTCTTGCCGCCGCCCTGCCTCTGCCGGCCTGGTACGGCGCCAATCTGGATGCCCTCTATGACGCGCTGACAGATCCGGGCGCGGGCGATTACGGCCAGGTGCTGGTCGCGGGCTGTGATGACGCGGAGCGGGCCCTCAAGGGATACTTCCGCGCCTTCTGCAGAGTCTGCCGCGCCGCACAGGAGGAGAACCCGGGGCTTTCCGTGGTTTTCCTGCGGGGTAAGGAGTGAAGCCGGAAGGACTGCCGCTGAGCGGCAGTCCTTTTTTGCGCAGATATTCTGTTGCAATTAGAGAATGATTGGGTTATCTTAATTAGGATACTGTGGAAAAATATAAATTTCAGTCAGAGGACGATCATTCCGGCCGCCTCCGCGGCCGCGGATCCCGGTCACACGGGACAAGAGGATAAAAATGGGAACAACGGATGACAGAACGACGGGCTCAGCAGCCCGGGGCAACGGCAGAAGCGGGCAGGTCCAGGGGAAACCTGCCGGACAGCGCAGGCCGGTCAGAAGGAAAACAGACAGTACCGGGCGCACAGCAGCGGGCGCACAGCCTGCAGGCAGCCGGAGCGCGCGTCCCGAGGGCAGCCGGACGGGCGAGAGCAGGCCGGTAAGCGCCGGAAGCAGAACAGCCGCCGGCCCCCGGAAGGTATCGCCTGACAGCGCCGGGACAGCGGGCAGCCGCAGACCTGCCGGAGAAGGCAGTCAGGGGACCGCGCGCAGAGTCGTGAGAAGACCGGAAGGAGAGAAGCGGTCTGCCGAGATCCACAGAGAAACACCCGCCTCCGGCGCGCGCAGGACCGGTGCCGGCACAGCCGGCGGGCAGCAGACCCGCAGGATCCCCCGCAGAAGACCGGCCGCCGGCGGGACAGGCACCCGTTCCGGCAGACGGAGCGGCATGCCCATTAAAGACCTGAAATCCTTCGGCGCCTCCGCCTATGCTTTCATCCGGAGCAAGAAATTCAGGAAGATCCTTTCGACAGCGGCGGTCGTCACCTTCCTCTTCCAGATCCTGTTCTCGGTCATCCTGATGATCACCGTCAACAGGACAGGGATGCTTCCCTGGAGATATGTCATTCTCCTCAGCGCCCTCCTGATCGGTCTCGCGGCGGCGGATTTTCTCCTGCTGAGCCGCAGGTTCAGAGGCAGGATGGCGGCGCTGGTGCTGAGCCTTGTGGTCATGGTCGCCTCGATCTGGGGCGCCGGCACACTGCGCAGGACCCTGAATGTCCTGGGCAACAAAGAGGCTTCCTATAAGACAGACGATATGGTGGCTGTGGTCCTCGCGGAGGACACGGCCGAGAATATACTGGATGCGGGGCAGTATACCTTCGGCATTCAGAACGGCATGGACGAGAGCAACACGGCGGCCATGCGGCAGGATATTGAGGAGAAGGTCGGCGCATCGATCCAGGTCCGCGAGTACGCCTCTCCTGTGGAGGTGGCCCAGGCTCTCCTGGACGGCGAGGTCGGCGCCATCATCTACAACCAGGCTTACGAGCCCATCATTGAAGAGGCGATCGAGGGATACGCTGACCGTGTTAAGGTCATCCACAATTACGGCATCGAGACCGAGATCGTGACGGAGACCGTGGAGCAGGGCGAGCCCTTCAACATCCTGATCAGCGGCATCGACGTGCGCGGCTCCATCAACCAGACCAGCCGCAGCGACGTCAACATCATCGTCACCGTCAATCCCAATACCAAGAAGATCCTGATGACCACCACGCCCAGAGACTATTATCTGGAGATCCCCGGCGTGTCCGGCGGCCAGCGGGACAAGCTGACGCATGCGGGCCTCTATGGCGTGGATGCTTCCATGGCGACGCTGGAGAAGGCTTACGGGATCGAGATCACCTACTACGTCAGGGTCAATTTCACCACCCTGGTGGATGTGGTGGACGCCATCGGCGGCGTGGACGTGTATATCCCGCAGTCCTTTGACGCCTATACCGACTCCTCTGTCCATCTGGAGGCGGGACAGCAGCACCTGAACGGACGGCAGGCCCTGGCCTTCTGCCGTGAGAGATACAGCTTCGCTGACGGCGATAACCAGAGAGGCAAGGACCAGGAGGCGGTCCTCAAGGCCATCCTCCAGAAAATGATGTCACCCGGTGTCCTTCTGAACGTCGGTGACCTTCTGGACAGTCTCGGAGATACCTTCGCGACCAGTCTGCCCGAGGACAAGATCGCGGAGCTGGTCAATATGCAGCTTTCTGACAACGCCACCTGGAGCTTCATGCGCCAGGAGGCGGGCAAGGGAGAGTTCGACATGCAGCCCACCTATTCCGGCGGCAGCATGCAGCTTTCCGTCACATGGCCTGACGAAGACAGCCTCAAGGAGAATGCCTCCCGCATTCAGGCTGTCCTCGAAGACACACTGTGAGCAATCTGCCGGAAGATACCGGCGGTTCAGTTTTACCAATAGTTTTAAGGAGGAAAACAGATGTATTCATTGGACGAAGTCAGACTTGTGGATCCTGAGACCGCGGCTCTGATCGAGAAGGAGATCCGCAGGCAGAATGACCACATTGAGCTGATCGCATCCGAAAACTGGACCAGCAGGGCAGTTATGGCTGCGATGGGGAGCCCTCTCACCAACAAGTACGCGGAAGGCTACTCGGGAAAGAGATATTACGGCGGATGCTATGTCATCGACGAAGTGGAGACCCTGGCCATCGAAAGGGCCAAGGAGCTCTTCGGCTGTGATTATGCCAACGTACAGCCTCATTCCGGCGCCCAGGCCAACCTGGCCGTAGAATTCGCCATCCTGAAGCCGGGCGATACCCTTATGGGTATGAACCTCAACCAGGGCGGACACCTGACCCACGGCAGCCCGGCCAATATCTCCGGGTCCTATTTCAATATCGTTCCCTACGGTGTGGACGAGAGCGGATTCATCGACTATGACGAGCTCATGCGGATCGCTATGGAATGCCATCCCAAGCTGATCATTGCCGGCGCCTCCGCCTACGCCCGTACCATCGATTTCAAGAAATTCAGAGAAGTCGCGGACGCCTGCGGCGCTGTCCTGATGGCGGATATCGCCCACATTGCGGGTCTGGTCGCGGCCGGACTCCATCCGAGTCCCTTCCCCTATGCCGACGTAGTCACTACGACTACCCATAAGACACTGCGCGGCCCCAGAGGCGGCATGATCCTTGCCAACGCCGAGGCTGCCCAGAAGTATAATTTCAACAAGGCCGTATTCCCGGGCATCCAGGGCGGTCCTCTCGAGCACGTGATCGCGGCCAAGGCCGTCTGCTTCAAAGAGGCACTGGATCCTTCCTTCAGGGAATACCAGCAGCGCGTGCTCAACAATGCCCAGGCTCTCTGCAAGGGCCTTCAGAGCCGCGGTATCGACATCGTGTCCGGCGGCACCGACAACCACCTTATGCTGGTGGACCTGACCAATACCGGCCTCACAGGCAAGCAGGTGGAGAAGTGGCTGGATGAGGCCCACATCACCGCCAACAAGAACACCATCCCCAATGAACAGAGGTCTCCTTTTGTCACCAGCGGTATCCGCCTGGGCTCCCCGGCGGCGACCACCCGCGGTCTGGACGAGAAGGACTTCGACAAGGTGGCGGAGGCTATCTCCATCGTGATCCACAAGCAGGAAGAAGGCATTGCGGAAGCCAGGGAGATCATCGCGGAGATCACCGCCAGATACCCTCTTTCCTGAGAAAAAGCCGTCCTGAAAGATCCTGAAAATATTTTAAAAAAGGTTGTTGACAGGTCCGATTTGTTCTGATAAGATAGCATATGTTCGCGCGAGAGATGCGATGCTGATAAGCCTCCAGTCGAGCGGGTCGAACCTGATGGAGAGGTATCGAAGCGGTCATAACGAGGCGGTCTTGAAAACCGTTTG
>DGGX01000070.1 GCA_002392385.1 Lachnospiraceae bacterium UBA3863
ATATGGCCAACGAACGCATGATGCGCGAAGCCTCCCCCTGGAAGCTTCTCCTGACGATGAGCCTTCCCACAATCGTGGTGATGATCGTCAATGTACTCTACAATATGGCGGATGTCTATTTCATCGGACAGACCGGCAACACGAATGCCGTCGCGGCGATCTCGCTGGCGGCACCGGTCTTCTCCGCGATCTCCGCCTGCCACACCCTGATCGGTTTCGGCGGATCCACCGCGATCTCCATCGCGCTCGGGGAGGGCAATAAGGACAAAGTCCGCCGGTACTCGGCCTTCGTCGTCTGGTTCCCCGTCCTGCTGTCCGCCGTCATCATGGTCATTCTTTTTGCCTGCATGCCGGGGCTCCTGCAGCTTCTGGGCACTGACGCAGACACCTTCCCTCACGCACAGGCCTATCTCCGCATCCTGACCTGCGGCACGCCCTTCATGCTGCTCAGCGGCGCGCTGGGCAACAGCATCCGCGCGGACGGCGACGCCAAAAGCGCCATGCTCGCCTCCATGGCGGGCACGATCGTCAATATCATCCTTGACCCGCTCTTCATCCTCCGCTTCGGCTGGGGCTCCGGCGGCGCCGCGCTGGCCACCGTCATCGGCTATGTCATCAGCATGGTCCTGGCCCTGCGGATCGCCCGCCGCAAAGAAGCCTGGTCCCTGTCCCCGAAGGACTTCACCCTGCGCCCGGAGATCTCCCTGCGCGTGCTGAGCCTGGGCCTGCCCATGGCGGGCGGGACACTGCTGATGAGCTTCGCCCATATTTTCTCAAACAGGCTGCTGGTCGCCTACGGCAATCAGGCCGTGGCGGCCCGGTCCGTCGCAGGCAAGATCAGCATGCTGATCCCCATGATCCTGATGGGCGTCTGCATGGGCATCCAGCCCGCCGTCTCCTACGCCTACGGTCGGCGTGACCTGCGCCGCCTGAAGGAGATCCTGCTGGACACCGGCATCTGCGCGACGGCCATCGCGGTCCTCTTCACCGTCCTGACCTTCGTTTTCCGCCGCGCACTGGTCACCGCCTTCCTGCCGGATCCCTCTATCCTGGATCTCGGCATGCAGATGGTCATCGGCTGCATCATCGCGACGCCCGTCTACGGCATCTACCAGCTCTGCTCCACCTTCCTGCAGGGCACCGGCAGCGTCTCCTACGCGACCGTCACCTCCCTCCTGCGCCAGGGCCTGGTCTACGTGCCGGTCAACTTCCTCATGAACACCGCCTTCGGCCTGAACGGCCTCATCTACGCCTCCGCCGTGACCGACATCCTGTCCACTCTCATCGGCGTGGTGCTGTGCGCACTGCAGGCGAGGGCGCTGGCGGCGGAGTCACACAGGGGCTCACACAGGGGACGGTTCTCTGTGTGAGGATGCCATTACGAAAAAATCTCACAGGGGACGGTTCTCTGTGCGAGATGTAAAAAGGACCGCACAGAGGACTGTCCCCCTGTGCGGCCCGCATATTTACTGGTTTTTTTGCTGTTTCATCGCGTCATTCTCACAGAGAACCGTCCCCTGTGTGAGCCTTATTCGATCGCGATGATCTTCTTCTCAGGCAGCTTCTTCGCTTCCTTCTTCGGGACTTCCATCTTCAGGACGCCGTCCTTGAAGGATGCCTTGACGTCCTCCTCGGTCAGGTATTCGCCAACGTAGAAGCTTCTCTGCATGGAGCCCATGTAGCGCTCCTGGCGGATGAGCTTGCCTTCCTTCTTCTCCTCATTGTTGAGGTTCTTCTCGGCCTTGACGGTCAGGTAACCGTCGTGGAGCTCCAGGCCGATGTCCTCCTTGGCGAAGCCGGGCAGGTCCACGTCGATCTCGAAGTGGTCCTCGTGCTCTCTCACATCGGTCCGCATCACTCTGTCGGCGTGGCGGCCGTAGAGCTTGCGCTCGGTCCTGTCAAAGTCTCTGAAATCCGGGAACTGGAACCAGTCATCAAAAAGATTCTCACCAAACACGCTGGGTACTAACATCGTATTGCCTCCTTTGTATCGTATGGTCGGCGGATCCGGAACCTGTTGGAGCATCAGGTCTTCTCTGCGCCTGTAGCTTACGCGCTCCGTTGTTCCGCGCCTTTGTTTTATTTGTTCTAAGTGTGTTATAACACTCCTTTTAGCACTCGTCAAGGGGGAGTGCTAACAATTTTTGAAATTTTTTTTTCAGCACGCAAAAAGACGCCGCCTGCCCTCGCAGACGGTATTTGCCGTCGATCTCCCATATATTCTGCCCCGGCCGCCTCCTTTGTGTTACAATGATTTGTAATGTCACACCTAAGGAGGAACCACTTGACCGGCACCCATCGCATCCGCAGACTTGTTTCCGGCATCCTCATACTGTTCCTGGTCCTCGCGGCCGCCGCGGCCATCTATATCTCCGACTATTCCCGCGCGTCCGATACCGTCCGTGCCTATCTGCAGGATACGGCGGAGGTCGCTGTCCGGGAGATCCCGGAAGGACTCTTTCTGGACGGTCCTGGCACGGAAAACGCCCTGATCTTCTACCCCGGCGGCAAGGTCGAATACACTGCCTACCTCCCCCTGCTGCACAGGCTGGCGGAAGGCGGGACGGACTGCTTCCTGGTCAAAATGCCCGCCAACCTGGCTTTTCTCGGCATAAACAGGGCGGGCGACATTATGAAGGCCTACGATTATGACGGCTGGTATCTGGCCGGGCACTCCCTGGGCGGCGTCGCCGCGGCCTCCTACGCGTCCGGGCACGATCTGAAGGGACTTATCCTACTGGCCTCCTATGCCACACAGCCTGTGGATGAACCGGTCCTGCAGATCTACGGCAGCGAGGACGGCATCCTGAATCTCGACGCCCTGGAGCAGAACGCGCACAACCTCCCCGCCGACACCTCGGTGGAAGTGCTGGACGGCGCCAATCACGCCGGTTTCGGCGATTACGGCGACCAGAAGGGCGACGGCGAGGCCCGGATCACGCAGGAAGAGCAGCAGGCGATCACCGCGGACCTGATCGAGGAGATGATCGGGGAGACGTCTGCGGACGATTCCGAGGGCGATCCCTCCGCGGGTCCCGATTCCTCCGCCGGTCTCCCCGCCGATCCCGATACGGCAGAATAAAAAAGGATCTGTTCAATGAAGAAGCTTTTCACACCCCCTACTCTTATGGTCCTGGCAAGCGCGGTCCTGTGGGGCACCTACGGCTCCATGGCCACCGTCCTCATGAATATGGGCCTGGCCCGCAACGCGCTGACCCTCCTTCGCTTTCTGGTCACGGCCGGTTCCATGGGCCTTCTCATCCTGGCACGGGACCGTTCCCTCCTGCACATAAAGAAAAAAGACCTGCCGCTTTTTCTCGCGAACGGCCTTCTGAGTCTCTTTTTCTTCTTCTACTGCTATACCGCTGCGATCCGCATCACCAAGGTCGCGACGGCCGCCGCACTGCTCTACACCGCCCCGGCCATCGTCATGGTCCTCTCCGCCCTCCTCTTCCGGGAGAAGATGACCCCCGGCAAAGTCCTCTGCTGTCTTCTCGCGGTGGCGGGCTGTGCCCTGTCCTCCGGCCTGGGCAATGACCTTCTGTCTGGAGCCGCTCAGCAGGACGCAGGCCTCTCCCCCGCCGGCCTCCTCTTCGGACTCGGCGCCGGCCTGGGCTACGCCCTCTACAGCATCTTCAGCCGCATGATCCTGGACCGCGGCTATGCCGTCTACACCAACCTCTTCTACAGCTTCGGCATCGGCCTGCTGGGCCAGCTTGTCTTCTCCTGCGCTGACGGGAGCGTCCTCCAGCTCGCGCAGGCACCCGCCCGACTGGGCCTCGGCCTTGTCTGTGCCTTTCTCACCGGCCCTCTGGCCTACTACCTCTACACCACCGGCATGAAGGGGATGGAGACCTCCCGGGCGGCCAGACTGGCCGCCGTCGAGCCCGCCACCGCCGCCCTCCTGGGCAGCTTCCTCCTCCGCCAGCCGCTGTCGCCTGCAGAAGCCCTCGGCGTCGCCATGATCGTCGGCTCCGTCCTGCTGTCAGGCTGAGAGCTCACAGGCTCTCACAGGGGGCTCTCACAGGGGCTCTCACAGGGGCCTCTCACAGGGTCTCACAGGGGACGGTTCTCTGTGTGAGACAGCTCATCAACAGCCTCAAAAGCCTTTAAAAACAGGCCTCTCACAAGGAACCGTCCCCTGTGCGGAACACCCTGTGAGACAGATCATCAGAGTCAGGAGAAAAAGTATTATGAGATGGGAATATGTCTGGGTCGCCGCGGCGATCCTGTGTATCCTATATGGTTTGATGGTCCTCAGTACGGCTTCCGGCACTGGCTTCTGGCTGGTCTGGATAGCCCTGGGCGGCTTCTTCCTCTTATGCGCGATCTGCGCGCGGCTGCATCTGTGGACCAGCCTTCCGGGCGTGATCCGCATGGTCTGTCTGCTTCTGATCGTCCTCTGCGCCGGGCTCTTCATCCTGGTCGAGGCACAGATCGTCCGTGCCTTCCGGACCTCACCCGAGCCGGGTCTGGACTGCCTGATCGTGCTCGGGGCGCAGGTCAGGCAGTCAGGCCCCAGTACTGTTCTCCGCTATCGTCTCGACGCCGCCTGCGACTACCTGCAGGACAATCCCGACACTCTCTGCGTCGTCTCCGGCGGCCAGGGCCCCAATGAGCCCTGCTCGGAAGCGGAGGGCATGCGCGACTATCTTCTCTCCCGCGGCATAGAAGAAAGCCGGATCCTTCTCGAACCAAAATCCGGCAATACCAAGGAAAATATTGAGTTCAGCAAGGCTGTCCTGGCGACATCCCTCGGCGCGGCCTCCCCCGACAGTGAGGAGGTCCTCGGCCTCCGCATCGGCGTCGTCACCAACAACTTCCACGTTTTCCGCGCCTGCGCCATCGCCCGCAAGGCGGGCTTCCACCACGTGTCCCCCGTTCCCGCCGGCAGCACGCTCCTCTTCCTTCCCAACAACATGCTGCGCGAATTCCTGGGCGTCGTAAAAGACTTCCTGGCAGGGAACATATGATTTATCTGGAACTCTCATCCCAGAAGAGTTTCTAAAGCTCCCTGGGGTGACTTAACGGACTGGAATTCAACCCAGGAGGCTTCCTGTGGTCGTGCGGGGTGACTTAACAGATCGGAATTCACCCCGGGAGACTTCCTGCGGTCGTGCGGGTTGACTTAACGGATCGGAATTCACCCCGGGAGACTTCCTGCGGTCGTGCGGGTTGACTTAACGGACTGTAGTTCAACCCGAGAGACTTCCTGTGGTCGTGCGGGGTGACTTAACGGGACTGAAACTCATCCCGGGAAGCTTCCTGTACACAGACGGGTTGATCTGCCGGGACAGTCCTCATCCCAGAACCTCTTTGGCAGGCGAACGGGTTGACCTCCCGTGAGCTATGAGTATCACATCGTCAGACACAGAGCGCAGGGGAACCTGCCGGGTCAAATGCCGCGGCTTCAGGCTGCGGCATTTGTTGATCGCATGTTTGAGGGGCGTGCTCATCAGAGCACGCCCCGAGTTCGATCATTGCCCGGCAGGTCCCCCTGCGCAGGTTTATGTGCGTCACCGCGAAGTGATCCGCAGCGATCATGGATATGGGACGGCCGTTCATGTATTCAGTGGTATACCACCGCACAGAGAACCGTCCCCTGTGAGACCCTACCACCGCACAGAGAACCGTCCCCTGTGAGAGCCCCTGTGCGAGCCTATGTGATCCGTCAGATCTCCATCAGGTCGCTGTAGGCCTTGAGGGCGCCGTCGGTCTGGTGGGCCAGGACCTTCTTGGCGAGGATCTTGCCCAGCTGGACGCCTTCCTGGTCGAAGCTGTTCAGGTTCCAGATGAAGCCCTGGAACATGACCTTGTTCTCGAAGTGGGCGAGCAGGGCGCCGAGGGCGGCGGGATCGAGCTGCTGACCGATGATCAGGCTGGAGGGACGGCCGCCGTCGAAGTTCTTGTTGAGGTTGTCATCCTTCTTGCCGCAGGCGAAGGCCATGATCTGGGCGACCACGTTGGCGCTGAGCTTCTGCTGGCTGGTGCTGCCCTGGATATCGGCATCCATGCCGGCCTGGTTCTGCTTGAAGCCCACGAACTGCATGGGGACCACGGTCTTGCCCTGGTGGAGGAGCTGATAGAAGGAGTGCTGGCCGTTGGTGCCGGGCTCACCGAAGATGATGGGGCCGGTCACGTAGTCCACGGGCTCGCCAAAACGGTTCACGCTCTTGCCGTTAGACTCCATATCCAGCTGCT
>DGGX01000033.1:0-619 GCA_002392385.1 Lachnospiraceae bacterium UBA3863
TGACCGAGGTCAATGAGCAGGCCGCTGCCGCCGGCACCGCGGAGAAGATCGAAGAAGTGAAGGCTGCTCTGGAAGCTGGCACCACCCAGGTCTTTGATGTCAACACCTTCACTGTGGACGGTAAGAACGTCACCAGCTGGATGGCTGACGTGGATACCGACGCCGCTTTCGAGGGCGACACCGAAGTCATCGTGGACGGTGCTTTCCACGAGTCCGAGTTCAGAAGCGCGCCTTATTTCGATCTCCGGATCGACGGCATCACGCTGCTGGATGAGCAGTATTGATCATTCGCTGAACAAATGAATCCGCAGGGCTGCCGCATGTCTACATGTGACAGCCCTTGTGCGCCGCACGCCGGGGACCCCTCCGGCGCGCGGCTTAGCACGTATTTCGGGTACAAAGGACAGACCGGCAGACCGGTCGCAGGACTGCCGGTCTGTCCTTTGTATCTGACAACCAAGACAGGAGGGAGGGACACTATTGGACAATACGACCCCGGCCGTCGCCCTGCGCGGCATCACCAAGACTTTTGGCCCTGTTGTGGCCAACGACCATGTGGACCTGGACATTCACAGGGGCGAGATCCTGGCGCTTCTGGGCGAGAACGGCAGCGGCAAGA
>DGGX01000033.1:691-1419 GCA_002392385.1 Lachnospiraceae bacterium UBA3863
TGCTCTCGGGCATCTACTATCCCGATGAGGGGCAGATCTTCATCGACGGTGAAGAGGTCAGCATCCGGTCTCCCAAGGATGCTTTCCGTTACGGCATCGGTATGATCCATCAGCATTTCAAGCTGGTGGACGTCCTCACGGCCACAGAGAATATCATCCTGGGCCTCAAGGAAGAGGGCAGGCTGGACCTTAAGGCTGCCGCCCGGCGGATCCAGGAGATCTGCGATGCTTACGGATTCGTCATCGATCCCTCCCAGAAGATCTATGAGATGAGCGTCTCCCAGAAACAGACGGTGGAGATCGTCAAGGTCCTCTACCGCGGCGCGGATATCCTGATCCTGGACGAGCCCACGGCCGTCCTGACCCCGCAGGAGACGGACAGACTGTTTGCCGTGCTACGCAGCATGCGGGCTGACGGCAAGGCCATTATCATCATCACCCACAAGATGCACGAGGTGCTGGACCTCTCGGACCGCGTGGCGGTCCTGCGCAAGGGACAGTACATCGGCCAGATGGCCACGAAGGACACCAACGCCCAGGAGATGACCGACATGATGGTGGGACACAGCGTCTCCCTCAACATCCGCCGGCCGGATCCTGTGAATCCCCGGCCCCGCGTTATGGTGGAGGGCCTCACGGTCCGTTCTCCCGAAGGCATCCTGAAGCTGGACGACGTCTCCTTCGAGATCAGGTCCGGCGAGATCCTGGGCATCGCCGGCATCTCCGGC
>DGGX01000033.1:1488-2618 GCA_002392385.1 Lachnospiraceae bacterium UBA3863
AGGAGCTGCTGGAGGCCATCGCGGGTCTGCAGAGGGTAGAGAAGGGCCACATCTTCTATGTGGAGGACGACGGCGAGAAGGAAGAGCTGATCGGCAAGGATCCCCTGGAGATCCAGAAGATGGGCGTCTCCCTCTCTTTTGTCCCTGAAGACCGGCTGGGCATGGGCCTTGTGGGCAACATGGACCTGTCCGACAATATGATGCTGCGTTCCTTCCGCGAAGGACGTTCCGTCTTCACGGACCGCAGACACCCCCATGAGCTGGCCGAGAAGGTCGTAGAGGAGCTGGAGGTCAACACGCCCAGCGTCTCCACCATGGTGCGGCGCCTGTCCGGCGGCAATGTCCAGAAGGTCCTGGTGGGCCGGGAGATCTCCTCGGCGCCCAAGGTCCTGCTCACGGCCTACGCGGTCCGCGGGCTGGACATCAACTCCTCCTACACGATCTACGACCTCCTGAACCGGCAGAAGGAAAGCGGTGTCGCGGTGGTCTACGTGGGCGAGGATCTGGACGTGCTCCTGGAGCTGGCGGACCGTATCGTCGTGCTCTGCGGCGGCAAGGTCAGCGGCACGGTGGACGGCCGCACCGCCGACAAGAATGAAGTGGGACTCATGATGACCCGGCTGGGAGGAGGAAGCGAGCTTGCATAACAATCCGAAAGAACCCCTGATCCATATGACCAAACGCGGCGCCCTGCCGTGGTACCGCGCCTGGGGGATCCGGCTCCTTGCGATCCTCATAGCGCTCCTTGTCTGCGGTCTGATCACGACCCTCACCACGGGTCTGGACCCGCTGGCGGTCTACACCACCATGTTCTCCGGCGCCTTCGGTACCGCGCGCCGCTGCTGGATCCTGGGACAGGATCTGGCCATCCTGCTCTGTATCTCCCTGGCCCTGACGCCCGCCTTCCGCATGCATTTCTGGAACCTGGGCGGCGAGGGACAGATCCTCATGGGCGCCCTTGGCACGGCCAGCTGCATGATCCTTCTGGGCGACAAGATCCCGGGTCCCCTCCTGATCCTTGTCTCCATCGCGGCTGCCCTGATCTTCGGCGCTGTGTGGGCCCTGATCCCCGCGATCTGCAAGGCCCGCTGGAACACCAACGAGACCCTTTTCACCCTGATGATGAACTA
>DGGX01000088.1 GCA_002392385.1 Lachnospiraceae bacterium UBA3863
ACCTGGATATGGAATCCATCTCCGCTCTCAACGAGGGCATGATCAAATTCCCCGGTGTGGAGCTCTTCGCCTGCAGAGACCACCAGATCGTCCAGACCACGGCCAACCGGATCATTGAGATCCTCCCCGGCGGCAGCATCGTCGATAAGGTCACCACTTATGACGATTATCTGGAGAACAACGCCGACGCGAGAAAACGCACCGTGTACGTGGCAGACAGGCAGGATGACTGAGAATCGCGGATGATACCGCCCTCCCCGTTCCTGACGGAGGCATGATGACTGAACATAACAAAGAGACCCGCAGCCGGGCCAATCTATACTTCTTCTCCAAGGTCATCTTCAACCTGCTCCTGATGGTGGTCGGTGCCCTGGTGATCGCCGGCTTCCTGCGCCGGATGCAGAATCAGGCCGCCCTTTTCAAGCAGCAGCGGAACAGCGAGAAGGCACTGACAGAGGCTATTAACGTTCTGCAGAGCAACGCGGAGGATGCCGATGAACTGTCGGCTATCTTCCACGATGCCAACCAGGATATGCTGGATGACCTCCTCGCTCTGATGGAGAGCGGTCTTTTCGCTTCTCTGTCCGGGGCTGATACGGCGACCAGGTCGGAAGTCTTCGGGGACATGGTGACCCGGTCCGGCGTGGAATATCTTTATATCATGGATACGGCCGGCACCGTGCTCGTCTCGCCTTACGCGGAGATGCACGGTGCTGACCTGGCGGAGCGCGGTCTTCTGTCCGTGGAGAATCGGGACCTTCTCCTGGCCGGTACGCGCAGCGAGGACGGGACCGTGCATCCTGTCTATGAAAGTAACTCTTACGGCTCCTTCTATTTCTATTCCCGGCTCTGCGATTATGAAGGCTTCCCCTATGTGCTGGTCACAGGCGCGGACGCTTCCATGCTGGACGTGCAGATCAATGCCCTCAAGGACCTGTCTGTGGTCCTCAGCCGGGCCGCCGTGGGCAATAACGGATTCCTTTTTGCCGTGGACGGCGTGAGCGATACTTTTCTCTATTATAATAACGGCGAGGAGGAACTGACCGGCACCAACGCTCTGGAGGCCGGTCTGTCCGAGGACGCTCTGAACGACGGCTACGCGGGTACCCAGACCATCAACGGCACCCGCTACTACTGTGTTTCCAGGACCTTCGGAGACAATACCTTCATCTGCGCCGTGGCGGAGACCGCCAGGATCTATGCCAATGACCGCTATGTTCTCTTCTGGTCGATCTCGGGATTCGTATGGGTCATGCTCCTGTGCCTGATCTATTCCGTGATCGTGCGCAATGACTTCGTGCGCAACGCCGTGGAGACGGAGAAGAAGATCATAAGGCGCAGGAAGCGCAGCGACCTGATCTTTGACATTTCCATCTTCAAGAAGGTCATGCCCCTGATGACGGTGGGCATCTTTCTGATCTTCGGTATCTCCTTCTATACCCAGACACTGCTGGAGATCTCCCAGGCCATCGATGATTCTCTTGTCGCCCTCGACGAGGTCTCTGCCCGCTACGAGGAGAGCACCAAAAACCGGGAAGTGATCCAGGAGTATTACAACCACCGTTTCCTCTCCAAGACCAGACTGATCGCTTATCTGATCGAGGAGGATCCTTCCGTCCTCAACGAAGAGACCGACCGCTACTATTCTGTCCTGGGCGAGAACGGTGAGAGGACCTTCCTGCAGGATGACGAGGGCAACCGCCTGCGCACGGTCGGTTCCTCTTCTCTCCTGAAGCAGATCTGTGAGAAGAACGACATAGACGCCATCTATATCTACAATGAAGACGGACGGACCATTGCCACCAGTACCGACAACTGGTTCTTCACCATCAGCCGCAACGCGGAGGACCAGTCCTATGCTTTCCAGGATATTCTGGACGGAAAGACCGACTTTCTGGTCCAGGAATCCATGATGAGCGATGTGGGTATCCAGAGTCAGTTCATAGGCGTCTCTTTTGAATATTTCACAGCCAGGGACGAGGAAGGAAACACCATCTACATGTCCCACCTGGACAACGAAGCCCGGGAACAGGGACTGGAGATCGAGGGCCGTGACCTGGACGGCTACAGCGAGATCACCCGGCACCGGGGCATGCTGCAGGTCGGCCTGGATGAAGTCCTCTCCGAGAAGGTGCTTGCCTCCACGGATGCCGCCAATATCCTGTCCTCCAACATGCTGACGGGCGGCTACATCTTCCTTTTTGACAACAGTGAGGATCACATCTGCATCTTTTCGCCCAAACAGTCCAGCATCGGCAAAACGGCCGCCGAGATCGGCATCTCCGACAGAGCCTTCTCCGGCAACGATTATTATGGTTTTGACAGGCTGTACGGTGTGAATGTTTTCCAGTACTTCCGTTATACCGGGGACTACTTTATCAGCACGGCCATCCCCAATGTCACCATGTATCAGATGCGTTTCTTCATCGCCCTGATCACGGCCCTCACCAGTCTGATCCTGATCCTCTTCCTGTCCCTGACCGTCACCCTGACCAGTGTAGAGGAGGAGATGCTCTATGCCACCATGAGTGAAGAACAGGCGCAGAAGGGTCTGGATTCCGCCATCTTCAGCATCATCCTGCCCTCCGGGCGCAGGTCCTCCACAGTAAAAGCGGCTGCCCGCTGGGACAACCGCTATATCCGCTGGAGTGAGAGAAGCCCCGAACAGAAGCTGACCTTTATGATGAGCATCGTCGGCGTTCTCATTATTCTCTATGTGATGCTGACAGTCTTCACCTCCCTGCGCTTCATGGACGGCGACGGGTCGGTGATCCGCTATATTCTGAGCGGCAGCTGGGACAGGGGTCTGAACATTTTTGCCATCAGTGCCTGCGCCCTGGTCATGATCGGCGTCGGCGTCCTGATCACCCTCTTCCGTATACCGGTGCGTCTGGCCTCCTCCCTGCTGGGAGCCAGAGGCGAGACCATCTCCCACCTGCTTCTCTCCGTCATCAAATACGGCGGTACCCTGAGCGCTCTCTTCTACTGCCTCTTCCTGGTAGGCATGGATTCCCACAACCTTCTGGCCAGTGCCGGACTTCTGTCCCTGGTCATCGGTCTCGGATCCCAGAGCCTGATCAAGGACATCCTGGCAGGCATCTTCATCGTCTTCGAGGGTGAGTTCCGTGTGGGCGACATCGTCACCATCAGCGGCTACCGCGGCACGGTCATGGATATCGGTCTGCGTACCACCAAGATCCTGAGCCCGGACGGCAATATCAAGATCTACAACAACAGCGAGATCTCCGGCATCCTGAACATGACCAAGGAGGCCTCCGTCGCCGCCGCCACCATCAGCATCGAGTACGGCCAGGACATTGATTACGTTGAGGCCGTCCTGGCAAGGGATCTTCCCGCTCTGAAGAAGGAAAACCCGCTCATCCTTGACGGCCCCACTTATATCGGTGTATCCAATCTTGGAGACAGCGGCGTCGACCTGACCATCATTGCCAAGTGCAATGAGCAGGATATCAAGGGCGTCATCCGCTATCTCAACAAAGGCGTCCTTCAGATCTTCTATCGCAACAACATCAATGTTCCCTTCCCCAATGTCACGGTCTCCCAGCTGGATATGACCGACCGGAAGACCATGGCGGACTTTGAGAAGGAATAAGGGGCTCCTGCCCTACTCCTCTTTCTGCTTCGCTGACTGCATGGGAATGAAAACACGTTCTCCGGGACCGCCCGGCGTGGCCGCCTGCGCCGCCCGCCTGGCCTCCTCTCCGAAAATAAGCTGAGAGTTGATGCTCTCCTTGCCTCTTCGATCCACGCGTTCATAGCTGCCATCCGGTTTCAGGATATGGGCCTTGACGGTATCCGCCAGCTCCAGATCCAGAATATGGATGGCGGCTTCTTTACATTTCTCGTCCTCCAGAGGGAAGAGGATCTCCACGCGCCGCTCCAGGTTTCTGGGCATCCAGTCCGCGCTGGCGCCGTAGACCTCCGGGCTGCCCGCGTTGTGGAAATAATAGATCCGGCTGTGTTCCAGATAGTTTCCGACGATGGACCGGACCCGGATATTGTCGCTGACACCGGGAATGCCCACCTTGAGGCTGCAGATCCCGCGCACGATCAGGTCGATCTGGACGCCTGCCGCAGAAGCGGCGTAAAGGGCCCGGATGACGTCCGGCTCGCAGAGAGCGTTCATCTTGGCCTTGATCATGGCCGGCTCCCCGCGCTGGGCGAACCTTCTCTCCCTGTCGATCAGATAGAGGAAGCGGTCCTTCATCCACAGGGGCGCCAGAGACAGGCTGTTCCACCTGCGGGGCTCGGAATAGCCGGACAGCATATTGAAGAAGGCTGTGGCGTCCTCGCCGATGGCCTCGCGGCAGGTCAGCAAGCCGATATCTGTGTAAAGCTTGGCCGTGGAATCATTGTAGTTGCCGGTGGCCAGGTGGACATAGCGGCGTATGCCGTCCTCCTCCCGCCTCACCACCAAGGTGATCTTGCTGTGGGTCTTGAGTCCGACCAGACCGTAGATCACGTGGCAGCCGGCCTTTTCAAGCTGTCTGGCCCAGACGATATTGTTCTCCTCGTCAAAACGGGCCTTCAGCTCCACCAGCACGGTGACCTGCTTGCCGTTCTCGGCCGCCCTGGCCAGGGCCGCGATAATGGGTGAATTGCCGCTCACCCTGTAGAGGGTCTGCTTGATGGCCAGCACCTCCGGATCCACCGCCGACCGGGCCACCAGATCGATAACAGGCTGGAAGGTGTGGTAAGGGTGGTGCAGGAAGATGTCTCCCCGCCGGATCCTCTCGAAGATGTCGCAGCCGGCCGGCAGCTCAGGGACGGGCTGAGGCGGTGCGTACCGGTGCTCACGCAGATCGTCGAAGCCCTCCAGGCCCCAGACCTTCATGAGGAAGGTCAGATCCAGGGGACCGTCGATCTCGTAGACCTTCTCCTTCTCGACAGACAGCTCTTCCTCCAGGATATGGAGGAGGCGCTCATCCATGTCCTTCTCCACCTCCAGGCGGATGGCATAGCCCCTCTGCCTCTTCTTGAGCTGCTTCTCGATCTCCTCCAGAAGGTCCTCCGCCTCCTCCTCATCGATGGTCAGATCCGCGTTGCGGGTGATTCTGTAGGGGCAGACCGTCAGCACCTCATAGCTCTGGAAGAGCCGGTTCATATTCATGCGGATGACATCCTCCAGGAGGAAGAGCCGCACGATGCCGTCCGCCCGCTCGGGAAGACGTATGAAACGGGGCAGGACCGAAGGGACCTGGACCGTGGCGAACTCATAGCGGACCTTGTCCTGCTTGCCCTTGCCGCCCTTCTTGCCCTTTCTGGTGTGTCCCAGAATGCTGGGGCCGGCGTCCTCCCTGTGGGCCACCAGGGCGCCCAGGTTCAGGCTCTTGTTGCGGATCAGGGGGAAGGGACGGGAATTGTCCACCGCCATGGGCGTCAGGACCGGGAAGACCTCGGTGTCGAAGAATTCCGTCAGCATCTTCCTGTCGGCTTCCGTCAGATCGTCCTCTTCCCGGACGATGAGGATGCCGTTGTCTCTCAGCTCCGGGATCAGCTGCCGGTTGTAGGTCCAGTACTGCTGGCCGACGAAAACGTGCGTATCCTCAAGGATGGCCGTCAGCTGCTGGGCCGCCGTCATGCCGGCGATATCTCTCTTCTTGTAGCCCGCGTTCTTCATATCCTGCAGGGAGGCCACCCTGACCATGAAGAATTCATCCAGGTTGGAGGCCGTGATGCTCAGGAATTTGAGCCGCTCCAGAAGGGGGTTCTCTTTGGTCCTGGCCTCGGCCAGGCACCTTCTCTCGAACTGGAGCCAGCTCAGCTCACGGTTCTCAAAATGATCGTAATCTGCTGCCTTGTTGAGCTCTGCCATTGTCCACCTCCTCAGCGCGCCGCCGCGGGCTCTGTCTTCTGCCGGATGACCGGGGTCAGGCCGATGACTTCTTCAAAGAAGGCCGCCCTGTAGCCGAACAGTCCCTTCTCCAGTGTGATGTCCTTCTTGGCGTCCACCGTGATCTGCAGTTCTCCCTCGCGCACCCGGATCTTGAGTCCGCTGAATTTCTTCTTGTGGGACCTGTCCAGACCGTTGGCCAGACGCAGGATCGCTGTCAGCCTGGTGATCACCATATAAGCGTCAGGCATGAGCTCCGTGTGATTATCAGGCGAGTCATAGTAGATGAAATCACAGTGATTGAAACGGACCACGTTGGCAATGATCTCCTGCTCGGTCCTGGAGATCCCGATGATCTCCGTGGACATAAGAATATTGTAGGAGCACTGTGCGAGCTGGGTCATGCTGATATACTTGCCGCAGTCGTGCAGGATCGTGGCGATCTGTAAGAGGAGCCGCTCCCTGTCCCCCATGCCGTGATACCGTCTCGTGGCGTCGAAGATGCCCGCGGCGATCTCCCAAAGGGTGGTGCTGCGGTCGACGCTGCACTTGTACCTCTTCCCGGTCTCCTGGGCGCAGGCGATGATGTCGCCGGCAAAATCATGGGTGGGACTCAGGTACCTTCTGCTCTCCGCGT
This sequence comes from Lachnospiraceae bacterium UBA3863, assembly GCA_002392385.1. GTDB lineage: Bacteria > Bacillota > Clostridia > Lachnospirales > Lachnospiraceae > CAG-791. Next base: position 6,492 of record DGGX01000088.1, read on the forward strand.
ATTCATAGACGATACCGTCGCAGAGAGTGACGCCGGGCACCCAGATCAGGGAGGCGTGCAGGACCTTGGCGATGCAGCGCAGGGTGACCGCGGAGATCTGCAGCAGGGGAATATTGTCGTCCGCGATGCTCAGGGCTCCGGACAGCTCCTGCCGGTTGACGGCGGATATGCGGGTGATGAAATCGTTGAAGCTCTGGACCTCGATAAACTCGGCGGGATCATGGTCGCCTGCCTGTGTCAGGCCCGCCTGCCGCAGGATGGGGCCGTTCTTCCTGGCGACCTCCGAGATATAGTCGTCCACCATGATGATGTTGGCGATCTCCCGGTTCTTGAGATAGAGTTTCCTGAAGATAGCCAGCTGGGAGTTCACCAGCTCCTCGATCAGGCCCTCCGCCCTGGCCTGCGTAGACCGGATGCGGTTGAGGCGCTCCTGGATGATCAGGATGCCCAGGCGTATGTTCTGGGTCGCCACCAGCCTGTCCTTCTCAAACAGAGAGATCTGCAGGCTCCCGCCGCCTATATCCACGATGGCGGTGGGCTTCTCCAGAATGCGGCTGAATACCTCGCCCTTGGAGGCCACGGACTTGTAGTCCAGGAATCTCTGCTCGGCATTGGCCAGGACCTCGATCCGGATCCCCGTCTCCTGCTCGATCTGGCTGCAGATCAGGGAAGAATTATACATCTCCCGGAAGGCGCTGGTCCCGCAGGCGCGGTAGGCCTCCACGCGATAACTCTTCATGATCCTGGCGAATTCCAGCAGGGAATTCTTCAGCTGCCGGACATGGGCCGTGGACAGCCTTCCCTGTTGGTAGGTGTCGGAGCCCAGGTCGATCCGGTGCATGACATCGTCGATCATCCGGATACCGTTCTTCCTGGAGAGCTCGTAGATCTTCATCTCCAGTTCATAACTGCCGACATCGATCGCGGCAAAAGTATGTACTGCCATGTTAACGTTGGTCCTCCCTGTCCCGTTCCTTGTCAGTAATAAAGCAGCCGGGATCATACAGATCCCGACTGCAGTATACCATATTCTGTGTCATCCCCGAAAGATTCTGAAGGCTGTTTTCCAAAGGCAAGTATCTGTCAGTCCTCCACCTTGTGCACGACCACCTGCGGGAAGGGGATCTCCACGTTCCGGTCCGCAAACAGGACACGGATATCCCTGGTCAGTTGTCTCTGTGCGCTGAAGACGTTCTCTTCTCTGGTCTCCACCACGAACTTGAGGTTCACGCCGCTGTCCGCCAGTTCCGTGACACCCAGATACCTGGGCTCGCTGAGATAGAGATCCCTGTGCTCCTCCAGCATGGGCGGCAGGCTTTCCGCAAGGAGCTTCTCCAGAGCACGCAGGTCTGTCTCATAGGAAACACTGACCTCACAGGCAGCTCTGGAAGTGTTGCGGGATCTATTCTGGAAATTCCGGATATCGGAGTTGTTGACCACCTTGAGATTGCCCCCCGCATCCTCTATCGTGGTCGTCCTGACGCCGATCTCCCGCACGGTCCCCCTGAAATCGTCGAGAATAATGATATCTCCGATCACATACTTGGCTTCAAAGATGATGAAGATCCCGGTGAGGATATCCTCGATCAGGCTCTGGGCGCCGAATCCCAGGATCAGTCCGATGATACCGATGCCCGCCATCACAGCGACAGCATTGACTCCCAGGATACTCAGGCCCCAGACGATCCCGATGACGACCAGGAAATACCGCAGCGCACCGATCATCAGATGGGTGATCGTTTCCGCTCTGCTGCCTTTCTTCCCTATGCCGGTGAGGAGGAGCCTCGCGACCGTGTAGAACAGCCACAGCAGGCAGATGGCGAGCAGGACGGTCAGGAAGTGGGCAAAAGTGATCTGACCGCTGCGTTCGATGAGGAACCACGTCTTCCTGAGTTCGTTCATGTGTTCTCTCGTCGCTGAGGAAACGGGCAGCAGGCCCGGATTCAGCAGCAGCAGGGTCAGGATCAGTACGATCACTGTGAGGAGGACTGTACGACTGTTTTTTCTGTTTTTCATACTCTGCTCCCTTCTTTCTGGTGGGTGACATGATATATGGCTTATGGCAGATCCAGATAATCCCAATCCCAGGAGGTCAGTTCCAGAGAACTGTCGTAGGCATCCGCGCCTCTGTCCTCCGCGTTGAAGGAGAACCGAAAGCAAGTGGCTTCTCCGGACGGCGGAGTGACGTCGATCGGACCGCTCCGGAACGTGTACTCCATATATCTGTCGTCGCCTGCCGTATGGGTCCCGTTCCCGGTAAATGGGCTGTCCCCTCCTCCGCTCCAGATGCTCCTGGGGGAACCCACCTGGTTGTGGTATTCGTCATACCAGATGATCTCCGCTCCGGTAAAAGACGGGTTATATTCATGCGTGTCGGACGCAGAACATGTGACCCGGACCCTGTATTCCGCGGAGACCCTGCCGTCCGCTTCCGTTTCGGCCGAGATCAACTCCGCTTCCATATGGCAGCTGTAGAGGTCCGGTCTCCCCTGCACAGAGACTGTTTTGGTCCTGGCTTCCCCATTGAGAGTGTACTCCAGGGTCACTTCCGTGAGCCACTCGCTGACACTGTTCGGGAACAGTCCCGTGCCCGCGCAGTTCACGTCAGCCTGTATCGTCCCGTCCCCAGCAACAGCCGACCAGCTCGCACTGCCCGTGGATCCGGTCACCATACTGACGGACCCGTAAGAGGACAGGCTCCCGTTATCCGCGTCATTCGGTGTGATGGTATACTCCACCTGCAGGTGCTGCAGACCGTACCAGGAATTAAACTCTCCCCAGTAGCGGACGTTATCGATCGTTATCTCCGGATCCTTCAGGTCCGGGACGGGGTCGACCGATTCGGTCGTAGTGGTCGTAGTCGACTCCGTGGTCCTGGTAGTAGTCTGTCGTCTGGTGGTTTTCTGTGTCACAGGAGCTGCGGTGACAGTGACAGGTGCCTCCGTAGTAGGTGTCGTGACAGGTTCCGTCTCCGTTTCCGTGGGCTCCGCCGTCTCGTCCTCCGGAGGGACCTCCGTAGGGTCTCCCTGTGTCTGCTCCTCCGAAGGTACCTCCGGCAGTTCTTCCTGCGTCTCATCCCCCGGAGGTGAGGCGGGATCATCCGGATCGGGTTTTGGCTCCAGAGCAATCTGTATAGGCTGTTCCGGTCCTTCCGGAACGGGCTGGCCCGGACCTGTGCCCTGCCGGCCCAGAACTGCGACAAGAAGCAGCAGAACAGCCCCGACAGCAAAGGACATCTTCAGCGAACTTCTCCTGCTGGTGTTTTTAAGAGCATGATAAAGCCCCTTGTGATGCCTGGCTCCGCGTACCGGTTCATAGGGCTCTGCATATTCAGGATATCGATCGTCGATCTCTCGCATTCCCCGCTACTCCGTTTCTGGCAAGTGCGCACAACATTACATAATAAACCTGGCAGAAATCCCTCGGGGATTCAAGCCAGGTTCAGGTCAGTTTTTATGAAACAGGCAGGGTTAGGTCAGGGTCAGGACCTATATGAGTTCTTTTCCCCTGCCCGGACCGTTTTTCAGGTATGTGTATCCTCCACATAGGCTGACAGAAGGGTGACACGGTTGCTGCACCCCGTTTTCCGGAGCAGATTGTGGATGTGGTATTTGACTGTGCTCTCTGTGACACACAGAGTCTCTGCGATCTCGGTATTGCTCTTCTCCTCAAGGAGCAGGCGCAGGACCTCCCGCTCCCTTGCGGACAGATCATGCCTGCCGGAGAAGCGGTCGAAACGATCCGGCTCGGAGTCATCGCTGCGGCTGTCCTGTGCCTGCAGATCCTGCCGGGAATGGAAGAAAAGCAGCATAGAGGCAGCGTAGAGCACTGCAGCCAGCACCACCAGGACCGATGTGTGCTCCGCAAGGAGCAGGTTCAGGCTCTCTCCCACCGCATCGCCGATGCGCCCGATCATCAGGCCACATCCGGAGAGGAACAGGAGTCCCGTCTCTCCCGCGATATCCGAGAAAAGGATGAGGCGGTAGGTGGTGTAGAAACCAAACGTGAAATAGTTTAAAGCCCAGAAGATCCCGGGATAGACCGATTCCCCCTGCAGCGAGAGCATAACAAAGGGCACGACCAGGGCGATCA
>DGGX01000197.1:0-16363 GCA_002392385.1 Lachnospiraceae bacterium UBA3863
TAGCTGGCCAGGCCGATCAGGAAGTAGACGGCCATGCCGTTGAAGGCGTTGAAGGCCACCAGAATGATCTGCCAGAGTTTCGCGCGGCGGTACTGCACAGTGTCCGCGGTGCCGTTCAGATGATTGTCTGCCATGATGAATTGTCCCCCTTTTCAGATAATAATGAAGAGCTATCTGTTCTTTACGATACAATTGTACAAAGAGGGGCATCCTGTCGTAAATGTAAAAACATCCGGTGAAATGACAAAAATTCAGGATCCTTACTTTCGCGAAGAATCGTGCTTTTCCGCATTTTCTGCGCTGTTTTCGCTTGTTCCGCGGGAATGACATGATAAAATATCCTTAGCACACATCCATCTGCACCAGGAGGCGGAAATGGAATCTCACGACAATTCGAACAGACAGACAGGGGATATCGCCTATTCTGTACAGGACCTTTACATGACACGGGCAGAGCAGAACCTGCTCCTCCTGCAGAACATGATCCCACGAAGCGAGAAGCTCTATGTCTGGTGCTACCAGCGGGACGGCAGCTACACCGCCGCATCCTGTCCGCCCGGGGTACGCGGCATCTTTCAGGACGCCTTCGCGGAGGTGGGCGGTCTGCAGCGTGCCCTGGATTATATCCGGAATCCCGGCAATACCCGTCCTGTCCTCATCGGCTCCCCCATCGGCATGCAGTGGGCCCTGACCTGTGAGACGGAGCGCAGCCGTGATCTGGTATTCGTCATAGGTCCGGTCTTCTACCAGCATCCTTCCCGGCAGCAGCTGCATGACGCGCTCCGTCCCTACCGCCGCACAGGCTGCGCGTGGGCCGCCGCATTTGAGGAGATGCTGGATGACCTGCCGGTGATCGCCTACGCGGTCTTCACCCGTTACGTCATGATGATCCACAACACCCTTACCGGGCAGCAGCTGGATCTGGACGCCCTGTACATGCCGCGGGAATCAGCGGTGAAGGTCGACTACGATCCGGCCGGCTCCCGCGACCGGACCCGGGTCTACAAGGCGGAGCAGGCCCTGCTCCGGATGGTCCGCACGGGCGACATCAACTATCAGAGCGCCCTGCTGCATTCCGCCAATATCAGCCCCGGTGTCCCCGTACACGGCCGGGATCCCCTGCGGCAGACGAAGATCAGCATCATCGTCTTCACTACCCTGGTCTGCCGGGCTGCCATGGAGGGCGGACTGTCCCCGGAGGTCGCCTACCCGCTCGGCGATTCCTATATCCAGGCCGCGGAAGAATGCCGGGATTCCGGCAATCTCCATGCCCTGTCCTCGGCCATGTACCACGATTTCATCTATCGCGTCCACCACCTGCACATGAATCCGGACTACTCTCCCGCCGTCCAGAAGTGCTGCGACTACATCGAACTCAGCCTGGACCGCACCATCCGGGCCGCCGATCTGGCCGCCCTGGTGGGCTACTCCGAGTACTACCTCACAGAGAAATTCAAAAAAGAGACCGGTCTCTCCGTCAGCGAATACGCCCGCCGCGCCCGCATAGAGCGCGCCAAGGTACTGCTGCGTACGACCGATCTCTCCGTGACAGAGATCGCCGAGCGGCTGGCCTTCAGCACACCCGGCTATTTCATCCGCTGCTTCCGCGAGGCGGCGGGCTGCACGCCCGCCCGGTTCCGCAGGGCCGGTGACGTCCCTCAGTCTCCCATGAGCCCCTGAAAGCCCGTGTAGGCCAGCGCACTGACCCTGTCGCCCAGTTCCGTCGCGCTGCAGTCGATCTCGCCCCGCAGCCACCTTTTATATACGGCCGCCGCCCCCGCGACAAAAAAAGTCACCCTGATCTTCAGGTCGCTCACCGGGGAGTCCGAGTGCCGGCCGTAGATCTCCGTCAGCCGCTCCACCGCCGTGTCCTCCAGCTGGTCCCAGAAGAACTGCATGTTGGCGTTCACAGCGATCATCCTGGCCAGGTCGATATTCTCCTCCAGCATCCGGCTGGCCTCCTCCACGAAGATCTTCCTGTCAAAACGCAGCAGGAAGAAGCTCCGCAGGGTCAGCCGCAGGAGCAGCTCCTTGGTCTTCTCCTCGGCGAATTCCCGGATGATGGCATCCGTGGAGTCATAGTGCAGGTAGAAGGTCTTGCGGTCTATGTCCGCCTCCCGGGCGATCTCCGCCACCGTCACCTTCTCGTCCCCCTTCTGCTTCAGCAGGGCAAAATACGCCCTTCTGATCGCCTCTCTGGTCCTGGCCACCCGCCGATCCCTTGCCATATGCGGCTCCTTTCCCGTTCACGTTTCTGTCTGCGCTTTTACCTGTGTTCCCGTCTGCGTTCCTACCCACTTTGCCGCAAAGTGAGGAATAGTCCCCGCCTTGCGGACTTCTGACCATTGTTTATCCGCGTAAAATCCCTCATAATCATGATAATGCCCCATGTGTGGATTTTTCAATAGATGAGGAGGATTTAACTATGTTCTACGCGCTGTTGGCTGCGATCCCTTTTGTCCTGGCCCTGGTGCTGATGGTGGGCTTCAAGTTCTCATCGGGCAAGTCCCTGATGACCTCTCTCCTGGTGACCATCGTGCTGGTCCTGGCGGTGTGGCGGATGGATGTGCCCACCGTGGCGGCCTACTCCGTCTACGGCGTCCTCAAATCCCTGGATCTGCTCCTGATCATCGGCGGTGCGATCCTGCTCCTCAACTCCTTGAAAGCCACCGGCATCATGGAGATCATTAATGAAGGTTTCAAACGGATCTCGCCCGATCCCCGCATCCAGGCCATCATCATCGCCTACCTCTTCGGGGCCTTCATCGAAGGCGCCGCGGGCTACGGCACCCCTGCCGCCCTGGCCGCTCCCCTGCTGGTGGGCCTGGGCTTCCCCCCGGTGGCCGCCTGCGCCGTCGCCCTGATCTCCAACAGCACGCCCGTGCCTTTTGCCGCGGTGGGCACCCCCACCCTCTCCAATATGACCAACCTGGCCAGCGCCATCGCCGACGCCGGCATGGACAAAGACGCCTTCACGGCGGCCGTCACCCACAAGACCGTCCTCTACCTGGGCGTCGCGGGTCTCGTAGTCCCCATCCTTCTGGTCGTCGCTCTGGTCATGTTCTACTCCACAGGCCGCCGGGTCAAGAGCATCGTCGAGATGATCCCCTTCTGCCTCATGAGCGCCTGCTCCTTCGTGATCCCCTACTACCTCCTGGGAACCTTCCTGGGCCCCGAATTCGCCTCCATCATCAGCTCCTGCATCGGCATGGTCCTGGTGGTCCTGGCCGCCCGCGCCCGCTTCCTGGTCCCCAAACACGTCTGGTATTTCTACGATATTGAAAAGGACGAGGTCATCGCGCCCAAAGAGATCTTCGGCAGCATCAGCCGCCGCAAGCTCCTCCGCGCCTGGCTCCCCTACGTGATCATCGCCGCGGCCCTCCTCCTGACCCGCGTCCCGGCCTTCGGCCTCAAGGCCCTCCTCAACAGCGCCTCCATCCACATGACCGACATCCTGGGCGTACAGGGCCTCAACTATGACTTTGCCCTGATCTACAACCCCGGCCTCATCCCCTTCCTGATCGTGGCCGTGGCCACCCTTCTGGTCCACAGGAAAGACATGGCCCCCGGCACCATGAGCGGCGTCTTCAAGGCCACCGGCAAACAGCTCCTGGCCATCGCCCTGACCCTCATCAGCGGTATCGCCATGGTCCAGATCATGCTGGGCTCCGGCGCCAACCACGCGGGCCTTCCGGGCATGATCGACCAGATCAGCACCACCCTGGTCTCCGCCATCGGCAACGCCTTCCCCCTGATCGTGCCGCCCCTGGGCGTCTTCGGCGCCTTCGTCTCCGGCTCCTGCACCGTCTCGGGCATCCTCTTCGCCCCTCTCGAGTTCCGCACCGCCCAGATCCTGGCCCTGCCGACCGCTTCCATCGTCGCCCTCCAGATGGCCGGCGGCGCCGTCGGCAACATGATCTGCATCCACAACGTCGTCGCCGTCTCCTCCACCACCGGCGCCGTCGGCAGCGAAGGCAAGATCATCTCCATGAACATCCTGCCCTGCGCCGTCTACGTCGTGCTGCTGACGCTGGTGTATCTTGTGTGCGGGTGATTATGCCGGCCGCGAAGGGGTTTTGTGGCCGCGGCTGAGCGTGTTGCGTGCCGCAGATGCGCCTACCTGTCAAAATACCTGTGTAACGCGACTTGATTGAAAGGTAATATAAAAGTTACGGCCCGCGGCCAGGCGTACCTGTCAAATCACCTTTATGACGCGACTCGATTGACAGGTTATTTAAAGGTTACGGCCCGCGATCAGACGTACCTGTCAAATCACCTTTATGACGCGACTCGATCGACAGATAATATAAAGGTTACGGTCCGCGGCCAGGCGTACCTGTCAAATCACCTTTATGACGTGACTCGATTGACAGGTAATATAAAGGTTACGGTCCGCGGCGGTCAGAGGCGCTCCGCGCCTTGGCCGCCTCGACAACAAGAGAAGGATCTGCTCGGTAAGCCAGCTCACCAGACAGATCCTTCTCTTGTTGTCGAGGTGCTGAAAAAAAACACATTGGCCTCAATTTAATACATGAATCTCTACCGATTCGTGTTATACTTCATTCAGACAGGCTTTTGGGGTCTGTCTCCGAAAATACAATTTTATATTCGGGTTCAATTGGTTCCGCTCAGGCGGGGCGTGCAGCAATCATTTTTCTTACATCCATACAAGGGGGTATATCATGGCATACGGATTTGGCGACATGATCGCAAAGCTGAAGAAGAGTCCTAAGACCATTGTTTTCACCGAGGGCAGCGATCCTCGTATTCTTGAGGCGGCTTCCCGTCTGCTGGCCGGTAATTTCCTGAAGCCCATCCTTCTGGGCAATCCGGCGGAGATCGAGAAGGCAGCTGAGGAGTCCGGCTACAACATCCGCGGCGCGCAGATCATCGATCCCATGAATTATGAGAAAATGGACGATGTCGTGAACTGCTTCGTCGAGATGCGTAAGAACAAGGGCATGACCCCCGAGAAGGCTCTGCCTATGATGCAGCAGAGCAACTATTTCGGCACCATGCTGGTCAAGATGGGTCTGGCCGACTGCCTGCTGGGCGGCGCCACCTATTCCACCGCCGATACGGTTCGTCCGGCTCTGCAGATCATCAAGACCAAGCCCGGCAACAGCATCGTGTCTTCCTGCTTCATCCTGGTCCGTCCTTCCGCGACCGGTGACAACGAAGTCATCGCCATGGGCGACTGCGCCATCAACATCAACCCCAATGAGGATCAGCTGGTTGAGATCTGCGGCGAGACCGTGAACTGCGCCAAGATCTTCGGCATCGATCCCAAGGTTGCTTTCCTTTCCTTCTCCACCCACGGCTCCGCCAAGGATCCTTCCGTGGACAAGATGCACAACGCCACCGCCAAGGCGCAGGCCAAGTATCCTGATGTCCCGATCGACGGCGAGTTCCAGTTCGACGCTGCTGTTTCCCCCGCGGTCGCCAAGACCAAGGTTCCGGGATCCAAGGTTGCCGGCCACGCCAACACCTTCATCTTCCCTGACATCAACGCGGGTAACATCGGCTACAAGATCGCTCAGCGTATGGGTAACTTCGATGCCTACGGCCCCATCCTTCTGGGCCTGAACGCTCCCATCAACGATCTGTCCAGAGGCTGCAACGCCCTGGAAGTCTACTCCATGGCCATCATCACCGCTGCTCTGGCATAAGTCAGGTGCAGGACGGGCGCGCTGGCATTAGCCAGCCGTCGGCCCAATAGCCTCATAACAAGTGAGAATCCGGCTTTCAGCCGGATTCTCTTTTTTTCACAAATTACAACCCCCCAGATTGTGCAAAACGCAGAAAGCTTGTGGCTTTTTTATCAATACATTGACAATTCTGTCTATTTCAACTTAGAATGATTATGTCATATGTATGACATATTCATTCTTTTCATCAAGGAGGTAATTATGAAGAAACGTAGTGTATTGTGTCTGGTACTTGCGGCTATCCTTGCACTGGGGCTGGTTGGCTGCGGCGGTGGCAGCAGCAGCGCGGCGGCGTATCCGGATCAGGCGATCGAGCTGGTCATTCCCGCCAGTGCCGGCGGCGGCAGCGACATCATGGCGCGTCTGCTGGTGCAGATCATCCAGGACAATGATCTGTGCTCTCAAGTCATCACACCCGTGAACAAGCAGGGCGGCGGCGGCAGCGCCGGTCAGGCTTATGTCAACTCCAAGAGTGATCCTAACTACACGATCTTCACCATCAACGATGCGCACACGATCGCTTCGAACGTTTCCGAGACCAGGCCGGAGGGCGGCTTCACCCCTATCTGCATGCTGGCCAAGGACGAAGTGCTCCTGGTGACCAAGGCGGATTCGCCTTATCAGACCATGGACGACGCCATCGCGGCGATCCAGGCGAATCCCATGGGTCTGACCGTCGGCTGCGCTGATCAGCTGGACAAGATCTGTGTCTTCGATATCAACAATTCCTACGGCGTTGAGTTCAACAATGTGTACTTCGACAGTGCCGGTGAGATCGCGACTGCGATCATGGGCGACCATGTTGAATTCGGTATCTTCAATCCCAGTGAGTGCGCTTCCCTGGTCGAGGGCGGCGAGCTCAAGGCTCTTGCTTCCTTCTCCACCGAGCGCTGCGCGGCTCCTCTGGACGATGTCCCGACCTTCACCGAGCTCGGTCACGATGATCTTGTCTTCGCTATGTCCCGCGGCATCATGGGCCCTGCCGGCATGAGCGAGGAGGCACAGAAGTATTGGAGCGATATCTTCGAGAAGGTCTGCGCCACCGATGCCTGGACCAAGGACTATGTGGAAGCCAACGGTCTGACCCCCACCTTCATGAACTATGAAGAGTACACAACCTACTATGAGGAGAATGAGAAGAACCTGGTCGAGAAGATCGCCGTCCTCGGCGAATGATCTGCAGGGTATTCGGCCGGGAGCCATCCACGGATGGCTCCCGGACTCTCTGAGAAGCTGATGTTTCTTTGAATCTGCTGCTTTCAGGGCCCGGGGCCCGAGGTGAGGTGAACTTTATGGTATCTGATCTGATTCTCTCTGTGATTCTGATCATATTGGCCCTTGTCTGGGGCTATATCGGAATCTTCCAACTGGGGCTCTGGATCCCCGGCGTTTCTGCTGACTCCGGCTTCATCCCCACTGTTTTCAGCGTTGTGCTGCTGATCTGTGCCGTGCTCTCACTGGTCCAGACTCTGAAGAAGCTCCGCGAGGGCGGTGCGGAAGGCGGCGCGGTGGAGAACCCGCTGAGCAATTTCGAGCTTCCTGCCTTCATCCGGAAGTACAGTGTCGTTCTCTTCTGTATTTTCGGCATCCTGTGCCTGCAGTATCTGGGGCTGGTCCCCATGTGCTTCCTGCTGATCTTCGGCTGGATGATCCTCATGAACCGCTTCCCGCTGGTCAGGAGTTTTCTCATCGCTGCTATCGTCACGGTCTGTATCTATCTGATATTTGACTTTTGGCTGAAGATTCCCTTCCCGGGACTGTTCTGAGACAGGAGGCGGTTATGTTAGCAAATTTCCAAAGCTTACTGATGGGTCTGTCCACAGCGGTCACGCCCTATAACCTGTTGGCCTGCCTGATCGGCGGTGTCCTGGGTATCTTCGTCGGCGCGCTTCCGGGCGTCGGCGCGGTGGCTGGCTGCTCCCTGCTGCTGCCCATCACCTACAAGATGAATCCCGTGGCCGCCATCATCATGCTGGCCGGCATCTACTACGGCAACATGTACGGCGGCGCTTACAGCGCGATCCTTCTGAACATTCCCGGTGACTCCCCGGCGGTCATGACGGCGGTGGAAGGCTATCCCATGACCCGCCGCGGTCTGGCGGGCAGGGCCCTGTTCACCGCGAACTTTTCTTCCTTTGTCGGCGGCAGCATCGGTATCATCTGCCTGACCATGGTCGGCCCTCTTCTGGCCCAGATCGGTCTGAAGTTCGGCCCGCCGGAGATGGCTTCCCTGACCTTCCTGGCCCTGACCTCCATCGGCTGGATGCTGGGTGACGACCCCAAGAAGGGGCTGATTGCCACCGCTCTGGGCGTCATGATCAGCAACATCGGCATGGATGCCTCGTCGGCCAATTTCCGCTACACCTTCGGTTCCACCAACCTGCTCAGCGGTATTTCCTTCATCCCCCTGGTCGTCGGCATGTTCGGCTTCAGCCAGGTCCTGAACATGGTCACAGGCGGTACCAAGGTGGACGAGTCCGTCCACGTGGGCAAGCTCAGCCTCAAGGAGAGCATGCTGACCAAAAAGGAGATGATCAGTCTCCTGCCCCAGTGCCTCAGGACCTCCCTGGTGGGCGGTTTCATCGGCTTCCTGCCCGGCGCCGGCGGCACGACGTCTGCCTTCCTGGCTTACATGATGGAGCGCAAGATCAATAAGCACCGCGACGAGATGGGCGGCAAAACAGGCTCCATCTACGGTGTGAGTGCCGTTGAATCCGCTAATAACGCGGCTTCCGTCGGCGCCTTCATCCCGCTCCTGTCCCTGGGTATCCCCGGATCCTCCACCACCGCCGTTCTGCTGGGCGGCCTGATGGCCTGGGGTCTCAAGCCCGGTCCGCTCCTCTTCCAGCAGGAACCGGATTTCTGCTGGAGCCTGATCGGTTCCATGTACATCGGCAACGTGCTCTGCCTGATCTTCGGTCTGGCTGTGATCCCCTTCCTGATGAAGCTGATGAAGGTGCCTGCCAACATCCTGGCTCCCATCATCACCGTGGTCTGCATCGTCGGCGCCTACGCGGACAGCAACAGCATGTTCGCCGTCTGGACCATGCTGGTCGCAGGCGTCATCACCTTCATGCTGCAGAAGAAGGGCATCCCCAGCACGCCCATTATCCTGAGCTTCGTCCTGGCCCCCACCTTCGAGCTGAAGGTCCGTCAGGCTCTGGAGATCTCCAACTGCAACCTTCTCATCTTCCTGCAGAAACCGATTTCCCTGTTCTTCCTGCTCTTCGCTGCCGCCATGCTCCTGGCGCCCGCAGCCATCAAGCTCGTGAACAGAAATAAGAAAGGAGTCTGATCCATGGATTTCACCAACCTGATCCCCAAGGACGCCAAACCCTCCCGTGTCGGCATCATCGGCGCGACCAAGGGATACGGATACACCCTTCTGGCCCAGCTCAGAAAGGTCCCGCTCCTCTCCCTGCGCGTCATCTCCTCCCGTCATGAGGACGAGTGCCGTCAGGTCCTGGAAGAGCTCGGCTGGGAACCTTCCTCCATCGTGGCCTGCGCGGACAAGGCGCAGATCGACGCGGCCCCCGCGGACGCTGTCCTGATCGTCACCGACTATCGTCTGGTCCCTGAGTGCGGCATCACCTCCCTGGTGGAGTGCACCGGCAACACCGCCGTCAGCACCGACGCTGCCCTGACCGCCCTGAACAAAGGCATCAACGTCTACATGGTCTCCAAGGAGACCGACAGCATCTGCGGTCCCCTGCTCAACCAGGTCGCCGCGCAGAACGGCGCAGTCTACGCTCTGGTCAACGGCGACCAGCCCCGCAACCTGGTGGACCTCTATTCCTGGGCCCGTTTCATCGGACTGGACGTCATCGCCGCCGGCAAGGCCTCTGAGTACGATTTCATCTACGATCCGGAAACACAGGAATTCTCCTACCTCGACTATAAGGAGCAGCTTCCGGCCCTGGGTGACTGCTGGGCCTATGAGGGCACAGATACCCTGAAGGCCCGCCGGGCTCTTCTGGAACAGCACACCGACGTCATTTCCGCCGACCTGTGCGAGATGAACCTGGTATCCAACATCACCGGCTTTGTCCCCGCGGCGCCGACCATGAACTACCCTATCGCCAAGGTCAGCGAGCTCGCCGAGATCTTCGTCCCCGAGGAGGATGGGGGTATTCTGAAGCGGACCGGCGTGGTGGATGTCTTCTTCCACCTCCACCGTCCCGACGAGGCCAGCTTCGCCGGCGGCGAGTTCGTCATCGTCCGCTGCGACAACGACACAGTCTGGCAGCTCCTGGCGGAGAAAGGCCACGTCGTCAGCAGATCCGGCAAGTACGCCTGCCTCTATGAGCCCTGGCATTACATGGGCGTGGAGACCGTAGCCTCCATCGTTCTGGGCGACCAGCTGGGCATCGGCACCCACACCGAATGCCGTCAGGTCTCCGTCCTGACCGGCGTCGCCAAGTGGGACATCCCCGCCGGCACCACCCTGCAGGTGGCGGGCCACCACCACATGATCGACGGCCTGCGGCCCGAACTGACCACTCTCAGCGAAGCACCCGAGGATGTGGCCCCCTTCTACCTTCTCAACGGCGCGGTCGTCACCAGGGACATCCGCAAGGGCGAGTTCGTCTCCCTCGGTGCCGTCGAGCTCCGCAGCAAGGAGACCCTGGGCTACTACCTCGAGGGACTGAAGGTCTGATGACCCCCGGTCAGGACCGCAGCGGCATTTGATCCCGTATGTCCGCCCGGGACACCTGACGCCGGCCGCGCGGCCGCAGAAACAGGTTTTTCAATGTGAAATTTAAATAAAGGAGGTTTCACCATGAGTTATTTCCATCGTGTATCCAGTCAGACCCGCACCCGTTTCTGGATCAACAACGTGACCCGTGAGCAGGCCCGTCTCGCCCTCGAGAACGGCGCCACCGGCTGCACCCAGAACCCCTCCTTCACCTATAAGATGCTCGTCCATCCCGAAGAGGGCGAGTACGCCAAGGACCTCTACCGCAAGATCCTGCGCGAAGAGCCCGACGATTCCGAGGCTCTGGTGAAGCTTCAGCGTGAACTGGTCGGCGAGGTCGCCAAACAGTTCCTGCCCCTCTACGAGCAGTCCGGCGGCCAGCTCGGCTATGTCTCCATCCAGGGCGATCCCTTCGATGAGAGCTACGACAACATCATGGAGAAGGCCCGCTACAACCGCGAGGCCGGTCCCAACATCATGATCAAGATCCCCGCCACCGACCACGGCATCGAAGCCATCGAGCAGTGCGTCCGCGAGGGCATCCCGCTCAACTGCACGGAGGTTTTTGCCCTGCAGCAGGTGATCGACGTCATGGACGCCTACGAGCGCGGAGCCAAGGGCATGAAGAATCCTCCTGTGGTCTACATCTCCCACATCGCCGGCATCTTCGATCAGTACCTGGCAGCCCAGGCCCGGGAGCAGGGGATCGACATCTCCTCCGACGCTCTCTGGTATGCCGGCAAGATCGTGGCCCAGAAGGTCCGCGCCTACATGGATGACCGCAACACTCCCATCAAGCTCATCAACGGCGGCGCCCGCGGCCTCCAGCACTTCACCGAGTGGGTAGGCGGCGACGTCTCCAACACCATCAACTGGTCCGGCACCGCGGACAAGCTCATCGAGCAGGATCCGCCGGTTGTCCGCAGATTCGACGCACCTGTGCCGCCCGCCATCCTCGACGAGCTGGTCAACAAGCTGCCTGACTTCGAGAAGGCCTACTTCACCGGCAGACTGAAACCCGAAGAGTACGAGCCCTTCGGCCCCGTCGAGCTCTTCTGCTCCAGCTTCCGCAGAGACTGGAAGGGCGCCCTGGACATCGCTGCCGAGCTCAGAAAGTCCCTGTAAGCCCTTTTCACAGGAAACGCCCTCTGCTCACTATGGAATACTCGCTGTGTAACACTTGCTGTGAGTCAGATGGAGATCTGCTGTGAATAAGCCGCAGAGCGGGCGGCCGGCCCTGTTCCCTGGTCGGCTGCCCGCTCTTTTAATATATTATCGATTATTATTTCTTTATATATTGTTCGCCATTTATCTGAACCATTTTCGAAACTAAGTCCCGTATGGTATCATGAAACCGGTAACCGATCAACCGTCAAGGAAGCAGGAAAAAATGGATAAAAACGATCAGCTCATAACCAAGCTGCGCATGGACAACCGGGGCAACGCCTCGGACCAGCTGGCGGAGAAGATCCGCAGCCGCATCCTCTCCGGCGAGATACCGGCGGGCTATGTTTTTCCCGCAGAGACAGAATTCTGCGCGGACCTGGGCGTCGGCCGCAGCACCCTGCGCGACGCCTACAAGGCCCTGGAAAGCACCGGTTTCATCAAAAGGATCAAACACGTCGGCACCGTCGTGAACGGCTACTCCGACATCTCCCGGGACGCCCCCCTCAGGACCAGCCTCATGATGTCGGATTTTGACGAGCTCATGGAATTCCGTACCATGATCGAGGCCGAGCTGGCCCGCCTGTCCGCCTCCCGCGCCACCGACGAGAACATCCATCGCATGGAATACTGTCTGGACCAGATGCGGGCCCACACCGACGACCTGGACCAGCTGACCGACTACGACACTGAATTCCACCTCGAGATCGCCAAAGCCTCCGGCAACCGGATCCTGATCGCCGCCATGGAGGGCGCCCGCGACATCTTCCGCCACGGCGTCCACGAGGCCTTCACCGTCGATACCGAGGCCAACATCGCCGAGGCCCTGGAGCTCCACACCAAGATCCTCGATGCCATCCGCCACGGCGACAGCGAGCGCTCCTACGCCCTCATGCGCCGCCACATCGAATCCATCAACGAACGCCGCGAACGCACGGAAAGCGCGGAAAGCACGGAAAGCGCGGAATAAGCACAGCCGGTCCATGCCGTCTCATGCCGGCGGCCACGAAAGGAAATAAGCATGCACATCGCTGTTTCAGTCATCACACCCGAGGTCCGGGGCGAAGCGCCCCTGGCCCTCTTCAAAGGCGATTTCTCCACACGCCTGTCCAAAGCCGCCGCCTGCGGCTATGAGGGAATCGAGCTGGTCACCACCGACCCTGCCTCCCTGGACGCCGCGGATATCCGCCGCAGCCTCCAGGCCAACGGCCTTCAGGCCGCCGCCGTCGCGACAGGCTACATCTCCGCCTCCCGCGGCCTCACCCTCACCTCGCCCGATCCGGAGATCTGCGCCGCCGCGCGGGCACTTTTAGAGGATCTGATTCGTTTTGCCGCCGCTGTGGGCAGCCCCATCGTCACCATCGGGAGCTTCCGGGGCATGTCTGCCAATGCCGGCGCTTCCGCCGTCTGGCTCAGCGAAGCCCTGGCCTCCGTGGATGCCCTGGCCGCCTCCCTGAACGTCCGCCTGGCCCTGGAGGCCATCCGGCCTCAGGACACGGATCTTCTCAACAACGGCGCCCAGATCTGCGCTCTCCTGGATGCCGGCTCCTACACCAGTGCCGGCCTCCTTCTGGACAGCTACCACGTATTCGGCAACGAGCCCGGTGAAGCAGAGGCCTTCCGCCTCTACAAGGACCGCCTCATCCACGTCCACTTGGCCGACACCGGCCGCAAGCCCCTGGGCCGGGGAAGCTACGACTTCGCTGCCATGGAAGCCGTCCTCCGCGACATCGGCTACACCGGCTGGCAGAGCCTGGAGCTCGCCCGCGGTGACGATCCCGACGGAAATGCAAGGGTGAGCATGGAGTATTTGAAGGGGCTTTAAAATCAATGTTGGCGCCGCCAGAATGATGGCACCGCCAGAATACTGGCACCGCCGGGACGTTATTTCTGCCGTGAAATATTCAAAATTTCACGGTGGATATAACGTTCCGGCGGTGTTTCGTTATTTTTCCCGTGATATATGCTTTATTTCACAGCCGATATAACGTTCCGGACGAGCATCGTTATCTCCACTGTGAAATATCTCAAATTTCACGGCCGATATAACGTCCCGGCCAGTTATCGTTATCTCCACCGTGAAATCCGCCCAAAATCACAGCGGGGATAACGTTTCGCACAGAAACGTTATCCCCGCTGAAGGATGCAGCACAGTATACGATGTATCAGCTTCTCAGCACGATGCCGTGGACGAATTCGAGCTTGCGGAGGAGCTTGGAGACGTACTTGTCGATCTCCTCGCCGGTGAATTCGTGGTCGGCGGGCCGGAAGGTGAGGGTGAAGGCAAGGCTCTTTTTGTCCGGAGGGATGGGAGCGCCTTCGTAGACGTCGAAGAGCTTGACGTCGCGGATGTATTTGTTGGAGCCGCGGATCTCGTCCTCGACCTCGGCGCAGGTGATCTTGCGGTCCATGATGAGGGCGATGTCGCGGGTCACCTCGGGCCAGGCCGGCAGGGGCTCGAAGGACGGGGTCCTGTCGTACCACTGGGAGAGGGTGGCGAGGTCGATCTCAAGCAGGTAGACATCGGTGCGGAGGCTGAGGCCGGCGGCGATGTCGTAAGCCAGCTTGCCCATCCAGCCGATCTTCTGTCCCTCGCAGGCGATCTCGGCGGTCTGGTAGGGGTGGAGGAAGGGCTTCTGGGCGGCAGCGTAGGTGAAGCTGACGTGCAGGGTGTCAGCCAGGCGCTCCGCGGCGCCCTTGAGGCTGAAGAAGTCCTCGTCCATGCCCCAGAAGGCGATCACCAGGTGGTCGCGCTCCTCGGGATACTCGGTCAGCGGCAGCTCCTTGGGGATGAAGACCTTGGCCATCTCGAAGAGGCGTCCGGAAAGGGTGCCGTTCTTCTGGTTGCGGACCACGGCGTTGACCATGGAGGGCGCCAGGGTGGTGCGCATCAGGGACAGCTCCTCGCTGATGGGGTTGAGGATGCGGATGGCATGCCTCTCCGGGGCGTCCGCGGGATAGCGGAACATGTCCAGATCCGAGGGGGAGAAGAAGGAATAGTGCATGCACTCATAAGCCCCCAGGCCGCAGAGCACGTCTTTGAGCTTCATCTCCGTCCGCTGGCGCAGGTTGTAGCCGCCGGCGGTGACCAGGGCGCTGGGCATGAAGGTGGGCACCAGATGGTCATAGCCGTACATGCGGATGACCTCCTCCGCCACATCCTGATAGGACTCCATATCCTCGCGATAGGCGGGGACCTGCAGAGTCAGGGTATCGCCCTCGATGGAAGGCTCCATGGCCAGGCCCTTCAGGATCCGCAGGACGGCGGTCGGCGGCACCTCGATGCCCAGGACGCCGTTCACGCGCTGCAGGGAGACCTTCATCTCTCTGGGCTCCACGCTGTTGCCCGAATTGATGTCAAAATGGGTGGCGGAGACTTTGCCGCAGCCCAGTTCCTCCACCAGGTGGAGGGCCCTCTTCATGGCCATGACGGTGGCATACTCATCCACGCCCTTCTCATAACGGGCGCTGGCGTCGGTCCTTTTGCCAACGCTGCGGGAGGTGCGGCGGATGTTGTCGCGCGCGAACTTGGCGGATTCGAACATGACCGCCTGCGTGGTGTCCAGGATCTCCGAATTGAGACCGCCCATGACACCGGCCAGCGCGATCGGCCGGACGCCGTCGCAGATGACCAGGTTGGAGGTGTTCAGAGTATATTCCTGCTCGTCCAGGGTCTGGATCGCCTCGCCCTCGTGGGCCGTGCGGACACAGATGGCGTTGCCCTGCAGATAAGCATAGTCAAAAGCGTGCATGGGCTGGCCCAGCTCCATCAAGATATAGTTGGTGATATCCACGATGTTGGAGATGGCGTCCATACCGACCAGGGCCAGCCGGCGCTTCATCCAGGCCGGGGACTCCCCGATCTTCACGTCATAGATGTAGTGCCCGATATAGCGGGGGCACAGGTCCGGCGCCTCCACGGTGATGTTGAAATCATTCAGCCGCATCTCCGTGGGATGGAAGTCCAGGGCGGGCATGCGCAGAGGCATGTCCAGGGCCGCCGCGATCTCGCGCGCGATACCGAAGATGCTCTGGCAGTCAGGCCTGTTGGCGGTGATGGCGATGTCATAGAGCCAGTCGTCCAGCCCCAGAATGGGCTTGACGTCCGCGCCGGTCTCCGCGTCGTCCGGCAGGACCAGCAGCCCGTTGTAGCCCGCGCCGGGATACATATTCTCGGAGACGCCCAGCTCCATGCCGGAGCAGAGCATACCCTCAGAATCATAGCCCCTCAGCTTCCCCTTCTTGATGGCCATGGTGCCCTCGATGGCCGTGCGCTCACGGTTCGTGGCATACACCTGCGCGCCCACAAGAGCGCAGGGGAACTTCTTCCCGGCCTCCACGTTGTCCGCGCCGCAGCAGACCTGGAAGGTCCCGTGCGCGCCGCAGTTCACCGTGCACACATGCAGGTGCGTCTCCGGGATCGCCTCACAGGTCTCCACCAGACCCACGACGACACCCGAAATATCCGCGCCGACTTCCTTCAGCTCCTCCACCTCGAAACCACAGGAAAAAAGCCTGTCCTGCAGCTCCTGGGGCGTACAGTCGATATCCACATATTCTTTCAGCCAGCTCAGTGGTGCGATCATCTTGTTTCCTCCTTACTGAATGTCGTCGATCTGATCCAGCACCCGCAGATCCGACTCGAACAGAAGCTTGATATTGTTGATGCCGTACTTAAGCATCGCCGCGCGCTCGATACCGATACCGAAGGCAAAACCGCTGTACACATCCGAATCGATGCCGCAGTTCTCCAGCACCTTCTTGTTGACCACGCCGGCGCCCAGGATCTCGATCC
>DGGX01000197.1:16475-20715 GCA_002392385.1 Lachnospiraceae bacterium UBA3863
CGTCCACTTCCACGCTGGGCTCGGTGAAAGGGAAGAAAGAGGGTCTCAGCCTCGTATGCGTCCCCTCGCCGTAGATCTGCTGCACGAACTCATCCAGCATACCCTGCAGGTCACAGAGCGTGATCCCCTTGTCCACCACAAGACCTTCCATCTGGCTGAACATGGGCGAATGCGTCGCGTCATCATCCGACCTGAAGACCTTGCCCGGAGACAGGATCTTGATGGGCGGCTTCTCCTGCTCCATCACGTGGATCTGCCCCGCCGAGGTCTGCGTCCGCAGCAGATACTCCGGCGACAGATAGAAGGTATCCTGCATATCCCTGGCCGGATGATCCATGGGCGTATTCAGCGCCGTGAAGTTATAATAATCATTCTCGATCTCCGATCCCTCGAAGATCTCAAATCCCATCCCGGCAAAAACATCCACCATCTGGTTGCGCATCTGTGTAATGGGATGAAGCTTGCCGCGCCTGACCTCCTTGCCGGGAATCGTCACGTCGATCTTCTCCCTCTCATAACGCCGGGCCAGCTCCGCTGCCCGCGCCTTCTCTTCCATCTCCGTGAGACGCTCCAGCACCCAGTCCTTGAGCGCGTTCACGCCCTGGCCGAACTCCGCCTTCTGCTCCTTGGGGATGCTCCGCATCTCCTTCATCAGCGCGTTGACCTTGCCGACCTTCCTGTCCAGATACGCCTTGCGCAGCTCATAAATACTCTGCGTATCGCTCCTGCCCTGCGCCTCCTTCAGAAACTCCTGACGGATCTCCTCAAATCTGCTCAACCTTGCCACCTTCCCTTTCTGTGGTCTCTGCCTGCTGCGTGCTGTGCTGCCGTGACGCGCGCCGCCCGCGGGCGGCGCCTGCGCTCGCGGGTCTTCCTTGTCCGCGGGCGGCGCCTGCTTGCTTCACAAATAAAAAACGTCCCCTGCCTTCTGACCTGACGTCTTCTGACATGGGACGAACAAATAACAACCTGTCCGCGGTACCACCCAACTTCAGACACTTCCGTGTCCGCACTCTGCTTGCCGTATGCCGCAACCGCAGCCGCTTCTGAGATGCCTCTCCGCGCGCCGGACTCCCGCGCTGAAATTCATATGCCGCTTCCCTGCCCGCCTTCCAGCCGCTGAACGGGCTCTCTGTCAGGTACCCCGACACACTACTTACACGCGATCACTGTCCACGACATTTTACGGCAGAAACACTGGATTTGTCAACCTTGAAGGGGGCTATCTTGCTTGATTGGCGGTGGGTGGGTGAAGGGAGGGAGACGGTGGGGGAGGGGGGATGTACCTGTATTTTACCTGTGTATCTTGGCCTCGCGTAAAGGTGATTTGACAGGTAGGCTTTGCTTGAAGCTTCTTCCTGTTTTTTACCTTTATATCTTGCCCTCTCGTAAAGGTGTTTTGACAGGTAGGCTTTGCTTGATGCTTCTTCCTGTTTTTTACCTTTATATCTTGCCCTCTCGTAAAGGTGTTTTGACAGGTAGGCAACTCATGAAGCTTCTTCCTGTTTTTTACCTTTACATCTTGCCCTCTCGCAAAGGTGATTTGACAGGTAGGCTTTGCTTGAGGCTTCTTCCTGTTTTTAACCTTTACATCTTGCCCTCTCGTAAAGGTGTTTTGACAGGTTAGCTTTGCTTGATGCTCCTTCCTGTTTTTAACCTTTACATCTTGCCCTCTCGCACAGGTGTTTTAACAGGTAGGTATCATATGAGGCTTCTCTTTGCATCTTGACAGCATAGCCCCTTTACAGGCACAACTAGTTGAACCGTATTCCCATGCCGCATTCCGTGTAGGCATTGTCGCCAGTTCGTAATCTAGAATTTTCTACTTGTGAAGGATCCGAATCAGGTATATACTGATTCGTATATACATATCCATGATGTGGAGGGTGTCATCGGAGTCAAGGGAGGGTCAATGAATTATACACAGCAGCTTCTGGATATTCGAAATCAGCTCAGCGCTCAGTTAGCAGAGCATTTCAGGCAATTACAGGGTGCCCCGCCGGGTAAGTTAGCTTTTCAGAAGAACGGTGGATATCTGAAATGGCTGCGGAGTGAAGAGAATCCGGGAGGAGTATGCAGGCAGGCCATTCTTCGTAAAGACGTTAATCAGGCTCAGCTTCTGGCCGTGAAATCATATCACATGGAGATGGCGGCGGCGCTTGAGAAGCAGATTGCGCTGCTGGACGGCTTTCTGAAGGAAGCGGCTTCTGTGAATGTGCCGGCGCAGGCGGGGCTTCTGGCGCAGCTGACGGAAATCGGGGTGAATGCCTCTTTTCGCAGGGAACGGACGGATATTGCCAAAACGCCGCTGCAGGGGCTTCTGACGCCGGGCGGGCGGGGGCAGTCGCAGCTCGATCCTTCGGCGGAGCTGGTCCGCCTGATCGGGCCGGCGGCGGCAGAAGCTTATGAGTGGTTCTTTTCGTGGTGCTTTGATAGGTATGAGTATTGTCAGGATCACCCCGAGCATCTGACTTATCCGGCCGAGTGCGGGCTGAAGATGCGTTCGAAATCCGAGGTTTTTATATGCGATACGCTGCTGCATTCCAGCCTGGCCTTCCGCTACGAGCAGCCCCTGCGATTGGGTCAGCAGATCGTCTACCCTGATTTCACCATTCTGCTGGGCCCTGGGCGCGTCATTTACTGGGAGCACCTTGGCAAGCTGCTGGATCAGAGATATAACTCCAACAACCGCCTTAAAATTTCTGACTATATCGAAAACGGCTATTATCCCGGACGCGATCTCATCATCACCTGTGAAGATGAACGCTCTCCGCTCGACCATGACCTTGTTACTGCTATCGTCGGCTCGCTTTGCAAGCGTTTCTACTCCTGTGCTCCTTTCTCGCCCACTAAGGACAGAATTCTGATCATGCCCTCCTTCCACTGAGTGTCGGGTGGCAGCGTTGGGTGGCTGGCGACGAATGAAGTCTATGGCTGGCGGTATATGATATCTGAAGCTAGTGACTGCAAAAAGCCCTGCGAATTCATATAGGATTCGCAGGGCTTTTCGCAGGTAAGCATCTCATCAAGCTTCTCTCGTATTTCTACTGCTATTCTTGCCTCTC
Source organism: Lachnospiraceae bacterium UBA3863 (assembly GCA_002392385.1). Classification (GTDB taxonomy): domain Bacteria; phylum Bacillota; class Clostridia; order Lachnospirales; family Lachnospiraceae; genus CAG-791. The sequence goes on from DGGX01000197.1 coordinate 19,541, forward strand.
ATCGCAGGTATTCTCACAGCTCCCCCCTCACGAAGCTTCTGTATCCCCCCGCCCCCACCTTCTCTCACCGCCATTCCATGAAAGTGATATACTTTTAGTAGGATGTAAAGGAGGTGGGTTGGTGGAGGCTTATGATCAGCTGAACTTGTTTAATATCCCTCTCTCTGACGGCCTTCCGGCAGCATCAGAAGGCCGGCGGGCGTCGTCTTCCGCTCCCGATCCGCGGGCGCCGATAACGGTGACGTGGAATGGGTGGCACGGGTGCACGAAGGTGAGTGCGGGGTGTCTTCACTGTTACATGTTCCGGCGGGATGAGCAGGTGGGCAAGGATCCGCGGGTGGTGCGGCGGACGCAGAATTATGATCTGCCGGTGCGGAGGCTGCGGGGCGGGCCGCACAGGGGGCGGTACAAGGTACCGGCAGGGAGTACGATATTTACGTGTTTTTCGTCGGATTTCTTCCATGAGGCGGCGGATGAGTGGCGGGCGGAGGCCTGGGATATGATGAGGGAGCGGAGGGACTGCACCTTCTTCATGATCACGAAGAGGCCTGAGCGGATCGCGGAGCATCTGCCGGCGGACTGGGGTGAGGGCTGGGAGCATGTGCGGATCGCGGTCACGTGTGAGAGCCGGGCGATGGCGGACCGTCGGCTGCCGGTGTATCTGGCGCTGCCCCTGAAGCACAAGGCGGTGATGGTGGAGCCGATCCTGGGGCGGGTCGATCTGCGGCGGTATCTAAATCGGTATCCCGGCGCGATCGAGTCGGTTTCTGTGGGCGGGGAGTCCGGACCGGACGCCCGGCCCTGCGACTATGCCTGGGTCCTCGATCTCCACCTGCAATGCGTGGAGAACGGCGTCGGCTTCACCTTCCACCAGACGGGGGCGCGGCTGATCCGCAACGGGCGTCTCTATGAGATCCCGCGCAGACTGCAGCACGCGCAGGCTGCCCGCGCAGGGCTGGATTATGACGGTTCGAGTCTTCTCAGCGCTATTCCAGGAGACGGCTGAGAGGACAGATGAAGGGACGGCTGATCGGCGCAGGCGTCATCGCGAATTGAGGCTATGGCGGGCAAGCATCACATCTCTCTGGAGTAATCCGAAACACTGCACCATGACACCACTGCACAATTCCAAAGCAACACTACATAAAAGAGGGTATTCAAAGTTTTTTAGGGTC
>DGGX01000143.1 GCA_002392385.1 Lachnospiraceae bacterium UBA3863
TCCATGACGTCCTCCACCCGCTCCATCTCGGTGCGCATCTCCTGCAGGAGCCGTCCCGCCCCGATGAGGGTCATGGCCGGACTGATGAAAGACAGGAGAAAACCCTGGAAGAGGGTGATCTTGCCCAGTGTGAAGGTGCCCGCCATGACGTAGCGGATACCCAGGATCAGGACCAGGTAGTTGGCGGCGACCCCCACGAAGGCGGGGATCAGTCCGTAGACGGCGTTCATCTCCGCCTCCCGGACATTCTGTGTGTTGACGGAAGCCTGGTAGCCCGCCCATTTCCTGAAGTAGCCCTTCTCCGCGCCGGCGGCCTTGATGGTCTCCACCATGCTGATACCGGCCAGGGTCGTTGAGACCAGCTTGCCCTCGTCCCGGTACTGGACCCTGGTGAGGTTGATGCGCTTCTCGGAGATCCAGCGCTCCACCGCCAGGTTGAGGAAAACGGACACCAGACCCACGATGGTCAGGGTCACGCTGTAACGCAGCATGAGGACCAGATAGAAGAGCATCATGATGGTGTTGAGGGCCAGGGGCGCCGCGGTCTGCACCAGGATCCCCGCGATATTCTCATTGGTGGCCTGCCTCTGCAGGATATCTCCCGTCATCCGCTGGGAGAAGAATTCCATGGGCAGCCGGAACACCTTCCACATATAGGAGGTGCTTCCCATCACGGACATCTTGCCGTTGATCTTGAGGGAGCTGGCCGTCTGGGCCCACATGACGATCAGGTGCACGACACAGAGGCCTGTCATCAGAAGGAGGAAGGCATTGGTCCACTCCGGATTCCTCCCGGTGAGCAGGCGGTCATAGAATACCCGAGTCATCACGGGATCGATGATCCCGAAGACGGAGGCGATCACGGTGGTCAGCATGACAAAAGCCACCGCCGGCCCTGTGCCGGTCAGTCTCCTGGCGGCAAAGGCCAGGGTGCTCTTCCTCTGGCCGGAGGGCTTGAAGTCCGGGCCCGGACTGAACATGAGGCAGATCCCGGTGAAGGCTTCGTTGAACTCCTCCATGGAGACCTTCACGGTCCCTCTGGCCGGGTCATTGAGGATGGCCCTGCCGCCCCGGAAACCGCACAGGACCACGAAATGGTTGAGGTTCCAGTGCAGGATACAGGGGAACTGGGCGTTCTCCCTGAGTGTGTCCACCTCCAGCCGGTAGCCGTCGGCGTTGAATCCGTAGTTTCTTGCTGCCGCCAGGATGTTCCTGGCGTTGGAGCCGTCCCGCGACACGCCGCAGGCCGTGCGCACCTCCTCCAGGGGCACCCACTTGCTGTACCAGGCCATGACCATGGCCAGACAGGCCGCCCCGCACTCCAGGGCCTCCAGCTGCATGACGACGGGCACCCTGGCGACCCCTTGGGTCAGAGGCTGCCGGATCGTATTCTTCTGTCTGTCGGATCGCTCTGCCATCCGTTCTCCTCCGCTGCTGCGCCGCCCTCTCCTCAGTTCAGGAGAAAGCTGATCGGGGACACCGATTCCGTCACCAGGACCGCGTCATACTCTCCGTCGGGAAGATCCGCGGAGGCTGTGGCCGTCATCCGGCCCTCCCCGTCTCTGAACACATGGTCCACCGCCACTTCCTGCCCGCTGATGCGCAGGACCATACCGTCGCCGGCGGTGCCTGCAGCGGTCCCCTCGCCGGAGGTATCCGCGGTCTGTCCGGCCAGGGCCTCGGACACGATCGTGACCGTCCCGCCGCTGACCTGGGCGCTCACAGGAACGGTGGTCTCCAGCCGCCCGACGGAAGCGCAGATCAGAAGGCCTCCCAGCAGGCAGATCACAGCCGCCAGGATCATCCAGATCCCGGGACTCGTGACACGCATATAATCCTGCAGCTGCTCCGGAGAGGAGATCCTCTCCATACTCTCTTTTCTGAAAAGCTGTTCTTCCATAATGGCCCTCTTCATGCAAAAAGACTGCCGCATTAACGCATACTGACATGGACGATGCTTAATACGACAGTCCCCTGGGTATTTTTATATACGATCGGACTGGGCGGCCGGGCGGCTGCTCCGCCCTCCCGCTGACAGGTGATGAGACTCCCGCTTCGGAAACTTCTCATCTAATGATACTGTAAAAAGACGCTCTCCGCAATGTTTTCCGACATGCCGCCCGGCAGCCGCCCTGTCCGCGGACGATCCTACTGCCCGATCTCCTCCGTTTCCAGAATGAAGCGCACGCTGCCTGTCTGTCCATCCAGAAGACCGGAATAGTTCACATAGGTCCGGTCCGCGTCCCGGACAGCCTTTATGCGGCGCAGGAGCTCGGAGAGGTCCTCTCCGGCCAGATCGCCCAGCTTGCCTATAGCTTCTCTGTCGAATTCCTCCATGCCGTCGGAGAAGGCCTTCATGCCCTCGCTGATGGCGCCGTAGCCGTCTGTCAGAGAGCTCCCGGCCCCTGAAAACTCCCTGACGCCCTTTTTCAGGCCGGCGGCGCCTTCCGAAAGGGCACTGACGCCCTCCCCGTAGGCAGCCAGCCCCTCGGTGAGGGCCGCGCTGCCCCCGGAGATCTGGTCCAGGGCCGACTGCATGGATCCGATGCCCGCCATAAGGCCCTGCAGATCCTGAGAAGCGCCGCCCATGCTGCCTGCAAATTTCTTAAGGATCTCCGCCTTCTGCTCCATGTCCCGCAGGCAGTTCTGCAGGGCGGAGACATCGATGGACGTCTCCGGAACGGTGAAGCCGGTGATCTCCTCACCGGCCAGAGCTTCCCGTATCCGCTGCGCGGTCTTCGCATGCAGCTGCGTGAGGGTCTCCGAGCCCGCGGACAGGTCCACCGCTGACCGCACTCTTTCCTCCAGCTCCGGGTCGGCGCTGTACCCTGCCTCCGCCAATGCTTCGCGGACGGCTGTCCCCGCCTGTTCTCTGGCGGTCTCTGTCAGTTCTCCGACATAGGTCTCCTCGTCGAAGGCCTCCAGCTCCTGCAGGGCGGCCTCCGCCTCGCCGATGCCCGCCTCCACAGCTGCCTTATAGGTCCTGGCTTTTTCTGTAAACTGCGACAGTTCCTCCAGCTGTCCCGCGACGGCAGGCAGATGGGTCTCTGTGAGCTGACCGGCATCCTCCGAGAGGGCTGCCGCCGCTTCCGCGGCCGCCTGAAGCTGCGCGGCTGTCTCCGGGTCCGCCGGGTCCAGGGAGGACAGGTCCATGGCCGCCAGTCCCTGCTGCAGCCCGGACAGAGCCGTATTCAGGGCCTGCGCGCCTTCCAGAAGCTGCTGACCGTTCTCATTGAGGGCCGCCAGGCCCTCCTCCATGGCGCCGACCCCCTCGCTGATCTGTGAGGCGGCCCGCACATACTTACGCAGATAGGAGCCGAAGGTGCTGCTTCCTTCATAGAGCTCCGCTGCCGCGTCCGCCAGCTCCCGGGAGGCATCCGTCAGCTTGCCCATATCTTCAGGAAGATCCTCGACGTCCTCCAGGTCCTCGTCCTTCAGCTCGGAGAAGAGACCGGGGGTGATCACAGAGGCGGTGAAATCCAGGGAGAAATCCTCCGCGTGGGCACGCACCTCCACATAGGAGGGGATGTCCAGCTCCTCCGTCATCTCATAGCTGCCGGTGTCCAGATCCTCTGCCAGACCAGGGAAGGCCGTGCCGATGACCGCCGTCTGGTCCCCGATCTCCATGATCCGCCCGTTGTCGGCCTCGATCTCCGAGAAGACATCTCCGTCCAGAAGTATGGCACTGATCACGGTGAAGGGCACAGACACAGCATACTCTCTTCCGTCCTCCTCCACCAGGACCGACGTCCTGTTGGTATACTCAAAGCGGATCCTGACATCTCCGGAAACGCCCGCCATCTCTTCGGGCTTCTTCTCCTCCCCGTCCAGATAATAGCGGACCCTGACATCCACCGGCAGCTTCTCGTCGCATTTTCCCTCGTACTTGAGGACATTGCCGCTGTCAGTCCAGAGGATGTTCTCATCGTCCACCCGGTAGAATTCCTCATCTCCCTCGGTGTTGGTGATGGCATAGAGTCTGGTACGGTCCCTCAGCAGCCCCTTCTCTCCGTCTGTTTCCCGCGCCGGCCGGGTCAGCTCCGCCTCCACCGTGATCTCCAGGGGACGGCCGGCAGCGTCCGCCCGGACAGTGACAGTCTCCTTCTTCTCCGCGGGCATCGCTTCCTTCTGTTCCCCGGGAGGCACGGACTGCGCAGCCATCGAAGGTCCCGTCGCCGTGGTATGGTCAGTCCTTTCTTCCGCCTTTTCCTGCTCTGGACGCGCAGTCTCCGCCGCTCCTGTCCCCGCGGCCGCCCGCGGCTCCCCGTCAGCCTCCCTGTCCGCACACCCGCACAGGCAGACCGCGGTCAAAAGAATGCACATAAACGCTGCGCCGGCCCTCCGTGTGATAAGTCCGGCCTGCGGTCTTCTGCTTCTGTCCTCGTTTCTATTCCGCATTTTTCAGAGCCTCCTCCATGGGCACGGCGCAGATCTTCCTGTATTCCAGAAGGGCTACAGCCGCGTAGGAACCGATACCCAGTGCCGCCATCCTGACAAGGATCCCGGGATCCAGGTAGAAGGGGATCCACCCGTTCATTTCCGTGGTCATCATCCATTTCAGGAGCCGCCGCATGCCCCCGGTGAGGGGCGGCAGCGTACCCAGTATGCCCGCGACCGCCACGACCGTGGTGGGGCGGATATAAAGACCGCTGATCTCCGCGTTGGAATAACCGAGGATCTTGGCCATGGAGATGGATTCCGCGTTTTTCTCAATAATGAGCTTGGAGAGCAGATAGATCAGCACAAGGTAGATGATGACAGCAAAGCCGTCCACCAGATACATCATGCTTCCCATGGAAATATCCAGCTGCCGGCTGATCCTGGTCGTGCTCTCCAGATCTATGACGGTCCCGATATACCCTTCCTCAATGTCCGTGACGGGGGTGTCCGCCAGATAGCCGGAGAAATAGGACCTTTCCATGTCCAGCATGCGGTTGAGGGCCTTCTGCTCCATAAAGACCGCCGGCGCCGCCTCATAGTCATAGATCCCCGTGACAGTCAGTTCGTAGACATCGTCCTCATAGATCTCCTTCAGACGGATCACATCACCCGGGACCGTATCATATTTGTCCGCGTAGGCCCGTGAGACCAGGACCCGGGGCGCGGCGCCCTCCGGCGTTTCCGGAACGCCGGTCACATAAGCGCTGTCGGCAGCCACTCCGTACAGGAGGATCTCCTCCACCCTCGCGCCATTCTCACCGGTGGTATTGAGGCTGCAGGCGGTGAATTTCTCCGCTGTGGGATTGTCCGTAGAGATCGCGTCTGAGAATTCCATCATTTTCAGATAGCTGCGGAGCCTGTGATCCTCATCCATGACGTCGAAGGGGACCTGCAGGATGTACTGGTGCCGTGCGATCATCTGGTCCTCGACCGTGTCCTGATAGTGATGCAGGACCGAGGGGAGCATCAGGCCGAACATGAGCAGGAAATTGGCAAAAAGGATCCCCACAAGGAGCACCAGATAGTTGGGAAGATTCTGGAGGATCACCCTTACGCGGAAGCGCTGCAGGAACGGCAGGAAAGCCGGCAGCTTCATAACGTTCCGTTTCCGTCCCGTCCGGGACAGGTCTCTCCGGAGAAAACGCAGGGGAGACAGCCGGAGCCTGTGCCACAGGACCGCGAAAGTGATGCCGGCCATCAGAAGGAGGGGGATCACCGTTGTCTTCAGGAAAGCCTCCCCGTTCCAGACCGTCACGTAGGTGGTGAGGCTGTAGCTGTTGTAATACATCCAGGCGCAGACATTCTTCATGATGGTATAGCCCAGGATATTGCCGACGACAGCGCCGGCCAGCGTCACCAGGACCGGCATGGTCATATAATGGCGCAGCAACTCCCCGCGGGTATAGCCGGCAGCCCTGAGTGTGCCGATGACTGTCGCCTCCGCCGTAATCGTGTTGCTGATCGTGACGCCGAAAACGAAAGCCAGGATCACGATCATGATATAGAGCAGGACCTCCATCATGACCTTGTCACTGCCCATGTCCTCGCCGGTGAATCGTATGGCCTGGTTGGCATAACGAGGGATGAAGGACTCCAGCTGCGCTGCTGAGGCGCACACTTTCATCAGCTCTTCCGCCCTGTCTCTCTCCTCGGCCTCCGATGCCGGCGGCGTCAGATATTTCCATGCGTAGCAATATGTCCTCTCCCGGCTGTTCATCCTCTCCCAGCCGTCCGGCGTCATGATGCCCACGCCGAAGAGGACGGAATCAAACATGGAATCATTGTTGTCGGCGAAAAGGGTACTGTAATCAGACAGGGCGACAAGTCCCGTGACCTTCAGATATCCGCCGTCCTCCAGATGGATCACGTCGCCGATGCGGATCCCGTTGTTGCGGGCATAGAGCCGGTCAATGGCCGCCTCGTCGCCGGCGCCCGGCAGCTGCCCTTCCAGCAGATCGACCAGATCCACCTCCTCACGCTGCCGGAAGAGGCGCAGGGTGCTGCCCCCGACCACCTTTCTGTCCGCGTAGTGAATGTCATAGATATGGACCCCCGCGTTTTCTATGACCTTCTTCTGGGCGCGGTTCATCTCCCGGGAGATGGTCAGATTGCCGTCCTCGACATTATATTTTTCGAAGCTCTCATTGTAGGCACGGATCATGCTGCCGTCCGCCACCAGAAAGCCGGACACCAGACCGATGGTCATGGCCAGAAGCAGGAAGATCACCAGGTATTTGCCCGCGTCTTCCCGCAGCTCCCGCGGGAGCCGCTTGTACAGAGGATTCTTCATATCCCCTCCTACCAATCCAGTTCCGCGGCCGGAACCCTGACGGCGTTGTTACGGATATCACGGATCTTGCCGTCCCGCAGCCGCACCACTGTATCCGCCATGGCGCTGATGGCCGCGTTGTGGGTCACCATGACCACCGTACTCCCGTACCGGCTGTTTACCTTCTCGATCAGCTGCAGGATATCCTTGGAGGTCCTGTAGTCCAGGGCTCCGGTAGGCTCGTCGCAGAGCAGGATATCCGGGTTCTTTACGACCGCCCGGCCGATGGACGTCCGCTGCTGCTGTCCGCCGGACAGCTGACCGGGGACCTTGCCGCGATGGTCCCAGAGTCCCAGGACATGCAGCAGTTCATCCACGTCCAGCGGCGCCCGGCTGAGAAAAGCGCCTACCTCTATATTCTCTCTCACCGTCAGGTTGGGAATCAGGTTGTACATCTGGAAGATGTAGCCCAGATGCCTGCGCCTGTACTGAGTGAGTCTCTTCTCGTTCATACCGGACATGGATTCTCCGTCAATCATGATCTCCCCCTCGTCCGCCGTATCTATGCCGCCTATGATGTTAAGGAGCGTGGATTTACCGCTTCCCGAAGGCCCCAGCAGGACCACGAACTCGCCCCTGTCTACCCCCAGATCGATCCCGTGCAGAACCTCGACCCGGTTCTCTCCCGTCCCATATGCTTTATGCAGGTTTTTCAGCTCCAGAAACATGGATGACCTCCAAACAGGATTGCCTGAACAACATGATATAGTTAGCGTGGCCTAATATTAACATGCGGATGACCTCCCTGCAAGAAGAAGTTTGCGTCATATAACCACATCCGGACAGGACGGCATTGAAAGGAGGCTGTCGCCTGGTGATCGCGACAGCCTCCGCTTAGTATGACGCAGGGATCATATCCGTATTCTCCGCCGGACAGGGCGGAAATGTCAGTCAGGGCAGCCTCTGTCAGGCCAGGGCTGCACCGAGGGCCCTGCAGGCCTCCAGGGCCTCGTCGTCGGGCTCGTTATTGGCCATGACGCTGTCCACAGCCAGATTGGCGCCCGCGGCGCGGCAGTCGTCTTCCCAGTTGCGCATCCACTCGCCGTCTCCCCATCCGTAGGAGCCGAACAGGGCGATCTTCTTGCCGGACAGCTCACCCTTCACGTCATCAAACATAGGCTGGAACTCGCTCTCCTCGAGGACCTCGGCACCCATGGCGGGGCAGCCGAAAGCGATGGCGTCATAGCCGGCCACGTCCGCCGCGCCGAACTCAGACGCTGTCTTCACGTCCACCTCGGCGCCGGCGCCCTGGGCGCCCGCCGCGACGGCATCGGCCATGGTCTGTGTATTGCCTGTCCCGCTCCAGAAAACAACTGCTACTTTGCTCATTTTTTAAGCTCCTTTCAGGTTTTGAATATTTATAGCCAGCCTGGTCAGCGGGACGCCTTCCGCCCACTGCCGGCAATAGCTCCGTGTACACCGGTCGAATCTGTCGAAGGTCTTCCTAGCCTTCTCCACATCCCCGTAGACCTGCCAGCATCCGGTCAGCTTGCTCCGGCTGCCGCCGTAGCGTATGAATCCGCACACGTCCTCCAGGGGATAGCTCAGAAAGAGACCGATCTCATGGGGGAAGGCCTTGCGGCACCGCAGTCTCCGGATCAACTCCGCCAGGCACTGCTGGGCGGACCCGCAGGGATAGCCCTCCTCCTTCAGAAGGTCCCGGGCGCCCGACGTCCCCAGGTCCCTCTCCAGCCTGTCCGGCCTGTAGAGATAGAGCAGCACCCGCCTCTCGCTCCTTCTGAGAGGCAGCAGCCGAATCCCCCTGGGCACCAGCTGCCTGTTCAGCTCCCGCAGCTGCGTGTACAGCTCCTCCGGGTCGGTGTATTCACATGTAAACAGGTTTCCCGTCTTGAGGCCCGCCAGCGTGGGCGAGCCATAACGGACAAGTGTCTCGTCGGACATGTCTCCCGTCTCCCGTATCAGGCCGAAACCGCCGTATACTTCTCGAGAATGGATCGAAGGGCCGCCATGGAGGCTGTCTTCGAATGCTCCACCTGGGTGCCGCACCCGCGGATCTCGTTCTGCGCGTTCTTGAGCACCTTATGGGACAGGGCCCCGGTGAAGCAGATCATCAGGTGCGGCCGGCCCAGTTTGTTCTTGAGACTGCCCGAAGGCTTGATGAAGACCTTGGCCTTGCAGCTGTACTCCTTGCAGAGATCTTTATACTGCCGCTCCATACATTCATTGCCGCCGAGGATCACTACGCTCATATATTCCTCCTCTTCCTGGTTCTGTGGAGTGTCTTGGTTATATTAAACTAACCTCAGTGCTTTTTTGTAGCGCCTCAATGGGCGCCGTCGAAAATATTTAAGTTAATTGTAGCTAACTCAGTCTCCTGTGTCAATACATGACTTTTTGAAAAATATCTATGTCCCGATATACGCTTTTCCCAGTTTCAGGAGGGAGCGGCGTCAGCCTGTCAGGCCTGGTCCTCCCTCTCAAAATCGCGCATCAGCCTGTAGGTGTCCTCACCGTAGGCCGTGATGCCGGCGGTATTGGCGTTATACCTGGTCAGTACCCGCTTCCACTCCTCTTCCGTGAAGCTGGAGAAATCCGTCCTGCCGGCATTCTCCTCCGCGCAGCACAGGAGGTTGAGGGCCGCCGCCTCTATGTTGAAGCACGGGTCATCGTGCAGGCGGTTCCAGATCAGCCGGATATCCTCCTCATCGGTATCCCGCAGCCGGTGGTCCGTCTCGATCCCCAGCGATTCGTAGGTGGACAGCCCTCTGTCCACCGCGTATTCCACCGCCCGCAGGCCGGTCACCCCGAAGATCTGGGCATAGCCGGTGGAGCTGTCCTTCCGGGAGGTCAGGCCGGTCCTGACTACTAGGTCCGCCAGGGGATCCAGAATATCGCTCTCCGTCATCTCCTTGTAGAGGATGGCCCTGATCATCGCGGCCGGAACCCCGTAGCGCCGGCTGACCTCTTCGATCCACGACGCGTACTCCCCCAGGATCTCCCTGGCTCTTTCCGGCGTGATTGTCCTGATCATCTCTGCCCTCCTCTCACAGACCCCCGTCTGTCACTTCTCTGTGCTGTCACTTCTCTGTGTCAAAACCCTTGCGCCGCCTGGCCACGTCGATCAGCTCCCCGGCCTCCTTCATGGCCGTCTCCAGATGCGCCAGCACGAAGGCCTCCTCCGCTTCCCGGCCGGCCTTCTCCGCCTTCTTGATCTCCTCCCAGGAGACACGCACCTGGTCCGGCGTCAGCCCGGCTGCTGCGCCGCCGGCTCCCTGCACGACCGAATCCGTCGCAGCTTCCGACACGGCAGGATCAGCAGCCGCAAAAATATGCGGATGCCTCCGCACCATTTTGTCCGCCGCCGTCCTTGCCACGTCTTCGAAGGTAAAATACCCTTCCTCCGCCGCGATCCGGGCGTGCATCACCACCTGCAGGAGCAGGTCCCCCAGCTCCTCCCGGAGATTGTCCGCATTCCCTGTCTCCTCCAGGATATTGATCCCGCACAGGACCTCCGCCGCCTCCTCGATGCAGGCCGGCTTGAGGCTCCCGTGGGTCTGGGCCCTGTCCCAAGGACAGCCGTCCTCCGCGCGGAGTTTCTCAACGACCTGCAGGAGCCGCTCTGTTTCCTTCATTGTTCTGCCTCTTTCACCCGATCGATCCATATCCGGTCGGTTTATTTCTGCTCGTTCTACCTTCTCTCAAAGGGATAGACCAGCCCCATCTGGCGCCGGCACTCATCCATGAGCTGCATGACCTCCAGGGTCGCCTTGTGGGGCACCAGGGGGCTCTCCGTGAGGCCCTGCCGGATCTCGGAGGCCACGATGTCGAACTCATTGACATAGCCGCCGTCTCCCCGGAAGGTCTCCGCCCCGCCGCGCCTGCGGCGCAGGGTGACCTTGGAGGCCCCGTGATAGAAGAAGAGCGTCGTGCTCCCTTTTGTCCCTTTCAGGGACAGATATTCCAGTCCCCAGAAGTCCAGGATGGAGGCGCTCCAGGTATATTTCTTCCCGCCGGGATAGTACATGGCCACATCCTCGCCCGTGTCGATCCCGCCCCGCAGCTCCCCTCTGCACTCGATCCGCTCCGGCTTGCCGAAGAGGCGGTAGATGTAGGTGAGCGGATAAATGCCGATGTCCAGGAGGGCGCCGCCGGCCGTATTGGGATCCGAGACACGGGGCGCATAGTTGATCGACCGCAGGTGGTAGGTCATGTGGACCTTCTGCACCTCGCCGTACTCGCCCTTGTCCAGCCACTCTTTCACCTTGTTGGCGACCGGGGCGAACCAGGTCCACATGGCTTCCGTGAAGTAGACGCCCCGCTCCTCGCTCAGACGCAGGAGCTCCGCCGTCTTGTCCGTGTCCGTGCTCACCGGCTTCTCACAGAGCACCGGCCGGCCCATGAGCAGGGCCTGCTTCGCATACTCATAGTGGCTGGTGTGAGGCGTGACGATATAGACGCCGTCGACCCCCGGCGCGCCGATCGCCTCCTCGGCGGTGTGCGCGGCCAGAGCCCCGTATTCCTGCGCAAAAGCACAGCATTTCTCATAGTTCCTGGTGTATACAGAGACGACCCGGTGCCGCCCCGTCTCCGTGATCTTCTTCGCGACGTCCTTCGCGAGCACGCCGGTCCCTATGAATGCCCAGTTGAAAACCTGCTCGGCCATTCCTTCACCCCATTCATGCCCGGCCAGAGACCGGCTCTGCTCTCCTTCACTCCATATTCTTCAATAACTGTGCCACGGCATTTCTGTACTCCTGCGGAGCAGCTCCTATGATGCTTCCCAGAACATGTCCCTCGCTGTCCACGAAGAAGGTGGTAGGAAAGGCATAAAGCTGAAACAGCGCATCCTGCCCTTCAAAGCCTGCCAGGACGGGAAAATCCGCGCCGGCAGCAGCCAGGATATCCTTCGCGTCCGCGACGGTCGCCTCATCAACGGCATCCGTGCACACGGCGATCAGCCCGACGTCCTGCTCCGCAAACTCCTCCGCCATCACGGCCAGCTCCGGCATCTCCCCCACGCAGGGACCGCACCAGGTGGCCCACACATTGATCATGGTGATCTTGTTCTCCGCGTACAGGTCCGCGCTGTGGACCGGATTGCCGTCCAGATCCGTGGTGTCGAAAAGCAGGTCCCCGATGACGCCGGCCTCCATGGCCGCCGCTTCTGTCTCACCCGCTTCCTCCGCCTCTGCGTCCGCCGCTTCTGTTTCGGTATCCGCTGCTTCCGCCGCTTCTGACTCAGCCTGGCTGCTTTCTGCCGACGACTCATTGGTTTCCGCCGACGCTCCGTTCTGGGCCGTCCCGCCGCAGCCCGCACACAAGATCAAAAGTCCCGCCAGAAGGATACTCAACACTTTCTTCATATTTTCTTCCTTTCTTCAGAACCGGCGAGAGCGAAACGCAGGGCATTCTCCGGGCAGGCCCGCACACAGGCCCCGCAGCGGATACACTCCGCGCTGTCCGGGTCGCGCACCGGGTCCACCTGCATGGCACAATGCCGCGCGCAGGCCCCGCATCCGGTGCAAACTCTCTCCTCTCTCACCAGCCGGAGAAAACCTATCTTCTGAAACAGTCCATAAAAGGCGCCGAGGGGGCAGATATACTTGCAGAAGGGCCTGTGGATCAGGACCGACGCCGCCGTCACCGCCGCCAGGATCGCCAGCTTCCACACATAGAGCCCGTGCACCAGCGGCCGCAGACTCCTGTTCAGGATCACCAGCGGGATCCCGCCCTCCAGCGTTCCCACCGGACAGATCCACTTGCAGAAATAAGGGAAGCTTACTCCCATCTCATCCCGCAGGACCAGAGGCAGGACCACAACGAAGAAAACCAGAAAGACATACTTGCCCTTGCGCAGCACCCGGTCGATCCTCTCCGGCACCGTCACCTTCGGTGTCGGGATCCGGTAGAGCAGCTCCTGCACCAGTCCGAACAGACAGAGCCATCCGCAGACGAACCGCCCCAGCACCACCCCGATCATGATCAGAAATCCCAGCACATAGAAGGGCGCCTTCGGCCGCCTGGCGCTGAAAAAAGACTGCAGGGACCCCAGCGGACAGGCCCCCACCGCCGCCGGACAGGCATAACAGTTCATCCCGGGCACACAGAAATTCTTCAGCGGCCCCTGGTAGATCCTTCCCGTGAGCCACCCCGACACATGCGCATTCGTGACCAGGGCCCACACCACCTGCACGACTTTTCTTCTCTTCAGCCAGTCCTTCATCTTCTCAGCCAGCCTCTAATCTCCTCAGTCGATTTCTCATCTTCTTACCCGGTTCCTGCGCTGCTCAGTCAGTTCCTGAGTTTCTCAGTCAGTCCATGATCTCCTCAACCGATCCCGCAGCATTCCAGGCAGATCTGGGCAGCCTTGGTCAGGACTGCCTGCATATCGCCCTGCAGGGCGCCGTACACAAGACACGCCGCCCCGACCGTAAGAAGAATATACCGAATATTTTTCTGAAGAAAGACCGCCATATCAGTGCTCTCCTGCCCGTTCCGTGAGCCATACCTTATTCATTATCCGATGATTTCAGGGCTTCTGTCAAATGGCGGCGGAAATATAAGTGGGGCTGGTGATGCCAGTGGGGGGTTACTATTCACCGGCTGGCCTG
>DGGX01000224.1 GCA_002392385.1 Lachnospiraceae bacterium UBA3863
ACCTGCTTCGTCATCGCCCACCGCCTGTCCACCATCCAGAACGCCGACCACATCCTCGTCATGGACCACGGCGACGTCGTCGAACAGGGCACCCACGATCAGCTCATGGCAGCCCGCGGCACCTATTACAGACTGTACGCCAGCCAGTTCGCGTGACCTCACACAGGGGACGGTTCTCTGTGTGAGGCCCGTGATCAATGGGTCAAAAACGCAGATTCCTTGCGGCCCGCACAGGGGACGGTTCTCTGTGCGGGGGCCGGGCTGAATGGGGTAAAAACACAGATTATTTGCGGGCCGCACAGGGGGACAGTCCTCTGTGCGGCCCGCAGAACATTTGGGCTTTTATTGATTCAACTTTCTGCTCTCACAAGGAACCGTCCCCTGTGTGAGCCCCTGTGTGAGCCTACAGGTACTTGTGCATATCTGCGAGGGAGTCGTAGATGCAGGTGGGTTCGACGTCGGATTCGCGGACGGTCTGCATGGTGGCCTCGCCGGTAAGGACCAGGAAGCCCCTGGCGCCGTTGTTGACGCCGGTGGCGACGTCTGTGTAGAGGCGGTCGCCGACGAAGGCCATCTCGGAGGGGGCATAGCCGGTGAGGGAGGCGAGCATGTCGACGGTCTCTTTCCAGGGCTTGCCGAAATAGCGGGGCTTGACGCCGGTGGAGGCGGTGATCAGGCTGCACATGGCGCCGCAGTCGGGGATGTAGCCGTCTTCGGTGGGGCAGTTGATGTCCATGTGGGTGGCCAGGAAGGGCACGCCCTGGCGGACATAGCGGCAGATCAGGTCCAGTTTATGGTAGGTCAGGGTGGTATCGAAGCTCTGGACGGCGACGTCCGGGGCTTCTTCTACGAGCCGGAGGCCCTTGCTCCGCCAGTTCTCCTCCAGGACGGGGGTGCCGTTGAGGTAGATACGGGCGCCGGGATAGTTCTGCTGCAGATAGGCGGCGCAGACGTCGCCGGCGGTGATGATCCGGTCCTCGGTGACTTCCAGGCCCATGCCGCGGAGCTTGTCCACGTAGACGGCGGGGACGCGGGAGGCGTTGTTGGTGAAGAAGATATAGTCACTGTCCGGGGACGCCTCCAGGGCGCGGACGCAGTCCAGCGAGCCCTCGATGGGCCTGTTGCCCAGATAGACGGTCCCGTCCATGTCCAGGACGAACAGTTTAACGCCCTGCAAGGCGGTCTCTTTGCTCAGCATGTACACCTCCCGGTGAAAAAAGGAATGTCACTGTCTCTGCTGCTTCCGGCAGGTTCGGTCCCTGACGCAGCGTACTGGTCAGTCATCATTTTACCCCTTCTTGCATTCCCTGAGAATCGTTTGCAATCGAAAAACTATATCTGAAAACAGCATAGCATTCTGATCAAAACAAGGTCAGAGAACGCGGACTGCACCGTCCTCCTGCTTGACCGTTCCAAGATGGGTGTGAGAAACTACTATCAGGTTTTTACGCTGGAGGAGATCGACATCCTGATCACCGACGCGCCGCTTCCCCAGAAGATCCTGGCCCAGTGTGAGGCGAAGGGCGTGGAAGTGATCGTGTGCGAATGACGGATCCTCCGGGCGGCGGAAAGATTTACAGATTTATAAAAAAATCGAAATCCATAGAAAAGGAAAGGACAGACAATGGCTAAATGGCAGAGGATCCAGTATCATCCCAACCTCCCTCTCTACCCGGGCAGGGAGCGTGTGACCGGCAGCGCGGACCACATCGCCCTGTCCCGCAGGGCGGCGTCGGAAGGCATGGTGCTGCTGAAGAATGAGAGAGACGTGCTTCCCCTGGCCCACGGCGCCCGAGTGGCGCTTCTGGGCAAGGGAAGCGTGGATTATGTGAAGGGCGGCGGCGGCAGCGGCGACGTGACGGTGGCCTATGTGCGCAGCCTGTGCGACGGCATGCGGTGCAAGGAGGCGGAGGGCAAGGTATCCCTCTACGCCCCTCTGGAGACCTTCTACCGCGATGAGATCGCGCGGCAGTACGCGGAAGGCGCGGTGCCGGGCATGACCCGGGAGCCGGACCTGCCGGAGGAGCTCCTGCGGGGCGCGGCGGCCTTCACGGATACGGCCGTCCTGACCTTCTGCCGTTTCTCCGGCGAGGGCTGGGACCGGCGGGCGGTGCTCGATGAGCAGGACTATGAGCTGGCCGGCTCGGAGAAGGAGATGGCGGAGCTCAGCGGGAAGCTCTTCGAGAAGGGAGACTACTACCTCACCGAGGCGGAGCAGCGCCTGGTGGCCGCGGCGGAGGAACATTTTGCCCGGATCATCGTGGTCATGAACGTGGGCGGCATGGTGGATTCCACCTGGTTCAAGGCGGATCCCCGGATCGACAGCGTTCTGATGGCCTGGCAGGGCGGCATGGAGGGCGGCCTTGCGACGGCGGACGTCCTCTGCGGGGACGTCAATCCCTCCGGCAGGCTGTCCGATACCTTCGCGTCCGCCCTGGAGGATTATCCTTCCACAGAGGGCTTCCACGCGGCCAGGGAATATGTGGACTACACAGAGGGCATCTATGTCGGCTACCGCTATTTCATGACGGCGCCGGAGGCTGCCGGGAAGGTGAACTATCCCTTCGGCTTCGGTCTGTCCTACACCACCTTCGAGACCGTCGTGCGCGAGAGCCTGTACGCCGGAGACCTGACGGAGATCGCCGTGGATGTCACCAACACCGGCAGCCGCGCGGGCAGAGAGGTGGTCCAGGTCTATGCCCGGGTGCCCGGCCTGAAGATCGACGCGCCGGCGGTGCAGCTGGCTGATTATAAGAAGACCCGGCTCCTGCAGCCCGGGGAGACACAGAGACTGATCTTTGAAGTCCCGGACGCCCGGCTGGCTTCCTATGACGAGACCGGTGTCATCCGTGAGGCGGCCTATGTCCTGGAGGCGGGAGACTATGTCCTCTATATCGGGCGGGATGCCGCGGACCTGCGGGAGGCGGCCCGTTTCACCCTGGAAGAGGACCAGGTGACCGAGCAGCTGACCCATCTGGGCGGACCGGATCCGGACAGGCGGGAGACCCCCGGCCTGGAGAGGCAGGACTTCCGTTCCCTGGAGGGCGTGGTGCCCGCCAGCCGGTATGTGGGCACACAGTACACAGCCTGGAGACACGTGGAGAGGCCCCTGCAGCTGGCGGAGGTCGCGGAGGGCAAGGCCTCTCTGGACGACTTCATGGCCCAGCTGTCCATCGATGACAGGATCTCCCTCCTGGGCGGACAGCCCAACGTGGGCGTGGCCAATACCTATGGCATGGGGAATCTGGCGGAATACGGCGTTCCCAACATGATGACGGCGGACGGACCGGCCGGTCTCCGGATCGAACCCGTCTGCGATGTCTGTACAACTGCCTGGCCCTGTGCTACACTGATTGCCTGCGCGTGGGACCAGGAGCTGGCGGAGGAGATCGGCCGCGCCGGCGCGGAGGAGGTCAAGGAGAACAGCTTCGGCCTCTGGCTCACCCCCGCCATGAACATCCACCGCAGTCCCCTCTGCGGCAGGAATTTCGAGTACTATTCCGAGGATCCGCTGCTGGCCGGCAGGACCGGCGCGGCGGCCGTACGGGGCATCCAGTCCCTGCACATCGGCGCCTGCCCCAAGCATTTTGCCTGCAACAACAAGGAGACCAACCGCAAGGGAAGCGACTCCAGAGTCAGCGAGCGCGCCCTGCGGGAGATCTACCTCAGGGCCTTTGAGATCGTGGTCAAGGAGAGCCATCCCTACGTGATCATGACCTCCTACAACATGATCAACGGCGTACAGGCCTCGGAGAACCGCGACCTGATCACCGGCATCCTGCGCGGCGAGTGGGGCTACGACGGCCTCGTCACCACGGACTGGTGGACACAGGGCGAGCACTACCGGGAGATCGCAGCGGGCAACGATGTCAAGATGGGCTGCGGCTATCCCGAGCGCGTGAAGGAAGCCCTGCAGAAGGGCTACATCACAGAAGCGGAGATCGACGCCTGCGCCAGACGGGTGCTGGAGATGCTGCTGAAGCTGGATTGAAAGAACTGGAAGGAAGAAACCGGAGGATATAGAAGATGAAATACGATGTGATCATCATCGGGGCGGGCCCCGGCGGGATCTACTCAGCCTATGAACTGGTCAGCCGCCGGCCGGAGTTGAAGGTGGCTGTATTTGAGAGCGGCAACGAACTGAAGAAGAGGCACTGCCCCATCGACGGAGAGAAGATCACCAAGTGCATCGGCTGCAAGAACTGCTCTATCATGAGCGGCTTCGGCGGCGCCGGCGCCTTCTCCGACGGGAAGTACAATATCACCAATGATTTCGGCGGGACCCTGCACGAGTATATCGGCAAGCAGAAGGCCCTGTCCCTGATGGAGTACGTGGACGGGATCAACCTGTCCCACGGCGGAGAGGGCACCAGGCTCTACAGCACCGCCGGCACGGAGATCCACAAGATCTGCATGCAGAACAAGCTCAAGCTCCTCAATGCCTCTGTCCGCCATCTGGGCACGGATATCAATTACGTCGTCCTCACCAACCTATATAATGAGCTCAGGGACAAGGTGGATTTCCGTTTCCTGACCCCGGTCCACAGGATCGAGAAGGAGGAGGACGGCTACCGCGTCTTCACAGACCAGGGCGAGTTCACCTGCGATCGCTGCATCGTCTCCGTGGGACGGAGCGGGAGCAAGTGGATGCAGCAGACCTGCCGCGACCTCAAGATCCCCACACGGTCCAACCGGGTGGATATCGGCGTGCG
>DGGX01000036.1:0-915 GCA_002392385.1 Lachnospiraceae bacterium UBA3863
GCGGTGAAAAGACGGGGCCATTCCTTGGTAAGCTCATCGATTCCCTCGCCGGTCACATAGACGTCGATCGCGTTATCCCGATCCGGGCGTTTCACATCATCGCGGAACGGAAGATTCAGCACGGCGGGGCATTGGCGCAGGAACCAGTTGTCCGCCTTGTTTCCGGCGAGGCGCGTGCAGTGGACGCGGGACTGCTGGCCCGCGCCGATGCCGATGGCCTGGCCGCCCTTGACGTAACAGACCGAATTGGACTGGGTGTATTTAAGGGTGATCAGGGCGATGGCCATATCGTCTCTGGCCGCCGCCGGCAGGTCCTTGTTCTCCGTCACGATGTTGGAGAAGAGCTCATCGTCCACCTTGAGCTCGTTGCGGCCCTGCTCGAAGGTCACGCCGTAGACCTGCTTGTGCTCCACCGGATCGGGCCTGTAGGCCGGATCGATCTGCAGGATGCAGTAGTTGCCCTTCTTCTTCCTGCTGAGGATCTCCAGAGCCTCCGGCTCATAACCGGGGGCGATGACGCCGTCGGAGACCTCCGGGGCGATCAGCCTGGCGCAGCTTACGTCGCACACGTCGGACAGGGAGATGAAATCGCCGAAGGAGGACATGCGGTCCGCTCCGCGGGCACGGGCGTAGGCGCAGGCCAGAGGGCTCAGCCCTTCCGGCTCATCCACCCAGTAGATCTTCGCTTCCACCTCGGACAGGGGCAGGCCGATGGCCGCGCCGGCCGGGGATACGTGCTTGAAGGAGGTGGCTGCGGGCTTGCCGGTGGCGGCCTTGAGCTCGCTGACCAGCTGCCAGCCGTTCAGGGCGTCCAGCAGGTTGATATAGCCGGGCCGGCCGCAGAGGACCTTGAAGGGAAGGTCCGAGCCGTCCTCCATGTAGACGGATGAGGGCTTCTGGTTGGGATTGCAGCCG
>DGGX01000036.1:964-13360 GCA_002392385.1 Lachnospiraceae bacterium UBA3863
TTGCAGCCGTATTTCAGTTCAAGTTTGTTCATCCGATTCTCCTTTTCTGAGTGCTCTGACGGGCTCACTTATTCTTGTTGACGATCCTGGTCTCGTAGGTCCCGTCCGCGATGTTGATGAAGCGCACGAACAGAGATACCTTGTTGTCCTCGTTGAGGGCGTCCCAGATCCTGGCGGTGCAGACGTCGATGCTGTCGGTCAGATCGGCGGGCAGCTCCAGGGCTGTGGGCTCGCCCGCGAAGCTGGGCAGCGGATTGCCGTCGCCCACATAGGTGGAGATGAAACGGCCCCTGCCGGCAGCAGGATTCTCATAGGCGAAGGTATAGCGGAGGCAGCTGTCCGGATCGCCTCCGTCCGTCTTCAGGATGGAAAGGGCGTAATTGTATCTGCCGCCCTCCACGTGCATGACGCCGCTGATCCTGGGTGTGTAGTTGGGCCCGTCGGGCTCGAACTTCCGGCTCCTGAGAGACTGCTCGAAGGTGCTCTGCCTGTCGAGGCCCTCATAAATGGTGTCGGTCTGGTCGCCGTTGGTCACGATGGTCTTGTTGCCCAGAACGCGGACCGGCGCGTAGATGATGAGGCTGGGGTCCTCCATCTTCGAAGGATCGAAGGCCTGGGTCCGGATGCCCTCTCCTTCTGTGACAAAAACTCTGTTGCGGCTGTTGGCGCTCCTGCCCATGATGAAATAGGCTGTCACGGCCTTCTCGCCGTCGGCCGACCGGCCGATCATGATCCCTCTGCCGGGATATGTATTGTTCCTGAGGATAGTCTCGAGATCTGCCATTTTTCCTCCTCTCGGGAATTCTGAAAGTAGTGATTTTCTCCTGTTCAGTATACCAAATAAATTAAAGAAAAAAAGAGTGAAAACCTTAAATAGATCGTCATTTACAGACAGGGAAAAAAATACTACAATATAACCAAATGAGCACTGTCCAGGGACGGTGTTTCGGTCAATTTTACATTTGTTGGAGGTAGACATGAAACAAAATGAGATGCTTGCAATGATCCTTGCCGGCGGCAGGGGGAGTCGTCTGCACGATCTGACCAATAAGGTCGCCAAGCCTGCTGTTTCCTATGGCGGTAAGTACAGGATCATCGATTTTCCCCTCAGCAACTGCGCGAACAGCGGCGTTGACGTAGTCGGCGTTCTGACGCAGTATGAATCCGTCCTGCTCAACAGCTATGTTGCCGCAGGCGGACGCTGGGGTCTGGATACACGCGACAGCGGCGTTTATGTCCTGACGCCCCGTGAGAAGGCGGACGCAGGTCTGGATGTCTATCGCGGCACGGCTGACGCGATCTCCCAGAATATCGATTTCATCGATTCTTATGATCCCGAGTATCTTCTGGTCCTCTCCGGCGACCATATCTATAAGATGAACTATGACAAGATGCTGGCCTATCACAAGGAGAAGGACGCGGCCTGCACCATCGCCGTCATGCCGGTCACCATGGAAGAAGCCACCCGCTTCGGCATCATGATCACCGACAACGAGAACAATATCGTTGATTTCGAAGAGAAGCCCGCGCATCCCCGCAGCAATCTCGCCTCCATGGGTATCTATATCTTCACCTGGAAGAAGCTCCGCGAGCTCCTTGTCAAGGATATGGTGGATGAGAAGTCCGATCACGACTTCGGCAAGAACATCATCCCCGCTCTCCTCAGCGGCGGCGACCGTCTCGTGGCCTTCAAGTTCGAGGGCTACTGGAAGGATGTCGGCACCATCGATTCCCTCTGGGAGGCGAACATGGATCTGCTGGATCCCGCCAACACCCTCAACCTGGACGATCCCACCTGGAAGATCTACACCGAGGATACCGCCGCTCTTCCCGCCTACATCGGCAAGGACGCGGAGATCGACCGTGCCTATATCACCCAGGGCTGCGTCGTCAAGGGTCTGGTCAGGAACAGTGTCATCTTCACGGGCTCCGAGATCGGTGACGGCGCGCAGATCATTGATTCCGTCCTGATGCCCGGCGTCAAGGTCGGAGCCGGTGCCGTGGTGACCCGCGCTCTCGTCGCTGACGGTGTCTCGATCGGAGACGGTGCCGTCGTCGGCAGCGCAGATTCGAAAGAGATCCTCCTGGTCGCCCAGGACGTTTAACGGAGGTAAGAACAATGGCAAAAGCATTCGGTATCATCACATCGTCCCCCGAATATAAGGTGCAAGGCATGCAGGACCACCGTCCTATCGCCGCCTTCTCCTTCCTGGGCCGGTACAGGGTCATCGACTTCCCGGTGTCCAACTTCTCCAACAGCAACATCGACAGGATCCAGATCTACATCAGCAGCAAGCCTCATTCTCTGGTAGATCATGTCGGGACCGGCCGTCATTACAACATCAACTCCAAGCGCGGCAAGATCCAGCTCTTCTTCCCCGCTGACGAGGCGACCAGCGACATCTACAACACCAACCTCAACGCCCTGCGCCGCAATGTGGAGTATATCGAGCGCATGAGCGAGGAGTACGTTGTGATCGCGCCCAGCTGCATGATCTTCGTGCAGGACTTCGACGAGCTCCTGCAGAAGCATCTGGACAGCGGTGCCGACATCACCCTCCTCTACCACAACGTCAAGGACGCCAAGGTCGGCTACGCCACCTGTGAAGTGGTCAACATCGGTCCCGAGGGCCGCGTGACCTCCATCACCCAGAACCTGAGCGACGAGGACGAGGCCAATATCTTCACCGGCTCCTATGTCATGAAGAAGTCTCTCCTTCTCGACCTGATCGAGAAGACCGCCAGGATTTCCTCCACCTACACCCTCGTCCAGGCCGTCAGCCACTTCTGCGGCGATCTGGATGTCCGTGCGGTAGAGCACAAGGGCTACTTCCGTCCCATCACCGACCTGCGCAGCTACTACGACGGCAACATGGCCGTTCTGGACCAGGATGTGGCAGACAGCCTCTTCATTCCCGGCTGGCCCATCTACACCCGGACCAACGATTCCTGCCCGACCCAGTATTTCAAGGGCTCCAGCGTCAAGAACTCCCTGGTGTCCAACGGATCTGAGATCAGCGGCACGGTCGAGGATTCCATCGTCGGCCGCAACGTGAAGATCGCGGAAGGCGCCGTGGTCAAGGGCTGTGTCCTCCTGGCATATGCTGAGATCGGCGAGGGCGTCCACCTTGAGAACCAGGTCGTAGACAAATACGCCAGGATCACCTCCACCAAGGAGATCATCAGCAATAAGGAGCGTCCCGGCTATATCCGCTACAATGATGTCCTGTAAGGAATATACCTGAGAACCATGAATATGGTGCGGGGCGCGGCATACAGAATGCTCGCCCCGCATTTCTTTGTACCGTGTTCTGTCTCCATGTCCGTACGCAGCCGTCTCCAGTCTCAGCGGGGTGTGAAATGCCGTATTATAACAACAACCGTACCGTCGACAACGATATTTCTCCCGTCCGGGAAGAACAGTTCTATCCGATGAGGGTGGTCCTGATCTCGGAGAAGGGCACCATGTATACAGCCTGGCTTCCGGCCGCCAGAGAGGGATTCCACAAATTCCTGGATGCTGACGGTCTTGACAGGCTGCCTTTTTATATCGTCTTTGAACATGACTGGGTCGTCCACGTGGGCAGGGAGGCTTATTTCTTCAAAATGGCCCCCACGGGCGAGGAGAAGTATGCCGGCCGGGAGATCGAGCTGGTCAGCCAGTCCTTCTCCAACATCCGCTTCGGGAATGAGAAGTTCTTCATGTACGCGGAGACGGAGTATCCCGGTGACTACACCTTCATCCCCTACTACCTGGAGGAGCGGGTGGACTATACCATCGGCCGGTCCGACGACTGCCATATCTGCTATCCCAACCGCACTGTCTCCCGCCATCACGCCAAGCTCCACTGGGGCAATACCGGATGGTCCGTGATCGATACCGACAGCACCAACGGCGTATACGTGAACGGCAAGCGGGTCCGCCATGCCAGTCTGAAGATCGGGGACCAGATCTTCATCATGGGTCTCTGCATCTATATGGGCAACGGCTATGTGGCCATGAACAACCGCAACGGCAGGGTGTCCTTCCGCACGCCCCGGATCCGTCACATCGAAAAGCCCGAGGACATTGCCTTTTCCGCCACGGAGCGGGCCATGGGCAAGGCCGGTCTTTTCGACCGCAAGCCCCGGCGCCTGACCTCTGTCAAGGCAGATCCCATCGAGATCCAGTCTCCTCCGCCGCCCATGGGCAAGAATGCCATCCCCATGCTGCTGCGCCTGGGCAATCCCATGATGATGGGCGGCCGCGCCCTCGCCACCGGCAATATCTTCATGGCCATCACCAGCCTGGTCCTCCCCTCCCTGACACAGGGCATGACCGAGAAGGACCGCAAGGAATATGAGGAGAAACGGGTCACACGCTATCGCGAATACCTCAAGGACATGTGGGAGGTCATCGAAGCGGAGAAGGTCCGTGAGGAGAAGCTCCTCACGAGCAACTACCCTGATCTCAACCGTGTGCTCGGTTTTGCCGTGTCCGGAGACCGTCTCTGGGAACGCCGCCGCACAGACGAGGATTTCCTGGAGATCCGTCTGGGCCGGGGCGATATTCCCATGATCGCGGAGAAAAAATACGCTGAGCGCCGTTTCGAGCTGGAACAGGACATTCTCATGGAGGAGATGTACGGTCTCGCTGAAAAGCCGGTCAACCTCCAGAACGTGCCTGTCCTGCTGCCCCTGACCAAGGATTATATCGTGGGCATGACCGGCAGCCGGAAACGGATCCTCGAGCTGACCAGGGACATCATCCTGCAGATCGCCTTCACCCACAGCTACGACGAGGTCAAGATCGTCGTGGCCGCCGATCCCACGGAGGCGAGGGAGCTCACCTTCGCCCGCTACCTGCCCCACTGCTGGGACAATGAGCGCAGCATACGTTTTTTTGCCACGGGGCAGTCGGATGTCCAGGAGATCACCAAGCATCTGAACCAGGAGTTCGAGGACCGCACCAAGAACGAGAAGAAGCGTGACCTGACCAAGGGTCTCTCCTACATCGTCATCGCTCTCAACAAGAAGCTCTTCGATTACATGGAGACCATGAAGGATGTCCTGGGCGAGAAGGATTACCACGGCATCTCCCTGATCGCCGCCTTCGAGGGGCTTCCCAAGGAGTGCCAGCGGATCATTGAGCTGGGCATGGACAACAAGCTGATCAACTATTCCAAGGCGGAGTCCGAGGACAGGAAATTCGAGCTGGATCCTCTCGATGAGGGAACGGCCGTCTCCTGCCTGCGCCGGGTCATGAACACCCGGCTCATGATGGATTCCGCGGAATTCCTCCTGCCTCCCATGGTCACCTTCCTGGAGATGTACCGGGCAGGCAAGGTGGAGCACCTCAACCCGCTCAAGCGGTGGGCGGAGAACAATCCCGTTCAGTCCCTGGCCGCGCCCATCGGCGTGGCGACCGACGGCTCTCTCTTCACCCTGGACCTGCACGAGAAAAGGCAGGGCCCCCACGGCCTGGTCGCCGGCATGACGGGCTCGGGCAAATCAGAATTCATCATCACCTATATCCTCTCCATGGCTGTCAACTTCAGCCCGGACGAGATTGCCTTCGTGCTGATCGACTATAAGGGCGGCGGCCTGGCGGACGCCTTCGAGGACAAGGCCAGGGGCATCCATCTCCCCCACCTCGTCGGCACCATCACGAACCTGGACGGCGCCTCCATCCAGCGCTCTCTCCTCTCCATCGAGAGTGAGCTCAAGCGCCGGCAGAAGGTATTCAAGCAGGCCAAGAGCGAGACCGCGGAAGGTACCATGGATATCTATGACTACCAGAAGCTCTACCGCGCGAAGCGGGTGAAGGAACCCATGCCTCACCTCTTC
The DNA here is from genome assembly GCA_002392385.1 of Lachnospiraceae bacterium UBA3863. Lineage (GTDB taxonomy): Bacteria > Bacillota > Clostridia > Lachnospirales > Lachnospiraceae > CAG-791. The sequence goes on from DGGX01000036.1 coordinate 6,791, forward strand.
ATCATCTCGGATGAGTTCGCGGAACTGAAGTCCCAGCAGCCTGAATTCATGAACCAGCTGATCAGCACGGCCAGAATCGGCCGCAGCCTGGGCGTCCACCTGATCCTGGCCACCCAGAAGCCGGGCGGCGTCGTCAACGACCAGATCCTGAGCAACACCAAGTTTCGGATCTGCCTGCGGGTGCAGGACCGCAACGACAGTATGGAAATGCTCAAGCGCCCCGATGCCGCCGAAATCCGGCATACAGGCCGCTTCTATCTGCAGGTCGGCTACAACGAATTCTTTGCTCTGGGCCAGTCCGCCTGGTGCGGAGCGGAATATACCCCCCAGGAGGAGGTCATCGTGGAGGAGGACCTGTCCGTCCAGTTCCTGGACAACGTGGGCAGGACCATCCTGCGGGCCAAACCGCCGGAGACACGGATCAGCACAGGCAGCAAGCAGATCGTGTCGATCGTCAACTACCTGTCCGACCTGGCCAAAAGAGAGCACATCGAGCCCAGGAGTCTCTGGCTCGATCCCCTGCCGGCCCAGCTGGAATACGACGGACTCGTCGACAGCTCGGAACGGCCTTCCGACAAGGGCATCCATGCCCTGATCGGCATGATCGACGATCCGGAGAGGCAGACGCAGGCTCCCTTCTTCCTGGATTTGCTCTCCTTCCACAATATGTTCCTGTGCGGGAACAGCGGCTGCGGCAAGAGCACCCTGATCAGCACCATGCTGCTGGATCTGGTCAGCCACTACTCTCCCGCCGACCTCAATTACTACATCCTGGACCTGTCCGCCGGCGCCCTCAATCCCTTCCGGGTCATGCCTCACTGCGGCGCCTATCTGACCGATAAGGAAGACGCGGATGTGAGCAGGCTGCTCGACCTCCTGAAGGAGATCACCGCGGAGCGCAAGGAGATCTTCGCCCAGGCAGGCGTCACCAACTATAACGCCTACATCCAGGTGGAAAGAATGCCCCTGATCCTGGTGGTGATCGACGGCTACACCAACATCCGGAACCTGTCGCGGGGCGGCGACTACTACAACAACCTGCATGAGTATCTGCGCGATGCCGCCAACTACGGTCTCCGCTATATCCTGACCTGCAACCACACCAACGAGGTCAGTGCCAAGTGCAAGCAGGAAATGGATTACCGTCTGGCCCTTCACGCCAAGGACCGCTATGAGTACGGCGAGATCCTGGAGGCCCGCTGCACCATCACCCCGCCGGATACCGCCGGCAGAGGCGTCTGCATGGTGGAGGGAAGACCCCTGGAATACCATGTGCCCATCACGGATCCGACCGAGAACAGCCAGACCCGCGGTATGAATCTGCAGAAGAGACTGCAGAGGATCGCGGACGGTTACGCCGGTGTACCGGGCGCCAGACGTCTCCCCATGATCGAGGACGATCAGGAATACAGCGATTTCTGCGCCGGCTTCCAGCCGGGCCGCCTGCCCATGGGCTATTCCACCAAGGACCTGCAGCGTGTCGCCCTGCCCTTCCAGCAGATGCATGCCCTGTCTCTGTATTTTGGCAATCCCGCGGGTGTCAGGCCTGTGGTGACCAACCTGCTCACGGCCGCCAGATTCAACCAGATGGATCTGGTGCTGGTCCGCCGGGAATCCGATACCCTCCTCGACTCTGCTATGGAGGCCTGGATCCGGCAGGGCTATACGGGCTCCTGTACCATCCTGGACTGCACCGCGGAGGGCGTCGGCCGCCTGAACGATATCCTCTACGAGGAGATCCGCTCCCGCAATGTCTTCAGGGACGAGTACTGTGCGGCTCAGGGCATTCCCGATACGGACAAGGGACGGGCCCGCAAGGCCGCCCGCTACATACGGAGCCGCACGAGACCGCTTTTCGTTCTCTTCGAGAGCTTCGCGGATCTCTGCCGCCTCACGCTGGATGAAGATGCCAGGGTCGAGCTCACCACCTACCTGTCCCGGACCAAAGGATACAATCTCTATTTTTCCGCCTGTTTCTATGCGGAAGATGAAGGAAATCTATCCACAAATCCGATCATGAAGTGCTATAATAAAGAGGAATTGCTGATGCTGTTCGGCGGAAGGTACGACAGACAGCCCCTGACCTCTCTTCCCATGGATTACAGAAGGATCGAGCAGGTCAATCCGAAGTACGACAGGTATATCCTCAAGTACCGGGGGAACTACTACACAGTCAAGATGCCCTGCGGCCCTCTGACCACCGGTTCGGAGGATCCCGACGAGACAGCCATCATCGCATAGGAGAGGGGATATGGACAAAATTTTGATCCGCCTTTCTGTTCCGGCCCTGGGAGAGGAATTCGACCTTTTTGTCCCGGTCAAGCTCAAGATCGGCTTTCTGACCAGGATCCTGGCGGAAGGAGTGAGCGAGCTGAGCAGCGGCAGGTACAATCTGTCCGGCGAGGAGATGCTGAACCAGCGCACGCCCGCCCGGCTTCTGGATCCCCGGAAAACGCTCGCGGAGTACGGCGTTGAAGAAGGTGCCGATCTGGTGCTTCTGTAAACTCCCGCGCTGCGCAGCGACCCCGGAAACGACATTTTTTAAGGAGCAGGATGGATACAGGACTCAGAAACACATTCCGGTCCGCCGAGTACAATATCCGCCAGCTGGAATCCCGCACGGACTATCTGCGGGACGAATACCGGCAGTGTGCGGGCGGCGAGATCCTGAAGGAATATCAGCGCTCCATGGATCTGGCCATGGACAGGATCAAATATGTGAAAAGTCGGCTTCTGCAGTTGGAAGAGGACATGGATCTGTATGAACAGATGTAAAGTCCTCTCCTCTCGGGCCCGGCGGATATAATCAACAAGCAAAAGGAGGTTACAAAATGCGTATCGAAATGGAAGGAAGGCAGGCTGCCGATGAGTGGAAGCGGGATGCCGAACGTCTGAACCAGGATACCGAGAGACTTCTGAATGAGGTCTCCTCACTTCTGAAATCCGTCAAGGATTTCTCGGAAGGCACCCTGGTGGACGAGATCTTTGATCTGGGCACCAACCTGATTACAGCCACCACCAAGCTGATGGAAGGAATGAACAAGATCTACGATGTGATCGATGGTCTTCTTAAATTCCTGGCCGATCTGTTCACAGGTTCGTCCAAGAATACCTCAGAAGTAAACAATTTGATTTGCTGATTAAAGGGAGGACATTATCATGGCAGCAGAACTCTTATTACATGCCAGTAAAGAAGACTATTTGAACCTGATCGGACAGCTGGACGGCAAACTGACGGAGCTGGGCACCCTGCTGACGGAGTACCAGAACCTGAAGGCGCGGGTCAACACCTTCGTCAAGGACGGCGACAGCAACTACCAGAACATGCTGGACAACGTTGAGAACAACGTCCAGGCCGTCAGACGTGCCATCGGCATCACCCAGAAGAGCCGCGATAACCTCCAGAAGACCGTGGATCAGATGGAAGATATGAACACCAACGTCTCCAACCTGATGTCTCAGACAGCGGAAGCGGCAGCCAATACCATTAAGACGGCCATCCGCGTGGAAGGACTGGGCCTGTAAAGACCCGGCGGTGATCTTCCATGAATTCTGAGTATTATCTGGATACGGATCTGCTGCGGATGCATGCCGACGAGCTGGATGCCTCGGCCCGCATAGCCCAGCGGCTCTGTGACGAGATCCGTCAGGTCCGCCGTATGGGGGATCCGACCTTTGACCACCGCTGTTCCGCTCTCCTGTCCAAAGCCCAGGGGCTGGCGGACTTCTATGCGGCCATGGCCAGAGTGGTGCGCAATATCGGCGATGACGGGGATGAGGTGATCTGCCGCATTCGCGATCTGATCCTGGACAGCCGCACCGACTTCGGCACGATCATCCGCGTCGATCCGGCAGATGTTTGATTTTGAAGCATAAGAGATCCCCGGAGTTCTTCAAAGAGCTCCGGGGATCTTTTTATCTGCCGTGTTTCCTGTGCCGCCGGCGGCGGGCGGCGGGGCCTTATTCGGCCGGATTCATCGCGGCGTTGAGCTGAGAGATATAGTGTTCCTTGGCTTCCGTGTACACCTTGTTGAAGGCCGGGTCCTGACCGCCATGGAGGGCCGTGAAATAATCGTGCTCCTGATCGGCCAGCTCCGGCTTGACACGGATGACGACAGCCTCGCCGATATTGGTGCAGACCGCGGCGACCCTGCGGCAGTCATTCATCAGGTTCTCAAAGTTGGCATCCGCGTAAAGGTTGCAGAGTCCCTTGCCCAGCCGCTCCAGATGATGCTCCTTCATGTTGTTGATCATCTCGCTGACCACCTCTTCCAGAGGTTCAATGGCATAGGCCGCTTCCACGTCTCTGCGGGCAAAAGCCTGCTCCGTATAGTCCAGCATCTTGTCCAGGAGATCCTTGAGGACCCGGAACTGGGCCTGGGCACTGGCCGAGAATTCCTTCTCGCTCGTACCCATGTCCTCGGCGTTCTCCGCGATATTGACGGCATGATCGCCCAGTCGCTCAAATTCCGTGACCGTCTTGAAGTACTGATTGAGAATACTGGTATGGTCCCGGCTGCGCAGATGCGGCAGCAGCACCACGATATATTTGCTGAGGGCATCGGTCATCAGGTCGATGCTCTCCTCTTCGTCCAGGATCTCCTTGAGGACCTTGCCGTCATAGTGCTCCAGCAGGCCGAAGGCCTTGTCCAGGTTGGACCGGGCGACACGGAGCTGGGTCAGGAGCAGGTCGTAGCAGCTGCGCAGGGCCAGGGCCGGGGAACTGACGAAGGCGGGGCTCAGGGCGTCGAGCTTGTCCTTGTATTTGTTCTCGGGCTCCTCGTCGTCCTTGACGATGCGGCGTCCGATCCTCTCCAGCACAGGGAGGAGGGGGAAGAGGAGGACGGCACTGGTCAGGTTGAAGACGGTATTGGCGTTGGCGATGATGCCGGAGTTCACCTCCGCGTTCCAGAGTCCGTCGATCAGCCCCAGGGCATGGACGACGCCCACGCCGACCAGGACCAGGACCGACTTGCCGATATTGAAAATAATATTGGTGACACCCACACGCTGGGCGTCCGCCTTGGCCCCGATGGAACATACGATGGCCGTGGTCACGCAGTCTCCCAGATAGATGCCGACGATCACGGGATAGACAGCCTTGAAGGTGAGAAGGCCGGACTGGGAGAAGGCCTGCAGGATACCGACGGCGGCTGAAGAGCTCTGCAGGACAAAGGCAACGCCCGCGCCGGTCAGATAGCCGATGAAGGGATTATCGCCCAGCCCCCTGAAGAGGGAGGCGATAAAATCAGATTCCGTGAGGGTATTCACCGCTGCCGTCATATTCAGGAGGCCTGTAAACAGGATACCGAAGCCGATGGCAATGTTGCCGAGCTGCCTGGAATGCCTGACCCGCCTGCCCATGATCAGTATGATGCCGATGATCAGCGCGATGGGCGCCAGGGAGGAGGGCTTGAAGATCTGCAGCCAGGAACCGGCGGACGCGTCCATATCCAGGAGACGGATGATCTGTCCGGTCACCGTGGTACCCACGTTGGCGCCGATGACGATCCCCAGAGACTGATGGAGGGTCAGAAGTCCGGCCCCGACGAGACCGGAAGTGATCACGATCGTAGCCGTGGAAGACTGGATGATTGCGGTAACTGCCACGCCGAGGAGAAAAGCCTTAAAGGGATTGTTGGTCACCTTCTCCATGGCGGATTTCAATGCGCCGGAGGAACTCTCCTTCAGGCCGTCTCCCATCAGACGCATACCGTACAGGAACATGGCCAGACCGCCTGCCAGCGTCAGTACATCAAAAAAACTCATGGTTTACCTTCTCTCTTGTAAACGCTTACATCCTCCAAATTACATTCAGTTTATTTTGCTCTTATTTTCAGCGTTTGTCCATACCTGTCCATGTAAAGAATGTAAAGAAATTGTAAAGACAACAGCACATAAAAATATTCCTCAGAGACACGCTCTCGCTCCGTTGTAAACGCAGCGGCACTAACATTTTTCATTCGTTAAAAACTCTGAAAAATGAAGTGCCGGCGTTTCCAAAGGGTCTCTGAGGAATATTTATGTGCCGCTGGTCATGCGCGGCATGCTTTATTCCGCTGAGGGTATATTACCCCGTGCAAAGGTGGGTATTTCCCCTGATTATGCGACTCTAGCTTCCAGGCGGCCGCCCGCCACGTCGATGACGATGGTGTCGCCCTCATGGACCTGGTCTGCCAGGATGAGTCTGGCGCTCAGGGTCTCCACGTGCTTCTGGATGTATCTCTTCAGGGGTCTGGCGCCGAAGGAAGGATCATAGGCCTCTTCTGTCACGAACTGCTTGGCGGCCTCCGTCAGGCGGATATGGATCTGCCTGTCGGTCAATCTTCTGTTCAGGTCCTCCACGATGAGGTCGATGATGCCCGCGATGTCCGCCTTGCTCAGAGGGTTGAAGAGGATGGTCTCATCCAGCCGGTTGAGGAATTCAGGACGGAAATGGGCGTGGAGCAGGCTGGTCACCATGGACCGGGTCTCCTCGCTGATCCTGACGCGGCCGTCCGTGTCGCCGCTTCGCTCAATATCCGCCAGGATCTCCTGGGCGCCGATATTGGAGGTCATGATCAGGATGGT
>DGGX01000213.1:0-11147 GCA_002392385.1 Lachnospiraceae bacterium UBA3863
CCACGCAGCCGACTCCGGAGCATGCACCGCAACAGCCTACCACGCAGCCAACTCCGAATCAGGCACCGCAGCAGCCGCCCACGCAGCCGACTCCGGAGCATGCACCGCAACAGCCTACCACGCAGCCAACTCCGAATCAGGCACCGCAGCAGCCGCCCACGCAGCCGACCCCGGAGCAAGTACCACAACAGCCGATCTCGCAGCCGACTTCGCAGCCGACCGGACAGCAACCGGCTTCGCAGCCGGCTCCCGAGCATGCGCCGCAGCAACCGAGTCAGCCGACCGGGCAGCAGCCGGGCCGGCCAGCCGTCGACCAGACGCCGGGCCGACCGGCCGCACCACGGAGTGCGACCCCTCAGCCGGAAAGGTGGCAGAGTGCCCGGCCGAATAAAACGCCGGACTCTCCGAGCAGTCATCATGCAGAGCCGGAGCATTTTACAAGACCTGCAGGCCCGGACTATACCGCAAGCCCCGCGGAGCCGGACTATACCGCAGGTCCTGCAGAACCGGAGCATTTTACAGGTCCTGCAGAACCGGAGCATTTCACAGGCCCGGCAGAGCCTGACTATTCTGAAGACCCTGCGGAGCCGGACACTGGCGCGCACAGGGGAGATCCGGATAGAAACAGGAAAGCGGCCGCACGGAACCGGGACCGTGATAAGATCGGGAGAAACAGGAAACTCGCCTCCCAGGCCCGCAGAGCTGCCCTCAACGCGAAGAGGGCATTAGTGCTCAAGATCCTTGCAGGTGCAGCGGCGGTCTTGGGAGTGTTCGGTCTCTTTGGCCGCTTCGCGGGGAGCCATTTCGGGAACCATTCCGGACTCCTTGATGGGATGGACCCTGCTGCTGTCATAAGCGATTCCGATGAGATAGACCCTGCCGCCGGCATCAGCGATTACGACGGGACGGATCCTTCAGATCCGATCGGTGATCTCTTTGAGACGGATCTTCCTGCCCTGATCAGCGATTACAGCAAGGCTTATCTGTCCGTGCTGTATACGTATGAGAGGGATATCCGGGATTATACATGGCAGTATCCCCCCGAGGATCTTTTTGCCGAGCCGGACGTAGAGCCGCAGCCGGCCGCGCTCAAGGACATCGACGGAGACGGCATACCGGAGCTGTTCATCATGGAGTCGACTGTCGCCGACAGGCCAAACTGGGCCTGCGCGGATCTTCATATCTTTACGTACAAGAATGGGGCGGTGAGGGAACTGCACTATGACATGCCGTACCCGGGCGAGTATTCCGCCGAACATTACGATGACATGTTCGGACACGTATGGACGGACCACCACGGACGGATGGTGCAGTACGGTACATTTGAGCCGAGCACGGCCTATACGGTGTTTACCGGAAAGGATACAGGGACACTGTATATCCTGAGTTTGAACTACGTATCGGAAGAGACTTCGTACCGGATGCGCAAATATTCCATGCGCGACTCCCTGCGCGCCGGTGCGGAGGACAGCAGACTCACCGTCGAGTCAGAGATATTCAGGACGGATGGTTTTGAGGGGAGCGAGTATTTCTCGGGAGCGAGCGATCCCCAGGTGACGCTGCAGTCTGCCATCGACGACATGGGAGATATGGTGATCTACGGAGGTTTGTTCCAGAGCAGCACATATGCCATCGCTTCGAGACGGGACGCCGAGCAGAAAGGCTGGTCCGGGATCTGGGAGGAAAGCTGTAAGATCGGTCCTGAGAAGTTCCGGGACCACCTCTCCATGACCTATGACGAGATCGTGGCCCTGCTCCTGGGACAGGTGCGGGAAGGGGCCGGCGACCCTGCGGATGGCGGAGCAGAAAAAACCGGCGATCCGGAAGCATTCATCAGACTGGACCGCGACGACGCGATCCGTCAGGCAGGGGATACGCTGTTCCTTTATGATATGGACAGAGGAATTCTGAGATACGGCAGCGTCGGCGGCACCATGGACAAAGCATTCGATCTCAGCAAGGCGAACGGATCCAGCAGTATCTATACCGACGGGAAAAGCCTCCTCTACTTCGGCCATGACGAGGGAAGCGGCACGGATCAGCTCACCCGGTACGATCTCTCGACAGGCTATCCGAAGAACCTGCAGCTGTTTGAGAGCACGGAAGACTTCAATGCCGCCTACTATATCGGGGCTGTCTACGATGGCGTCGCGTATGTCGGTTATTCGGACGGCGTCGGGGATCCGCTCTGGGCTGTCGATCTGGAGACCGGCAGAGTATCCGAACTGGAGGAGCACGGATATATCAGCAGACGGTCCGGCGAGTATATACTGCTGAACGCGCGCAGCACGCTTTCCGCCCTGGATACCATGCCGGTCTCCATCTGCAGGCTGACCGGCACGGGCATGGAGACTGTCACAAGTCTCGGGGACAGGGTCTCGGTCATCAACGACGTCATCGACGGAAAATTCTACTATTCCGTCAGTGCGGACAGCAACTCTGAAGACATCGAACTTTACAGATGCAATGCAAACGGCTCAGGTACGGAGGCACTGGCACACTTCCAGGGCAGTTCCGGCTACAATGTCAGTGTGGACAAATACACCGCGACATACTGCACCGTGTATCTGGATGGCGGACGATACCGGTATTACTATAAAGGCGACGATCTGATCCCGCTGAGTTTTTACTAGGAACGGGGCTGTCGCATTATACTTTTTTCATGCATAAACAGTTCCGAGGGGCCCGCTTTCGCTTAGTCCTTTTCGCCGAAGGCGCGCGCACCGAAATTCGCGCAGGCGATTTCGGTGCTGCGATCAGAAGAGATTCGCAAAGCGAATCTCGTGAGCTAAGATTCATGCATAAGCATGAATCTTAGCTCTGTCCTCGCTGCAACGGTACTACGGCTCGACAATACCTCGCCGAGTACCGGCGCTGCGGAAGACCCCTCGGAACTGTTTATGCATAGAACTGTATAATTCGACAGCCCCGTTTCCGGCAGGGCCTTTTCGGGGTCAGTATCCCCCCCGGGGGCTTCAAGAGGACACTTTTCCGGAGTAAACTGATATAGAACTATCGGAAAGGAGGACTGCGGAATGCACATGGCGGACGCTTTGCTCGCGCCGGCTGTGGCGGGCACAATGTATGTACTGTCTGGTACGGCGGCGGGACTTTCGGTGAGAGAACTGCGCAAAGAGAATGCCCCGGAGAAGCTGCCGGTGATGGCGGTCACTTCGGCGCTGGTCTTCGCGGGGCAGATGATCAATTATACGATTCCGGGGACAGGTTCTTCGGGACATCTGTGCGGCGGCATGCTCCTGTCGGCACTTCTGGGGCCGCATGCAGGCTTTCTGTCCATGATCGTGATCCTGACGATCCAATGTCTGTTCTTCGCGGACGGAGGCCTGATGGCACTGGGCGCGAATGTGTGGAATATGGCTTTTTACGGGTGCTTTTTGGGATATTATCTGATCTGGCGGCCGATCATGCAGGGCGCTTCCCCTGAAAAAGACCGCGCGAATACCCGCGTGAGGATCATCGTCGCTTCGATCCTGGGGTGCGTGATCTCCCTGCAGCTCGGCGCCTTCTCCGTCGTTCTGGAGACGAGCCTGTCGGGGATCACGGATCTGCCCTTCGTTCCTTTTGCGGGACTGATGCTGCCGATCCACCTGGCCATCGGGCTGATCGAGGGACTGATCACCTCGGCGGTCCTGCTGTTCGTCTATGAAGCCAGACCGGAACTCCTGCAGGAGCTGGGAGCAGAGAAGGCGCAGCTTCCGGCCAGGAGATCTCTCCGCACGACGATCATCGTCCTCGCCGTCACGGCAGCTTTCGTGGGCGGCGGACTGAGCCTCTTCGCCAGCAGCAATCCGGACGGTCTCGAGTGGGCGCTCTTCGGAAACGAAGAGGAAGGTTACGCTGCGAACATGGGGCTGGACGAGGAGAACTTCGGGAAGCAGAGCGCCGTGGCGGAGACGGCGGGCAGGATCCAGGAGACGACCTCTCTGCTGCCGGATTATGCCTTTAAGGACAGTGACAGCGCAGCCGGGACGTCTTTCTCGGGACTGATCGGAAGTGTGCTGGTCGCGGCCGTCGCCGCCGGGATCTGTATCGCCGGAGGCTTCTTCCGGAAGAAGACCGGCACCAGCCCGAAACACCAGACGACATAAGGCGGCGCGAAACAGACCGCATAAGCAGACAGAGAGAACTATGAACAGAATGGACGCAGCGCTGCGGGACCTCGCCGGGATGGACGATCTCGCAGCGCTCTCTTCGGGAATCCACGACCTGCATCCGGGTGTGAAACTTCTCGCGGCAATCATATATATCGCAACCGTCGCGTCGTTCGGGAAATATGATCTGAGCGGTCTTCTGCCGATGGTTCTGTGGCCGGTGCTCCTGTATCAGCTGAGCGGGATCCCGGTCTCTTTGTGTTTCCGGAGGCTCCGGTATGTCCTGCCGCTCGTCCTCGCGGTCGGGATCTGGAGCCCCTTCCTGGACCGGCAGCCGGTCCTGCAGATAGGGACCGTGACGGTGACCGGCGGCGTTCTGTCCATGTGCACGCTGATGCTCAAAGGCGTCCTGTGCCTGCTGGCTTCCTTCCTGCTCATGGCGACGACGGGGATCGACCGGCTCTGCGCCGCCCTGCGCGCCATGCATGTGCCGGAGTATGCCGTGACGCTCCTCCTGCTCACCTACCGGTACATCGCCGTGATGCTGCGGGAGGTGTCCGTCATGACCGATGCCTACAGCCTGCGGGCGCCGGGAGAGAAGGGGATCCGCTTCCGGGCGTGGGGCTCTTTTCTCGGGCAGCTCCTTCTGAGGAGCATGGACCGGGCGCAGGCCCTGTACGACAGCATGCTGCTCAGAGGATACAGAGGAGAATTCTATTACGCGGGGACCCGGCCCGTGCAGGGGAGAGATCTCCTGTTTCTGGCACTGAGCGCGGCGGTATGCGGTTTTCTTCGGTTCGTGCCGGTGGCACAGATCCTGGGGAGAATGTTTGTCTGAGGTGGGAAAAATGATCGAATTTGCACATGTGAGCTGTGCCTATGAAAGAGCAAAGCCTGTCCTCAAGGACATCTCCTTCACCATCAGGGAAGGGGAGACCGTCGGTCTCATCGGCTGCAACGGCGCCGGGAAGTCCACGGTCATGAAGCTTCTGCTGGGCCTCCTTCCCTGCAGCGATGGGAAGATCACCGCGGCAGGACTGCCGGTGGACAAGGCGCACCTGGCGGAGATCCGCGCGAAGATCGGGGTCGTCCTGCAGGACCCGGAGACGCAGATGTTCATGCCGACCGTCTATGAGGACATGCTCTTTGGGCCGATGAACTACGGCCTGTCCCGGGAGGAGGCCGACAGGCGGATCGACGCGGCGCTGGAGCAGCTGCAGATCGGCCGCCTCAAGCACCGGCACAACCACCGGATCTCCGGCGGTGAGAAAAGAATGGCGGCGATCGCCGTGATCCTCGCCATGAAGCCGGACATCCTCCTGATGGATGAACCGACCGCGGCGCTGGATCCCTACAATCGCCGCAAGGTGATAGAAGTAATAAAGAACCTGCCCGGAACTAAGATGATCACGTCCCACGACCTGGATATGATCTATGAGACCTGTGAGAGGGTGATCCTGCTCTACGACGGCGCCGTCTGCGCCGACGGTCCCGCGGACCAGATCCTGCGCGACCGGGAACTGCTGGAGACGCACAGGCTGGAGCTGCCCCTGCGCTACGCGAACATCCGCTGAGCAGCCGCTGCACATCCGCCGTTTATCCGCCGGACATCAGCTGATGAAGCGGTCTATGGCTGTTTTCATCTTTTCGATGGCCACGTCGTCTTCCTCCAGAACAGCCTCCTGTATACAGTGTTCCAGATGGCATTTCAGGAGCAGCTTGCCCGCGTTGTTGAGGGCGGAGCGGACAGCGGCCAGCTGGATCAGGACGTCGCTGCAGTCCTCGCCGGACTCCACCATCTGCCTGACCTTCTCCAGGTGGCCGATGCAGCGGGAGAGCCGGTTGACCACAGAACGGATCTCCTCGGGATCGTGGGTGTGGGAATGAGAATGGGCACTGTTCTTTCCGTCACCGTGGGTATGGGTATAGATGTGTCCGTTCTCGTCCACATGTGTATGCGTCTCTGAATGGCGGTCGCTCATGAGAATCCCTTTCTGAATCAGGTCGATTGAATCCATCATAGCACTGAACGCGCACGGTTTCCAGAATGCAGACAGCATCTTCCGAAATCGCGCGTTTTGTTATATTATGGGAAAAGGCGGACTGTACCTGCTCTTAAGGAGGAAAGAGATGCAGAACATCTATCATCGCGTCAGTGTGAGAAAATATTCTGAGGCCCGTGTCGAGCGCTCCAAGATCGTCCAGATCCTGAAGGCGGCCATGGCGGCACCCTCCGCCGGCAACCAGCAGCCCTGGGAATTCTATGTGGTCAGAGACAGGGAGATCCTCAGGCAGCTCTCGGAAGTATCCCCTTACGCGGGGTGCACGGCAGGCGCCGGGGTCGCCATCGTCAGCTGCTACAGAGAGGACTGCCTGATGCCCGAATACGCGCAGATCGATCTCAGCATCGCCATGGAGAATATGTGGCTGGAGGCCGATGCCCTCGGACTGGGCGGTGTCTGGCTGGGCGTGGCGCCCAAAGAGGACCGCATGAAAAGGGTGGAGGAGATCCTGCACATGCCGGAGGGCCTGCGCGCTTTTGCCATCTTCCCGCTGGGCTATCCGGACGAGGAGAGAAGACAGCAGGACCGCTTCGACGCGGCCAGGATCCATTATATCGAGGAGAACGAGTTCTGACGGCTCAGGGGAGCCGCGGACGGACAGGAAACGGGGAAAACTATGGCACTTAGCAGGAAAGAACGGGAGAAACTCGAAGAACTCCGCAAACGCGGGATCAAGGCCGGCAACTACATGAAGGACATGTACGGCGATCTCTTCGGCGGCAGGAAGCCGGAGGGGGACAGCGGCCTGACATTCGGAGACGGGACGGACAGCCGGACAGAAGCCGGGAGTACGTCTCAGCCTTCCGCGGGCAGGACGGCCGGACGGTCCGGAGACAGCACCGCCGCGGGCAGCTCCCTTGACACCTTCCGGGATCCCCTTCTGCAGGCCCAGAAAGCCCTGGATGAGGCCAGGAAGCTTTTCGGCGATCTGCCGGATCTGGACAAGCTGCAGAGTGAGATGCCCCAGCTGCCCACAGAGAAGGATCTTGTGGAGATCGATCCTTCCCTGATGGGAGACTTCGGCCTTCCCGCGGCCCAGGGAGCCAAGGCGGACACGCCGGCTCTTCCCACGGCGACAGCGGGCAGCGGACCGGCCCCGGAGCCCCAGCCGGAAACGCCCAAAGAGCCCGAGAGAGATCCCATGGAGGAGCTGGACGAGCTGATCGGCCTCACCAAGATCAAAAAGGACGTCCGCGAGCTGGCGGATTTTGCCAAGATCCAGAAGCTCCGCAGGGACCAGGGAATGAAATCCGTCCCCGTCTCCCTCCACCTGGTATTCACGGGCAATCCCGGGACCGGCAAGACCACGGTCGCCAGGATCCTCGGCAAGCTCTACAAGAAGATCGGCATCCTCTCCAAGGGACAGCTCATCGAGGTGGACAGGTCCGGCCTTGTGGCGGGCTATGTGGGCCAGACGGCCCTCAAGACCCAGGACCAGATCCAGAAGGCCATGGGCGGCATTCTCTTCATCGACGAGGCTTATGCCCTGGCCCAGAAGGACGACGCCTTCGGACAGGAGGCCATTGATACGGTCCTCAAGGCCATGGAGGATCACAGGGACGACCTGATCGTGATCGTGGCGGGCTACACCCGCCCCATGGAGAAATTCATCGAGAGCAATCCCGGCCTCAAGTCCCGTTTCAACAAGTACATTGAGTTCCCGGACTATACCGTGGACGAGCTGGAGCAGATCTTCCTGCTCAACTGCCGCAAATACGAGTATGAGCTGGACGAGAATGTGCAGAAACAGGTAAGGGCCATGATCGTCATGCGCAGGCTGGAGCGGCTGGAGAATTTTGCCAACGCCAGAGAGGTCCGCAACCTCTTCGAGGATATCGTGACCAACCAGGCCCGCAGAATTGCCGCCATGGAGTCGCCCACCCCCGAGGATATCCGCCTGATCAAGCTGGAAGACCTCATCGAGGAGGACGAGACAGAAGAGGGGCAGGAAGCGGAGCAGAAGGAAGCAGACAAGCAGAAAGAAAAGAAGGAAACAGAGGGCGCCGCAGCGCCTGAAACAGAGGCGGCGGCAGACAGTCAGACAGAGGAACAGAGCGGGACGGAAACGGAGCCCGTATGCTGACCGCCCTGCGGCAGTTCTTCTGTATCGCGGCGATGGCGGCCGGCCTGTGCACACAGGCTGTACAGCCCCTGCAGCCTGAGATGTCTGTGACAGCCATTGATTACGGACAGGCCCCCTACCCCGGCGACGCGATCCTGATCTCGTCCGCCGGCAGGCACCTGCTCATGGACACCGGACTGCCGGATGACCTGGAGAACTACGACAACTGCAGCACGATCCGCTGGCTCAAGGACCAGGGCATCGATACGCTGGACCTCTACCTGTCCCATTACCACGATGACCACTATATGCTGCTCTGCACCATCATGGAGGATCCCTATTTTCACGTAGAGCACCTCTATCTGCCCTACGCCGACATGCTCCTGCAGTATTCCGACCCGGCCTATCAGTGGGAGACCTGGTATCCGGCCCTGACTAAAAATCTCAGCCTGTCCGGCAGCTGGGGAGAGAACGCGCAGACGGCCATCCTGCAGACGGCCGAGCAGAAGGGCATCCCCGTGATCACCTTCACCCAGGGCGACCAGTTCAGGGTGGGATGGGCACAGGTGGACATCATCTGGCAGGACACCAGTGTGTATCCGGAGGGCGAGAACGCCACGGACGCCATCAACCTGGCTTCCGCCGTCGCCATGGTGCGGGGCGGAGGCATCCGCTATCTCACCGGCGGCGACATGTATGTGAAGAATGAGCAGGATATGCTGGCTGCCGGTATCGATGTAAGGGCGGAGATATTCAAGCTGAGCCATCACGGCGGCGAGACCAGCAACTGCGAGGAGTTCCTGCAGGCAGTCGCGCCCCGGTACGCCATCCTTACGGACTACCCCCACAGGACCCTGGCCAGCGACAAGTCCATCCGGGCCGTGGAGGCAGTGCAGGCGACCGGCGCCATCGTGATGAGCCCCCGCCGGCACGGGACCTTCACCTATGAATGTCAGGGCGGCACCATCACCGTTACGGGCGGTGAGCGCAATAAAGAGGAGTGGGATATCTCTACGGACAGTTCCGGGAGTGAACCATAAAAAAGACAGAAAGAAAGAGGAATACAAAACGTTATGTATATCACCTGTTTAGACCTGGAAGGTGTCCTGGTACCCGAGATCTGGATCGCGTTCTCTGAGGTGAGCGGCATTCCCGAGCTCCGAAGGACCACCAGAGACGAGCCCGACTATGACAAGCTGATGAAATGGCGTCTGGGCATCCTGAAGGAGCACGGCCTCGGCCTGAAGGAGATCCGGGAAGTGATCAGTCAGATCGAGCCCCTGCCCGGAGCGCGGGAATTCCTGGACAGCCTGCGCGCGGAGGGTCAGGCGGTCATTATCAGCGATACCTTCACCCAGTTCGCCGGCCCCCTCATGGAGAAGCTGGGATGGCCGACGATCTTCTGCAACGAGTTGGAGGTGGCGGAGAGCGGGGAGATCACCGGCTTCCGTATGCGCATACAGCAGAGCAAGCTCAACACCGTGCGGGCCCTGCAGTCCATCGGCTACGACACCATCGCGGCCGGAGACAGCTACAATGACCTGGACATGATCCTGGCCAGCAAGGCCGGTTTTCTCTTCCGCACGACGGACAAGATCCGGGCGGATTACCCGCAGCTGCCCGCCTTTGAGGAGTATGACGAGCTCCTGGAGGCGATCCGGAAGGTACAGGGTATACACTGATATCAGAACAGGGAGACAGATCCGCGGATGCGGCTGTCTCCCTGTTTTTGAGGATTTTTGCAAGAAAAGGATGCCTGTTTAGTTAATAATACTCATTCTTTTGCATGCTCACGGGGCACACATGGTAAATATGTCTTGAGAATGCAATTATTTGCGGTTATTGTCTTGCATTTTGTACAATATGGTGTTACGATAGAGACAACTTAAGAAAACGTGCCTGGAGAGAAGAGAGGACGGCGACAATGGGGGATGGTCTTTATTGTTGTGTGTCACTTTTTTTTGTGCGAGGGCACGTCTGGAGATGGAAGAGGGTATATGGGGACAGCTTTTACCGAGTTGATCGAGGCATCGCCGATCATTGCTGCCGTCAAGGATGAAGAAGGGTTGAAAGCGTGTCTGGAGACAGACGTTGACGTGGTGTTCATACTCTACGGAGATGTGTGTTCCATTCATGATATCGTGGCCAGGGTGCGGGAAGCCGGCAAGCTCGCCATGGTCCACATCGACCTGATCTTAGGATTGTCAGGGAAGGACGCTTCTCTGGATTATCTGAAGAACATCGTCCGCGCCGACGGCGTGATCACGACCAAGCACAACCTCATCGCCCATGCCAGGGAGATCGGTCTGTATACGGTGCTGCGGTACTTCCTGCTGGACAGCATGGCGCTGCTCAGCATAGAGAAGCAGCAGAAGAGCGGAGCTCTTCCCGATGTGATTGAGATCCTCCCCGGCATCGTCGCACCGCGTGTGATCCGGACGATCGTCAGAAAGAGCAGGACTCCGGTGATCTGCGGCGGCCTCATACAGAACAGGGAAGATGTTATGCATGCCCTGGACAGTGGGGCGGCGGCCATTTCCACCACCAGCAGGGACGTCTGGCTCATGTGAGGGCACCACGGTGTGGGGACACCGGAGGACAGCCTTCAGGTTCCGCCGCAGGGCGGGGATGAGTCGGAGTTAGAGCCCTCGAGGCACATGTACGAATGTTTATGGGTAGCTCTTTGGGTGTGTCCGGACTTCATGGGGGAGTCCGGGAAGTGTGCGGCTAGCACAAAATGGAGGTAATTATGGCTAAGTATGTAATGGCTCTGGATGCCGGCACGACCAGCAACCGCTGCATCCTCTTCAACGAGAAGGGTGAGATCTGCAGCATGGCGCAGAAGGAATTCACGCAGTACTATCCTCAGCCCGGCTGGGTAGAGCACGATGCCAACGAGATCTGGCAGAC
>DGGX01000213.1:11265-11850 GCA_002392385.1 Lachnospiraceae bacterium UBA3863
GCGATCGGTATCACCAACCAGCGTGAGACCGTCATCCTCTGGGACCGCAAGACCGGCCAGCCCGTCTATCACGCGATCGTGTGGCAGTGCCGCCGTACCGCTGATATGAAGGCGGAGCTGATGGAGAAGTATCCCAACATCGCCGACGAGGCCTATCATAAGACCGGTCTGGTCTTCGACCCTTATTTCTCCGGCACCAAGCTTCGCTGGATCCTGAACAATGTTCCGGGCGTCCGCGAGAGAGCAGAAGCCGGCGAGCTGGCCTTCGGCACGGTCGATTCCTGGCTGATCTATAAACTGACCAAGGGCAAAGTACACGCTACCGATTATTCCAACGCGTCCAGAACCCTCCTGTTCAATATCAATAACTGCGAGTGGGACGATGAGCTCTGCAAACAGCTGGAAGTTCCGAAGTGCGTGCTTCCGGATGCAAGACCTTCCAGCGGCGATTTCGGCGAGTCCGATCCCGAGTTCTTCGGCGGCCCGATCCCGATCCGCGGCGTTGCGGGCGACCAGCAGGCAGCTCTGTTCGGCCAGACCTGCTACACCCCCGGCGAGGCCAAGAACACCTATGGCACCGGCTGC